>CAJCIM010000001.1 GCA_903970395.1 Acidobacteriaceae bacterium
CTTGGCGAGCGTTGCGCGCAGAGCGGAGATCTTGGCTGTGATGCCCAAGTATCCCGATGCGTTGGTGGGGTCGAGAGCGTTGATGGTGGTGCGGACGAGGCCGGCGTGGTAGGCCTCGACAGCCAGGATGCCAGCCGCCGCGGAGAGGTTTCCGGAGCTCACGATCAGCGAGGCCGCGCCGTGGTAGGCGGTTACGCCGACGTCCTCAAAGACATAAGCTCCGACGAGGAAGTCGGCGTCAGTGTCATAGGGGGTGAAGTTGGAGAAAGCAGAACCGAGAGCAGCCGTGGCCAGTGTTCCCCAGGCATTGCCCGCTCCGACACCAATGTTGATGGCCGGCTGCGCGACTGCAGCGGAGCCGAGTGCGGTCTGCAGAAACTTCACGTGTCGACCTTCTTCAACAGCAGTTTCGGTGGCGTAGGCTCCAACGAGTGGCAGTTTGAAGGGAACCTGGCTGCCGCCGGTGACGGAGCCCTTGGTGCCAACCGTCTGGTTGAGGGTGATCAACGGAGCGCCTGCGGCGGTCGAAGCCGCGTTGGCGACGTCGATCGTGGTGCCGAAGGCGGCGGCGTAGTAGAAGTTCGCTTCGAGGTACTCAAGGTTGAGAGCGAAGTTGAGGATGTCGGCATCGGTGTACGTGGTTGCCGCCAAAGCCGCCTTGGGCGCCGCTGCGCTGAAAGCCATGGTGGCGAGTGAAGCTGCGCCGAGGGTGAGCATCTTGCGGCGGCTCTTGACGATGATGTCGTCGAGAAGTTGTGTCTCTTGATTTGCCATTGGAGTGTACCTTCCTTAGGTGGGTAGCGCTGTGGTTTCGGCCGTTCGCTTTTATGCGGTTGTCTTAGCGAAGATGCTGTTGGTGCCCTTGGGGAAGAAGCCGCCACTGCTGGCGCCGACCGTCGCAGAACCGTAGACGATGTGGTGGACCTGGCTGGTCGTCCGCGCAAAGCCGATGGCGTTGGTGGAGTCGCAGGCGACGATGGAGGTTGGGGTCGTTGCACTGGTGGGCACGGTGAGCTTCACCTCAACCCCGGCTGCAGAGCCCGCGGCACCTGAGTTGCCGCTGCCGACACCGGTGATGGCAGCGGGTGCGCCCGAGTTGCCGACGGTGAGGGTGGCCCGCAGAGCTTCGATCTGATTGGCGATGCTGGTGTACGTGTTGGCAGAGTTGCCAGCAGTCTGGTCGATAGCGGTAAGCGCCGTGCGAACATAGGCCGCATGGTAGGCCTCCACTGCAAGGATGCCCGCCGCAGCGGTGAGGTATCCCGCGGTGACACCGGCAGCGCTGATGAGAGGAGCCGCGCCAGCGTAAGCGGTCACACCGACATCTTCAAAGATGAACGCGCCCAAAAGGAAGTTGTTGAAGCTGGAGAACGGATTGAAGGCGGGATCCGTGGCCTTGAAGATACCGGCGGCGACTGCCAGAGGGCCGAAGAACGAGAGGTCGATGGAAGGCATGGGAACAGCGGCAGAGCCGAGGGCGGCGCGCAGAAAGCGAACGTGCTGCTGCTCTTCAAAGGCGATCTCGTTGATGATCTCCTGCTGAGCCGTAGTGGTCCCGGCGACCTTGGCTGCACTGCCAACTGTGAGACTGCCCTGCGTGAAGGAACCCGTATAGCCGCTCGGCGTCGACATGTCGGCGGCAGCTAGTCCGCTGCCGGTCGCGGCATAGAGATAGAACTGGGCTTCCAGGTATTCGAGGTTGAGGGCGTAGTTGAGATAGTCGGCATCGGTCGGAGTGGGGGTGGTAGTACCGCCGCCGCCAGTGACGACTGGAGTGCTGCTGTTATTGCTGCATCCCGCGATGGCCGTGGTGGCAGCGACTGCGCCTGCGCCGGCGAGGAAGTTTCGCCGAGAGAGAGCGTTGTTGACGAGTTGATCGAGTGTTTTCACGATGTATCTCCTAAGAGGACGTGCGGCTCTTGTTTTGTTCACGGCGCACAGCTTCCCCGCAGGTGAAATCTCACCTGTTTTTGCGAAGATGGCTATGACCGCCAGCTAACCTTTTGCGAGTTTGGTACTACTGATTGCCGCGCTGAAGTGTCGCAGCGTCGAAGCGGGCTATGCCTGCTTATGTTCCAAGTGCTCCCTTACGCTGCCTATGAGGCACCGTTGGCAAATACTTCCGTGTGGGGTGAACGCTTTGGTGCGGGGAGTTGGATTGCAGGATTCAAAAGATTTCGCGACGAATACGATTGCCCGCAGGAAGGTTGCCTGTGGGATGAAAATTATGGCTGCGGATTTTGATGGTCGTTGGCTAAATTTTCATGGAAGCGAATCTAGTTGCGTAGCTTGTCCAGCAGATCTGCGAGGGTTTCTTTGTGCTTCGGCCGGGCTTCGGCTTTTTCCTTTAGTGTGGGCAGCGGACGCGAGGGCGGAGGCGTGCCGACACGCTCACGCGCGTTTGCCTTGACGGCCTTGGTGGCGGAGAAGGTCTTTTTCTTGGCCATGGGCGGAGCCCTCCTGCGTACAGCGTACATCGGCGTCAGGGTATCGCGGGGAGAGTAGGCGTGAGACACGGTGGAGGCGTATTCTTGTGAGGTTTGGAAGGGGCTTCACGGGAATGGATGAACGCGAGTTTTTTGAGGAGCGTACGGAGCAAAAGGTACACATCCTGACGTGCCCGCACTGCGGGCAGGAGGGCGAGTACCAGGTTAGCTGGCTGGTGCGCCGCAAGCGGGCGCAGCTGCCACGCGGGGCGGATGAGCGCGACCGGGCGAAGTTCGCCAAGGCACAGAGCTACATGGTGCGCCGCGACGATGTGCTGGGGTGTAAGAACATTCGCTGCCGCAAGCGGTTTGAGGTGACGAGTCTGCAGTCCGTAGCGGAGCTGCAGGATACGGCAGTGAAGCACGGTGCGGACCGTGCAGAGCGGCTGCGGGCGGCGTTCGGGCGTAGAACGCTGGGATAGCTATCGGATCAGGCCGGGAAGATGCCCGATGTGGATTGGATGTATCGGTCGTCCTCGGTGTGTTTTAATAAGGATGTCAGCACCTAATCCAGAGGCACCGGACGCGGCGCAAAGAAAGATTGAAGCAGGAGACAGACGAGTATGGCGAATATGTTGATTCCGGCGGAAGAGCGCAACCTGACCCCCGATGAGGTGGAGCATCTTGACGCACGCCGCCGTCGTGGCCAGGCTTACCTGGTGATCGGCTTCCAGACGTTTATTATCGGCACGCTCGTGACGTTGTGGGCTGGACAGGACGCGACGTACTCACCCGGCTGGGCGCACCCGATGCTGTACTGGGACATTCTGCTCTATACGGTTTCGCTGACCTGCTTTGTGCGTGGACTGGCGTTGCGTCGCGGGCTGAATGAGTTCTTCAGCTATTGAAAGATAAGTAAAGTCATTTGGAATTTAGCAAACGGCGGGCTTCGGCTCGCCGTTTGTGTTTAACGCAACGATCTATTTGCGCTTCCAGCGGACGCCGTCCTTGGAGTCTTCGAGGAGGATGCCCTTTTCGAGGAGCTCGTTGCGAATGGCGTCAGCGCGGCCGAAGTTGCGCTGCTTTTTGGCGAGCGTACGTTCGGCTACGAGGGCGTCGATGGCTGCATCGTTGAGGGAGTTCTCGCCGAACTTTTCGAGGACTTCAGGGGCGACGTCTGCGAGGTGACCTTCGGCTTCGGCCCAGGCGAGGGCGCCGCGGGTGAGGTCGGCATCGTTGTCGGCGAGAACAGCGAAGATGCTGTCGAAGCGCTGGAGAACGGCTAGCGTGGCTTCTGCGTCGGTCTGGGTGAGATGGTTGCGATCGGCGGCAGTGTTTACGGCGCGAAGCAGGTCGAAGATGGCGGCGCGAGCTTCCGCGGTGTTGAGGTCGTTGGCAAGAGCGGCGGTGAAGGCGGCGTCAGCGTGCGCGATGGTTTCTGCGAGGGGCCGGGCGGCTTCGCCGGCGTCAGAAGCTGGCATGTTGGCGGCAGCGGCGGGCCATTTGCCATCGCGGATGCGGTCGCGGAAGGTGCGCAGGCGGTCGACTGCG
>CAJCIM010000002.1 GCA_903970395.1 Acidobacteriaceae bacterium
GCCGGTGGTGTCGCAGTCCATCATGAAGCCGATGGTGCCGGTGGGCGCGAGGACGGTGACCTGCGAGTTACGGTAGCCGTGCTGCTCGCCGAGCGCGAGAGCGGTGTCCCATGCGTCCTGGCTGGCGGCCTTGAGCTCGTCGAGCTGCGGCGCGACGAAACCGGCGGCGTCGGTGAAGCCTTTGGACTCGGGACGAAGTTCGCGGTCGATGTTGTTGACCTCCGCGCGGTGCATGCGGATGACGTTGAGGAAGGGCTCACGGTTGACGTAGAAGCCGGGGCAGGCGCCGCCTTCGATGTTAACGGTCTGCGTGAGAGGAGTGGCGGCGCCGAGCTTGGGCGAGCTAGCGGCGAGGCGCGCTGACTGGGCGTAAGCATCACCGCAGAGGATGGCGGTGAGCGTGGCCGCGTAGGCGCGGCCGGCATCGGAGTCGTAGGGCAGGCCGCGGTCCATCAGCAGCGCGCCGAGGTTGGCGTAGCCGAGGCCGAGTGGGCGGTAGTCGTGCGAGTTTTTCGCGATCTGCTCGGTGGGGTAACCGGCCGCGTCGACGATGATCTCCATCGCAGTGGTGACAATGGCGATGCCGTGGCGGTAGGCCGGGACGTCAAACTGGCCGCCGGGCGTGAGGAACTTCATGAGATTGAACGACGCGAGGTTGCAGGCGGAGTCGTCGAGGAACATGTACTCGCTGCAAGGATTGCTGGCGTTGATGCGCGCGGTGTTCTTACTGGTGTGCCACCGGTTGATGGTGGTGTCATACTGCATGCCGGGGTCGCCGCACTGCCAGGTGGCTTCGGCGAGCTTGTGCATGAGTTCACGGGCCTTGTAGGTCTTGACGGGCGCCTTGTCCTTGACGGTGAGCGTGGTGAACTCGCCGTCGTTGAGGACAGCGTTCATGAACTCGTCGTTGACGCGGACAGAGTTGTTGGCGTTCTGGAAGAAGATGCTGGTGAAGGCCTCGGAGTCGGGGCCGGAGCCGTCATAGCCGGCGGACATGAGGGTCCAGGCTTTGCGCTCCTCCTTGACCTTGCACTCGATGAAGTCTTCGATGTCGGGGTGCTCGATGTTAAGCACGACCATCTTGGCGGCACGGCGGGTCTTGCCGCCGGACTTGATAACGCCGGCAAAGGCGTCGAAGCCGCGCATGAAGCTGAGCGGGCCAGAGGCGGTGCCACCACCCGAGAGGGTTTCCATAGAGCCGCGGATCGCGGAGAGGTTGCTGCCCGCGCCCGAACCCCACTTGAAGAGCATACCTTCGGTCTTGGCGAGCGTGAGGATGCTGTCGAGCGAGTCATTCACCGAGTTGATGAAGCAGGCCGAGCACTGCGGCTTGGAGTAGCCTGTGACGGAGAAGAGAATCTTGCCCTGCTGGGCGTCCCAGTGCCAGTTCTGCGCGTCGGAGTTGGGTTCCAGGCGGTCGCAGCCGACGTTGAACCAGACAGGCGAGTTGAAGGCCACCTTCTGGTTCACAAGCAGATGCGTGAGCTCATTGAAGAAGATGTCGGCATCCTCTTCGGAGGCGAAGTAGCCGTCGCGCTTGCCCCAGTCGCGGATGGACTCGGCGACGCGGCTGATGAGGTCGCGGACGCCCTTCTCGCGTTCGGGTGTGCCGATCTGGCCGTGCAGGTACTTGCTGGCGACGATGTTGGTCGCGGTGACGGACCAGTCCGAGGGGACCTCGACGGCCTTCTGCTCGAAGACGAGCTTGCCCTTCCAATCCTGAATGACGGCGTCGCGATGCTCCCACTGAACTTCGTCGAAGGGGCTGACGCCGGGTTTGGAGAAGTAGCGCGAGAAGCGGAGGCCGGAGGCGGCGGGAGCGTAGCTGGAAGTCGCTTCGGCGGATGCCTGGGCGTGGTCGGTCTGGACGTAGTCGGACATGGGCAAAACCTCACGGAGAAAATTCTTGGGCGTCGCGGCGACGGATGAGGCGCGCTGCGTGCCTTGTTACGGATTGGGCCTATCGTGGAGGCCCTGGGTACCGTCGTTGCGGCGCCTGGTACTGCGGTCCAAAGCAGGAACGGTCAATCAAGACGATGCTGCAGAGACGTGGTGCAGGAACGAAAACGAACCCGACAAAAACTGGCGATCCCTGCCGGGGTATCTTCCGGAGGGGTTGTGCTGCCCGGAGCATGCGGGCTGACCTGGCAGCAAAGGAGGCTGGCTTTCGGCGGGAGAGGTCAGCGAATGGCTGAGATCGGGCACTCCGGGCCGAGTCTGGTTTCCTTATCAGGGTGTGAGCCCGAAGTACGGGCGCTTCACCGAGGCTTGCAGGTGAAGATGAAAGTACCGCCACCGGTGGTACGAGTCAAGTATAAAGCAACTAGATATTGTGGTGCACAAGTAGATACTCCCGAAATGAGGCGATGGGCCGGGTCTACTTCGGTTTTTCTAGGGTTTTTGTGTGGAAAGTTCGGGAAGACCGCATGAATTACGGGTTTTGGTATTGTGAAAGCACGATGAATACAGCGTACGGCGCACAGGGTTGCGGCGCAAGGTGCAGGAATGGTGCAAAGTGGGTCATCTCGGGTGGAAATGTGGAGAACGGGGACGGTGGTTATGCCGCGGCTAAAGGCAAAAGGGCATGGCCGAAGCCATGCCCTTGCTGTTAGTTATTCTCCGCGAATGGGTTAGTTAGTGACGGTGAAGGTGGCTGACGTGGTGGCGCTGACGGCTGTGTCGACGCTGTCATGGGCCTGGAAGGTGAGCGTGTAGGTGGTGCTGTTGGTTGTTGTGGGGGTACCCGTGCCGGATGCTGTTTGGGAGCCGTTGCTGCAGCCGGTGAGTCCAATGCCGGATAGGCCCAATGCGAGCACCATTACGAGCGAGAGACCCAGAGCGGTGGCGCTACGCAACAAGCGGGAGCGGCGGCGCAGGCAGCCTACCAGGATGAAGCCTGCGAAGGTGGCCGGGACAGGTACGTTGCGCCAGGGCGATCCGGGGGCATTGTGCGAAGCCCGGTTGGAGGCCACGCCGGATGCACCTGAACGAAGCGGTAAGGCTCCACTGGGGCAGCTCGTGACACCGGTGTAGATGGTGTAGGTCGCGGCAACTGCCGAGGAGCCGTTGGTAACGGCGACCGTGGCCGGTCCAGCGAAGCAGGCGTTTGTGATGGCTGGGCTGATGGTCGCGATCTGTAGCAGTAGTGTGCCGGTGTAGCCTGTGGGCGTGATACTCAGATTCACGGTCGTCGAACTGCCACTTGCAACAGTGGCTGCCGGAGCCGAGAGCGCGATGGTGCAGGTTCCTGCCACCAGGGCCGTTGTGGTTTTGGCCGTGGTGGTTTGGGTGTCACCCGAGTAGGTGAAGACCAGCTTGTGGACGCAGGCCGTCGTTGGCGTGTAGGTGTAGGTGTACGCGCCGTTGACCAGGGTAAAGGGCGATCCGGTTACGGCGGTGCCGTTGTCCGTGACGGCCACAGTGCCGGTTGGCGTAGGACCCGAGCTGCTGACCTGGATGCTGATGGAATCAGCGGCGTTGAGCGCGGGGGTTGCGGTGTTGGGCGTGACCGAGATGGTGGCCACGTTGGTGCCGGTGGTGCTGCTGCTCGTGCTGGTCGGCCATGCCTGGAGCAGGTTGTTGAGATCGATCGAGCCGAGGCCGGTGGCCTCGTCATAGCCAGTGGCAGCGGCGTAGCTGTTGGTTTGCGCACCTGTACCGCATACTGAGACGCCGGCAGAGCAGGCGTTGGTGCCGGAGGTGATGTCGTGGAAGGCCGTCGAGGTCGACGGCGAGTAGAGGGCGGGGTTAGCCGCAAGCGTATACAGGGTGGGGTTGATGTTGCCCTGACCTGTGGTGTACCCCTTGGCCTGGTTGATGATCGCCAACATGCCTGCGAAGATAGGAGCGGCAAAGCTGGTGCCACCAGCGAAGGTCAAGTCACCAGCGTCCGTCGTAAATGCCGAGGAGACCCTGAAGCCGTTTGTGCAGCTGCCCGCGAAGCCGACACCCTGGGCACCATCGTCGCTGGAGCAGTAGAGGTAACCGGCGTTGTTCGGTGAGGAGTCGAGCGAGATATCTGGCACCAGGCGGAAGTTGCCGGAAGGAATAGCAACGCCACCGATCGTGCCACTCTGCCACGTTGGACGGGACTCAAAGATGCTGACGCCGCCGCCGCCGGAGGAGGGACTAAAAGCGGTGCCCGCCGCTGTAGACGCCGCGAGCGCAGCGGCATCGTCGTTCCATGCCTGCTCGGGGATGTAGGATTTGGCCGAGCCGATGGCGTCCATAGTGCTTGAGGTAGCCGGGCCGAAGTAGGTGTTGTTAGTGCTGGCTACGTCGGCTGCAGGGAACTCCGTGCCGCCGAGGGCGGTAACGTTAGAGCTTGAGGCCGGATAGCTGACGGCCAGCTGTTCCTGGCTACTGGCGGTGCTGGTTTGACTGAAGCAGCCAGTGGAGCCGTCGTCGCCTGCGGAGTTGATGATGGTCTGGCCCTGCGCGGAGGCCTGCTGGAAGAAGGATTCGAACTCGTTGAACGAGGCCTGCCCGAGGTTGGGTTCGCACTGCCCGTAGCTGATGGAGATGATGTTGCCGATGCCGGATTCGATGGCGTAGATGACCGAGTCGAAGACGCTGTAGTAGGGACTATTGCCGGTGTAGACGAAGTTTACGGAGGCCTTGTTGGCGATGGAACTGGAGTACTCGAGATCAAGATCGGATTCTGTTTCGTCGCCGGTTAAGATGGTGGAAGCGCCGGTGTTGGGGATCAGTGTCATCACGGGCGGGTTAGGAGAGACCAGCGCTGCCGTCTGAAAGTTGGCGATGTCGCCAGCCACGACAGCGGACTGACCCACGATCGCGATAGTTTGGCCCTGCCCGAAGTTGCCTTGGCTATATTCGGGATTGATGTCGTAGATGGTGGCGACATCTTTGGGAGTGAGGTGAAAGCTGCCGGTCTGCGACGAGGTGAAGTTGGCGACCGGCCGTTTGATGACGTGGGACTGCGGACGGTAGTCCGAGAGGTTGCCGACGGCGACCACCAGGCCGCTGAGCGCAGCGGGCAGTGTGAGATCATGCGCCGGGGCGACGTGCGTGAGCGGGTCAGATATGGCGGCGGGCGTTCCGCTGGTGGCCTTGAAGTAGTGCAGCGGAGCGCCGAAGGCGGCTTCGACGGCGGATGCAGGGCCGGAGAAGGTGATGCGGTCACGGCTGGGCGAGACGCTGACTATGTTGAATCCCTGGGACTGCAGCCAGCTCTCCGTGGTAGCGAGGTCGTTATCGGAGACGCCAAAGCGTGCGCCGAACTGCGCGGGCGTGAGCCACTGGTGGTACTGCGGCGAGCCGGGCGTCTGCTGCGCGGCGAGTAACTGGGCGAGATCAGCCTGCTGCGCGGCGGAGCGGCTAAAGACCAGGCTGATGCCCTGCAAGGGGGTGTCCGGCGAGACGGCGCCGAGATCGGTGGAGTGCATGGCGCGCGGAGGCGTGGAGCCGGCCAGCGGCGCCCGGCTGCTGTTGTCGATGGGGCCGACGAGACGGTCGGGCAGCGCAGCTTGGTTAGTCTTCGCGAAGGCGGCGGTGCCGGTAAGGGTCACAATAACAGCAAACGCCGCCAAAGCACGGGCGGCGCGGAAGCAGGAGGAGATCGTCACGGGCACATTCCTCAGAGTGGTACGGTGCAGGTTTGTCATAAGGATTCGGTCTACAAAAGATGCTTGAAGGGCGTATAACTCTCGACGAACAGGTAACTACTTCAGACGTGGCATACAACGGCTGAGTTTACAGCGGCGGTAAAGCAACCAAGTCAACCGCATTCGGCCAAGGGTTCATTTGCATGGTAAACACAACAGACGCGCCAGAGTTGCGGGATTCGCTGCGGCGGGGCCAATTTGGGCATCCAGAGGCCTCCAGCAGTGACAATGTTATGACAACGTCACTTCGCTCAGGGGTCTTTGAGGGGAGTATGGTTGGCAGAGGTGGGACAAACCAATTTGTTCTACGAGTGAAGAGAGAATGATGAATCGGATTCGTGTAGCAGGACTGGTAACAGCGCTGACGCTGGGCGCGGTGGCGGCACAGGCGCAATCGTCTGACTGGAAGATCGACAATGCCCACTCGGAGGCGGACTTCGCCGTCAAGCACATGGCGATCAGCACGGTGCATGGGAGCTTTCGCGCTGTGGCCGGGGTGATCCACTTCGATCCGGCGAATGTGACGAAATCCAGCGTGGACGCAACGATTGATGTTGCCACCGTGGATACCGGCGTGGCTGCGCGCGATACGCATCTGAAGAGCTCCGACTTCTTCGAGGTCGCGAAGTTCCCGACTATGGTCTTCAAGAGCACCAGCGTGGCCAAGAGCGACAGCGGCTATGCGGTGACCGGCGACCTGACTCTGCACGGCGTGACCAAGAGCGTGATTCTGCAACTGGAGACGCCGGGCAAGGAAGAGACGGGCATGGACGGCAAGAGCCTGCATCGCGGGTTTACGGCGCGTACTACATTGAACCGCAAGGACTTCGGCCTGAACTGGAACGGCACGCTGAAGAGCGGCGATGCCGCGTTGGGCGATGAGGTTCGGATTGAGATCGACATCGAAGCCGTAAAGATGTAGCTGGGACGATGGACCGGTGTTCCGTGGGGGGCAGGCTTCGGCCTGTCCCTCTTCGTTCCGGAACCATCGGGACGGGTGTGGGATATGATGAAGCCGTTCCGGCACAGGCAAAACGGACGCGACGCCGTAGAACGGTCTGACTATGTACCCGCACCAGATGTTTGAGGAACCGCGACGATCAAGCGCCAACACGATGTTCGAGGTGCGCCTTACGTGACGCCTCTACGCTCTACATCCAAACCGAGACTCGCGATCTTCTCGCCGTTCTACCATCCGGAGCCGATCTCCACGGGCAAGGTAAACACGCTGCTGGCGAAGGAGTTTGTACGCCAGGGTTGGGAGATCGATGTGGTGTGCTCGCACCCGCTGTATCCGGAGTGGAGACCGCGGAAGAGCGACTCCGAACTACCATCGACGACGTTTTACCGGGGTGGCAGCTGGGTGCGCTACTCGGCGAGCCCTATGCTGCGACGGCTGGGGCTGGAGGTGTGGTTTGCTCTGCATACCGCGCTGAATGCCCTGCGGCTCCCAAAAGATATCGACGTCGCGCTGATGGTGTATCCGCCCAGCCTGTTCGGGCCGCTGGTTTGGCTGATCTTGCCGAGACGCGTCCGCAAGGTGGCACTGGTGCATGATCTGCAGGGCGAGTATGCGCGCCAGGGATTTCATGCCGGGGCGTCGGTGTTTGAAAGGCTGATCAGCCGCATCGAACGGCGGTCGTTGAAGAGCGCTGACCGCTGTATCTTCTTTTCAAACGATATCGCGCGCGTGGCGCAGAACACTCTGTCACTGGATGACCAGCATATGGTGGTGCAGTATCCGTTTGTGACCATCAACGACAGCATGCCGGCGACGGACGACCTGGAGTCGGTCCTGCCGCGCGGGGTGCAGCATGTGGTCTATGCCGGAGCGCTGGGCGAGAAGCAGAACCCGTATCTGCTGGCCGAGTTGATGGAGAAGGCCGCGCAGACCATGCCTGATGTGCGCTTCCATATCTTTTCTGCCGGGCCGATCTTCGATTCGCTGCGCAAACGGCGCGCCGCCGGCAGCCGGCTGCAGTTGCATGGACTTCTGCCGGAAGCACAGCTGAGCGAGATGTACTCGCGATCCGAGGTGCAGCTGGTGCCGCAGGCGCCGGGCACCGAGAATGGGTCGTTGCCTTCGAAGCTGCCCAACCTGCTAGCGACCGGAGTGCAGGTGCTGGCTATCGGGTCGGGGAGCAGCGAGGTGGCCACGCTGCTGCGGGCAACCGGGACCGGGACACTGGTGGAGGGATGGGACGAGCCGTCGTTCCTACGGGGCGTGGCCTCCGCGCTGAAGGCGGCGAGCGAGGTGACACCGGAGACGCGCCGCGCCAAGGCAGCCAATGTGCTGCAGATGTGCCAGGTGAGCTCGCTGGCTGAGCTGATCGCTGGCTGAGCTGAGGTTGATCTGATCGCAGGCTACGTGGCGAAGCCGATACTATGCTGTCTCAGGGGCACGGCCCCGGAGGTGTCTGGAGCGCGATGCTTTGAGTGGTGCCGATCGACAACATGACAGGGACAAGCCCTCCTACATCACGGCTGTGAACCGTGACCGCGACGGCTACCAGGTGCCGCTTGCGCTTGCGGAGGCTGGCTCGTTGCAGGCGCTCGTGACAGATGTGTATGCCAGTGACCGCGTGGCGCGGTGGGTGCCGTCGCTGGCGCATCGGCGCGTTGCGGGAGTGCCCGCAGAGATGAGCCGGAGCAGCGTGGCAGCTATGCTGGCGCAGGTGGTAGGGATTCAGTGGCTGCAGCAGCCGGAAGCGACGCTGGACGTAGTGCATCGCATTCTTGGACGCAACGCTCGCGCAGAGGCGCGCCGCTCGCGCACGGATCTGTTGCTGTATGCGCAGTGTGCGTATGAGGCTTTTACCGACCCGCTGCTGGAGGGACGGCGTCGCGTGCTGTTTGCGTTTCATCCGCACCGGCGATTGATCGAGCAGATTCTGCGCGACGACATGGCAGCCTTCCCGGAGATTGCTTGGACGTGGCGCGAGACCGAGACGACCGCTGCGTACGCGCAACGCGAGGACGCGGAGCTGCAACTGGCCGACATGGTGCTGTGCGCCAGCCGGTTCACGCAGCGGTCGCTGCAGCTTGCGGGCTTGCCTGAAGAGCACATTCGCGTGGTGCCGTATGGTTCACCGGAGATTGCTGTGCAACCGGCGCAGACGCGCGGTGGAGTGTGCCGGTTCCTCTTCGTAGGGCAGGGCGTGCAGCGCAAGGGGCTGCATCACCTGCTGACGGTGTGGAGACGGCTGGCATTGCCGAATGCTTCGCTGACCGTGGTGTGTTACCGGCTAGACCCCGCGCTACGGCCACTGATGGACAGCACCGTAACGCTGATTAATGGAGCGTCTCGCGCTGCATTGAATGCGTTGTTCGCAGCGAGCCATGTCTTCGTGATGCCGTCGTTGGCCGAGGGCTTTGGGCTGGTGTTTCCTGAGGCGATGGCGGCAGGATGCTACGTGATCGCCACGGAGAATACCGGCGTACCCGACCTGGCGTCACCGGATGCCCTGGCCAGCGTGGTGCGTGCCGGGGATCTGAAGCAACTGGCTGCTGCGATGGCGAGTGCATGCGTTCGCCACCAGACAAACGGCCTGCCGCACGAGGAGATCGCAGCGTTTGCGACGGCTGCGTCGTGGTCGCTGTTTCGGCAGCGGCTGCGCGACGCTCTCGCGATTTAGCCGGGTCAGCTTTTGCCGTCGATAGCCTGCTGATACAACGCGACAAGCTGCGGCAGGACGTGCTGCCAGGAGAAGTTGTCCGCGACGAGACGCTGTGCCTGGGCGCTGGCCGCGGCGAGTGCGATAGGATCGGCCATCAGCTTGACGAGATCTTGGGCGACCTGCGCGGGATCGTGCGTGGTGAAGACGCCGGCACCGTAGCTCTCAAGCTGGATGAGGTTGCTGGATGCCGTCAACACCATCGGCAGGCCATGCGCGAGCGCCTCAAGATGCGCGAGCGACAGACCTTCATTGTGGGACAGAGTGATGAAGGCGTCAGCCGCGCAAAAGTAGTCGTTACGCGCGTCGCCGAAGACAGCCCCAGGCGTCACGATTCGGTCGCGGGCGGGCGACTGCTGAATCTGAGCGTGGACTTCTTCGCCGTAGCGGCCCTCCGAGGGACCGACGAGATAGAGCCGCAGGTTCGGCAGCTGCGCCGCTGCCACTTCAAACGCAGTGACGATCTCTTTGACGCCCTTCTGGTGCGTGATGCGGCCGAGAAAGAGCAGCACCTGCGAGCCGGCGGCGATGCCAAGCTGCTGCCGTGCCGCCGTGCGCTGTTGCGCGGTGGGTGAGGGTTCTACGTCCGCTCCGTTGGGCACGATGACGCTGCGGCCGTGGGCTGGATAGTACGACTGCTCCTCTTCGCCCCTGGAGAGAAAACGGATGGTGTCTGCGAGAGTCCATACATCGCTGAGCTTCAGCCTGTAGAACAGAGCGCGTCTCCGGCGGCCCTTGCTCCAGTCGTAACGCGTCATGGCACCGTGGGGCGTGAGCACATACGGCTTGCGATGGACGTGAAACAGGTCGGCCAGTGCGCCCACCGACCAGCTCCAAATGCTGTGAATGTCGAGCAGATCGAACTCGGCGATGTGGACACTAGCCCACTCAATCAGCGCGGAGCTGTGATAGAGTCGGCGGCTGAAAGTTCCGTTGACTGGAAAGATGTGGACGGCGACCTGCGGCGAGACTGTCACGAACTGCGAGACTTTGCTGCCGCGATAGCCGCAATCAGTGGCCAGCACCGTGACCGTGTGGCCGGCGGCTGCGAGCTGGTTTGCAGTGTTCGCCACAACTAGGCTCTGGCCTGTCGCCTCTAGCCCGAGTAGCGGGGCAAATATTGCAATCCTCATCGGTCTCCTTGCCATTGCGCGGGCAGACACCCAGTTATAATCGAAGTAACATCAGCGCTGCAGATAGATATCAACGCGATGGTGCACCGCGGGCGCGGAGACGATTGCCGGCCCAATCTAAATTTCATTTCCTGGGAACGTATGAGTCAATCGATTCGGATAGCCGTTGTGGGTTCGGGATACGTAGGACTGGTCGCGGCGGTTTGCTTTGCCGAGATGGGCCACGACGTGCTTTGCGTCGACAACGACGAGAGTAAGGTCGCGGCGCTACGCGGCGGCGATACCCTGATTCACGAAGACCACCTGCCGGAGCTGCTGGGCCGCTATCGCAACGGCCGCGTCCAGATCACCACGGACCTTGCCGAGGCCACACGCAGCTGCCAGGCGATCTTTATCGCCGTGGGTACGCCGCAGTCCGAGACGGGCGACGCGGACCTGTCGTATGTGGAGGCCGTCGCGAGCGAGATCGCGCGATCCGTCAACGGCTACAAGGTGATCGTGGAAAAGAGCACGGTGCCGGTGTACACGAATGAGTGGATTCGCCGCGTGATCGAACGCAACGGCGTGCGCCGCGAAGACTTCGATGTGGTGTCGAACCCAGAGTTCCTGCGTGAGGGCACTGCAGTGGAAGACTTCCTGCATCCGGACCGGATCGTGATCGGCGCGGACAGCAATCGCGCTGCTGCCGTGTTACGCGAGGTATACGCTCCGCTGACGACGGGCAGCTACTACACGAAGCCAGGCTGCATTCCGGGCGGCTGCTCTGAGCAGGAGCCACCTCCGTTGCTGATGACCTCGACGAAGAGCGCCGAGATCATCAAGCATGCGTCGAATGCGTTTCTCGCGCTGAAGATCAGCTTCATCAACGCGGTTTCGAACCTGTGCGAGGCAGCTGACGCCAACGTCGAGCAGGTGGCGCGCGGCATTGGGCTGGACTCGCGCATTGGGCCGAAGTTTCTGCGACCGGGCATCGGCTACGGTGGGTCGTGTTTTCCAAAGGATGTTGCGGCGTTCCGCTCGGTTGCCGAGCAGATGGGTGTGGACTTCAACCTGCTGAGCGAGGTGGAGAAGATCAACGCGAACCAGAAGAAGCGCTTTCTCGCGAAGGTGCGCTCAGCACTGTGGACGCTGCGTGGCAAGCGACTTGCGGTGCTTGGCCTCGCGTTCAAGGGTGAGACCGACGACATTCGCGAGAGCCCGGCGATCGATCTTGTCGAGATGCTGCTGGCAGAGGGAAGCGCTGTTGTGGCGTACGACCCCGCCGCGATGAAGCGCGCCGCCGCAGAAGTTCCTCCGAGTGCGCAGATGCGTTACGCGACCAGCGTTGAAGATGCAGCCAGCGATGCCGATGCCCTGCTGATCCTGACGGACTGGGCTGAGTTTGGCCAGCTGGACCTGCAGAGCCTGCGCAAGGCGATGCGGTATCCCATCGTGATCGACGGCAGAAACCTTTATGACCCGCAGACGATGCTGCAGCACGGTTTCACCTACCTCAGCATCGGCCGGCCCGCCGCGACGCCCTCGCGAGAGGCGCAAAACACGCTCATTGAGAGCGCGACGGTAGGTGCGTGACTATGGCCGACCACCTGATTCTGGTTACCGGCTCTGCCGGCTTCCTGGGCTCCCACCTGTGTGACGCGCTGCTTGCGGAGGGACATCAGGTGCTCGGCGTGGACAACCTTGCGACGGGAAGCCTTGCGAACCTTGCACATCTGAAGACTGAGCCGCGGTTTCGCTTCGAACAACTCGACATCTGTACACCGTTCGACCTCGGTCGCGTTGAGTATGTGTTCAACTTCGCTTCGCCGGCCAGCCCTGTGGACTACATGCGGCTGGGCATCGAGACGCTGCGCGTGGGCTCTGCCGGCACACTGAATACGCTGGAGGTTGCGAAGAGGTATAACGCCGGCTATCTGCATGCCTCGACGTCCGAGTGCTACGGCGATCCCGAGGTGCATCCGCAGGTGGAGAGCTACTGGGGCAACGTGAACCCGATCGGCCCGCGGTCAGTATATGACGAGGCCAAGCGGTTCTCCGAGGCGGCGGTGAGCGCGTACCACCGCTACCATGCCGTGAACACGCATCTGGTTCGCATCTTCAACACCTATGGCCCGCGGCTGCAGGCCAATGATGGCCGCGTAATCAGCAACCTGATGATGCAGGCCTTGCGCGGCGAGCCCATGACGATCTATGGCGACGGTTCGCAGACGCGCAGCTTCTGCTACTGCTCGGATCTGATCGCAGGGATCGTGCTGCTGTCGAAGAGCAAGGAGCATGCGCCCGTGAACATCGGCAACCCGACCGAGTGGACAATCCTGGAGTGTGCGAAAGAAATTCAGTCGCTGCTGGGCGCGACGTCCGAGATAGTCTTTAAACCTCTGCCGCAGGATGATCCCTTGCGCCGACGACCGGACATCTCGCGCGCACAGCGGCTGCTTGGTTGGGCTCCGAAGGTCTCACTGCGCGAAGGGCTTGCGCTGTCGCTAGACTACTTCAAGGCGTGTGTGGCCGCTGAGCAACCGCAAGCGTAGAGCGGATCATAACGAAGGCTTGATCTTGTAAACTTCGAGCGCATCTTGCTTGATGGACTGGTGCGTCTTGAAGAAGTCCTTCCATGGGTCTCGCTTGAGGCGCGACTTCCAGCTTGAGTGATCTGCGATGAAAAAGACCGGGCGGTCTTCCAGCTTCAACTCAGTCCAGGCAAGCGGCATGGAGACCGGCGCGCCGGCGCGGGCTCGCGGGCTGAAGGCGGCGACTGAGGTTGCGCCACGCTCGTTACGCAGGTAGTCGAGATAGATCTTGCCAGACCGCGCGGACTTGGTCATCTTCGTCAGATACAGTGCTGGATTGGATGCTTCCATCTCCGATGCAAATGCGTGGGTGAACTGCTTCACTGTGGTCCAGTCGTAGTGAGGCTGGATGGGCACAACTACGTGCAGGCCCTTGCCGCCGGTGGACTTGAGAAAGGATTCGAGGCCGAGTTTCTTCAGCCGTTTGCGGACGTCGGCTGCGGCCACTGCCAACATGCTCCACGGTAGCTCGGGGCTGGGATCTAGATCGATGACGATGCGGTCAGGATGTTCGAGGTCATCGTTTCGCGAGCCCCATGGGTGCACTTCAAGGACGCCGAGTTGGGCGAGGCCCGCGAGCGCCTCCGCGGTCGAGAGCGTGATATACGGCTCGGGTTTGCCGGATTTTTTGTCGGTGACCTGCACCGTCTCAATGCCGGGTGGAAGCGCGGACGTGACGTGTTTCTGAAAGAAGCACGTCGAAGTAGAGCCCTCGGGACAGCGAACGAGCGAGAGCGGACGGCCGCTGATGTGCGGCAGCATCACTGGCGCAATCGCCCAGTAGTAGTCGGCGAGTTGCTGCTTGGTGAGCTGCGATTCCGCATCCAGAACCTTATCAGGATGCGTGAGTCGGACAGGTGCGTGCTCCAGCGCGGAGGCCTTTGCAGGCGCAACGGATTTCGCAGCCAGCGGCGATGACACAGCGTGCGTTGCGCGTTTCGCTTTCGCCGACGCACGCGGCTTAGGATGGGGCTCTTCGTTGCGGACTTCCTTCGCGGGTTTATCCTCGCGGAGGCCCTGAAACGAGGCCTGCCGCACGAGGCAATCGGCGGTCCACGTGGCGAAGCGAACCTGCGCGACAAGGGTCGGTTTGATCCACGTCACTCCGTGGCGCGCGTCAACAGGTACGGTGGAGAACGGCGCGCTGGATTGACGAAGCGAATCGAGCTTTGTGCGGATAAGTGCACTGCTCTGCTGCGTAAAGCCCGTGCCTGTGCGGCCTGCGTAGATGAGCGCTCCGGACTCGTTGTAGTAGCCGAGCAACAGAGCACCGATGCCGTGCGAGCCGGTGCGGCCCTTCGCGGGCAGCGTGAAACCGCCGATGACGAACTCCTGCTCGTGAATGCACTTGAGCTTGAGCCACGACGAGGAGCGACCAGATGCGTATGCGGCGGCGGCGCGCTTGCTGATGATGCCTTCCGCATGCAGCTCGCAGGCTTTAAGGAAGAGCTTTGCGGCGTTGGATTCGATGTGCTCAGAGAGGCGCAGGATCTCACTGTCTGCGGGGGTGAGCTTTGCGAGTAGCGCCTTGCGTTCGAGCAGCGGGAGATGACGAAGGTTGTGGCCGTCAAGATGCAACAGGTCAAAGAGGAAGTAGGTGAGCGGCTTGTTTGCGCCCTCCTGGAACGCAGCCTGTAGATCGGCAAAGCTGGTGTTGCCATCGCTGCTTAGCACGACGACCTCTCCGTCGAGTAACGCTGATTGCGCGGGCAACGCTGCGATCTCGCTCGCGATGGTTTTCATGCGGTGCGTCCAGTCGAGACCCGTGCGCGTGAGTAACTGCACTTTGCCGCGATCTAGCCGCGCCTGGATGCGATACCCGTCGAGCTTCAGTTCGTTGAGCCAGCCAGCGTCACTCGGCGGAGCCGTAACGGATGTTGCGAGTTGCGGCGCGATGAACTTCGGCAGCGCCTCCTTCGGAGCCTGCGTGAGCTTCGGAGTCTGAGATACGCGTGGAGGACGGAACGTTTTGCTGACCGATGCCGGCTTCGCTTTCGCGCTTGCGGATTTAGACGGCCGGCGTTCTACAGCGTTCCCTTTCGCCGTGTCATTCGAGTTCCAGATGTGGTCTTCGTTGGCGGCGATCTGGGCGAGCGAACGTTTTGTGACGACTGAGTTTGGCGCCTCTTCCGTAATGGGTGTGTCGGTTGCGGGGCGCTCGAAGCCATCGTGCTCCTTGATGAGCAGCCAGTTCGGCTTCTTCTCATTCGCGGCTTTGCCGCCCATGCGAACCAGCGTCCAGTTGCCCCTGAGCTTGGTGCCGCACAGCGTGAACTTGAGCGAACCCTGTTTGAGGCCAGCATTGACATCGGTGTGTCCGGGCTGCGGCTCCCATGTGCCCTCGTCCCACAGCATAACGGTGCCGCCACCGTACTGCCCCTGTGGAATGACGCCTTCAAAGCCGCCGTAGTCAATGGGGTGATCTTCCACCTGCACGGCGAGACGGCGATCGCCGGGATAGTAGCTTGGTCCCTTGGCGCAGGCCCAACTCTTTAGCACGCCGTTCCAGCCGAGGCGAAAGTCGTAGTGGAGATGCGACGCTGCGTGCTTCTGAACGACGAAGGGGAGACCACTGCCCTTCCCTGCTTTTGCGTTCGACTTGCCGCTGGGTTCAGCCGTGATGCTGAAATCGCGCATTGAGCGGTAGCGTTCGAGCTGACGCTCGATGGCTGCCGAGGCGGACCGCTTTGCAGGGGCCTTTGCTGCTGCGGACTTTGTTGGCTTCTTTGTAGCAGCAACCATGGCGGCTCACGCGGACTTGCGAGTGCGTGTGGATTTGGACTTTGCAACCGGCTTTACCAGACGCGGACCCAGCTTGTTCTTCATCGACTTCGCCTTTGCGGATTTGGGAGTGGAGCTTTTATCCGCATCGGCGTCACCGGATTTTATGCTCTTGCGCAGCGCATCCATCAGATTGATCACCTTCGCAGACCGGCGCACGGGCTCATCCTTCGGCAGAGGGAGATGCTTTACCTTGGCTTCAACGAGCTCCTTCAGCGCAGCCTCGTACTCGTCATGGAATTTGTCGGCCGCGAACTTTGCGGTCTTCCGTTGAATGAGCTCCCGGGCTAACGACAGCTGATCAGCATCGACATTCTTGCTCTTGATCTCGGCGAAGTACTCTGCACTATCGCGAAGCTCATCGGCATAGCGCAGCGTGTAACCCATCATGCCGCGGTTTGCAGCAGTGTCGCTCTTGGCGTCCCATGGTGCGGAGAGGGCGATCAGGTGTTCGCGGCCGCCGAATGCAATCTTGCCAATCGCCGCCTTGTGCGTCGCTTGCAGCGCCTTGCGGACGACGCTGAAAGCCTCGGCCTGATTGTCGTCTACGGGGACAATGAAGTACGGCTTCTCGAAGTACTCTGGCCTGACCTCGTCTAGATCGACGAACTGCGTGACGGCAAGCGTGTGGTTGGAGGGTATGCGAAGGTTCTCAATCTCCGACGGCTCGATGGCGACATACTCGCCTTTGCTGTACTCGTAGCCTTTGACGATGTCGTCTTTCTCAATGGGGTTGCCATCGGCCGCGGCGTCACCAACCACCTTGCGATGGTGGACCCGCTCACCCGTTGCACGAGAGAGCTGATGGAAGTGGATCTCGCTGCGCGCCTCGACCGCTGGGAAGATCTTTACACCGAAGGCGACGAGTGAGATCTGAATCTGTCCAGACCATAAGGGACGTTGCATAGGAACTCCCATTATTTTGTTGCCCTTGTTCAGCTTCAGGATGCCCACGGACTTTATACAGCGCCGCCTAAGCCATACAATGGAGAGACGGCTCAGCGAGTCACAGGTGGACGCCCTCATCCGCCTACGCGTAATGGATCATGACAGCTGAGTAGCGCGTAAGTTGTTGAAGGGCCTGTAGCTCAACGGTTAGAGCAGGGGACTCATAATCCCTTGGTTGGGGGTTCAAATCCCTCCGGGCCCACCATTTCCCAGTCCTCGAAAATACATCTAAACAGCACAAAAACAAATATTTACATCGCGGCATTGACTGACAGAGGTATTGGGCGGCTTCAACCAAGGCCACTCGATCCGCGTTTCGGTGCCATTGCGGTACAGCGCTCGGTGAAGCAGCCTGTCCAAAAGGTAACCGCGTTTCGCGGCCAGCTGGAAGCGGGTTACGATTTGGCAAGACAACTTGCATGCTGCACCGTGCCGCGCTCATCGCCGTTGCGCAAGCCCCTGTTTCAAAGTCGGCACCAAGTCCAAGTTGTTGCACTGCAATGAAGTTCCTTGAGGCAGCTAACGCACGCCTCTGCCAACTTGATGTACCCACGCATCTGCCCGGACGGCAATCGCAGCATCGCTTGAACCAGCGCAACGGAGGCAAACAAATCTGGCGGCTTCCGCTGCCCTGAGAGTTGCTTGCCGAATCGGAATACCCTCTCTGACCCCTCAAAAATCCGACTCGGCAGTCGCCCCCTCCACTCAAATCGTCTCTGAGGCGGACGTGGGAGAGATATGTATTTTTTGTATAAATCACAATAAAAATACATAAATTTGTAACGATTTGCCCTTGACCCCATATGTGGCATCCAAGCCCAGCCCTGCGGAAGTCGCGAGTCATTACAAATAATGATCGATGTGCGTGTGGCGCAAATATTTTTCGACTACATGAAATACTGGCGAAACTTTATCCCGGTGACTGAATCTAAGGCGCCTCCAAAAAGTTGATTACATTGGTCTCATTTGGTCACCAATCTGAAAATAAATTTCAGCCAGTTTGCACCAAAACTGCACCATTATCCGAGACTCTTTTGATATTGTCCAAGTATAAACCCAATAAATATAACGGTTTACAGGAATACTTATACAATCAGACACCCCGAAAACCCACGATCATCTTGGCAACGTAATTGCGTTAATAGGAGGTAACACTGAACTTATCCCCTGGGAGATGTTGCTACATGGATTTGATTAAGTTAGACCTGAAATCGGTGACCGGTTTCATCAGGC
>CAJCIM010000003.1 GCA_903970395.1 Acidobacteriaceae bacterium
CACGCCCGTAAAGAAGCTTCCGGTCAGCCCCTGCTTCTGAGCCAGTTCACCGCCCGCACTCGTCAGGCTCAGCCCAAACTCAAACTGACCTGCCAGCGACAGTCCCAGAAAGAACACCAGCGCCGCCAGCACCGCCACAAATCCCGGCGACTGCAGCTGGAACCCCCACCCGAGTTGCTGCCCGCCTGCTCTCAGTGTCAGCAGCACGGCCACCATCGCCCAGAAGCTCACCAGTATGCCGACGGTGTACATCAAACCATGCGCCCGCTGCCGCCCCTTCTCTTCGCCCGAAGAGTGCACCAGCGCGAGCCCCTTCAAAAACAGCACAGGGAAAACGCAGGGCATCAAGTTCAGCAGAATTCCGCCCAGCAGCGCCAGAAGTACCGCGGTCGCAATCGTCACATCGGTCGACTGTCCGGCCTGTCCTGTCTTCTTCGCAGACATTGCTGGAGCCGGCAGCACACCCGGCGTCACGTCCGTCGTAAACTCATACGCCTCCGTCGAGCTAAGCTCCACCAGCGCATGCAGCGTCTTCGGCAGCTCCGTCGAATCAGCTGCGCGGTCCAGCCGTATCTTCACGCCATCCGGCAGCGATTCAACCTGCTGGTCTGCCGCGTTCGCAATGACCTCCTGGTCATACGGATACAGCTCGGCATCTTCTTCCAGCGTGCCCGTCTTCAGCGTCACCAGAATCTGCTTTGCGTCGCCCACCGCGCTCGCGGTCATAGTCGCAGGCAGCGGCTTGGGCAGGTTCTTGATCGCTGCCCCCAGCGCGCCCACCAGTGGAGCCTCAGCCACCGGCCCCTTTACCACCTCAACATCGATCCCCAGGTGCGCTTTGCCCGGCAGGCACTGGCTGCTGCACACCAGCCAGTTCACCTGCGCATCCAGATGCACCTTACCCGGCTTCATCGTCGGCGCGGCAGTCAGAGTCAGGGGAAACGCCACCTGGTCCTCGTACCCAAAGTCCATCAGCGGCCCCAGCGGCAGCCGCGTCGGGGGAGGGAACTGCAGCGGTCCCGCCGTCATCCCATCCGGCAGCGTCCACTTGATCTTCGGCGGCTCACCAGAGTCGCCCGCGTTTTTCCAGTACACATGCCAGTGCTCCTCCATCGTCAGCACCAGCCCAAGCTGCGTCTGCCCACCCACGGCAACCTGGGTCATGCCCTGCGGATTCAGCCCGGTCAGCTCCGCCGTCAGATGTTCGGCCTTCACGGGGCCCGGCCCACCATCGCCCACGGTCACAATCTGCGCCCGCATCGCCGCTCCCGGCAGCAACGCCCCGAAACACACCACCGTCAAGAATCGTCCCATCCAACTTGCTGCCCGTACTCGTCCCGCAATCGTCATACTCATATTGTAGAGTTACTCACTTGTTCACAGTGAAATCTGTTGCTATCAGCTCAACTTCTGCGGCTACCCAAACCTATGCACCCGCGTCCATCCCTTAGTCTCATCCTTCTTCGGGAATCCACCGCTGACCTCGTGGCTCCATCAGATTCATTTACAATCATCAGTAACGTCGAAGCCATCTAGAGGCAGCCGATCTTGGGAGCAGTTTTGTACTTGCATCAGACAATGAAGCACCGCACCGTCGCCGCACTTGCACTGGCTGCTTTTACCCTGGGCCTCACTGCCTGCGGCAACCAATACCGTCCCGTCGTTGCCGCCATCAGCCCGGTTGGCCCCGCTGGCCAGCCCACAAAATATGCGGTCGCCGTCTCGAACCCCAACAGTCCGGTAGATCAGGTCACTGGGTACAGCATCACGAACAATGTGATAACGGTCTCTGTCAAGACACCCAACCCGTTTACCGCAGGTCAGACAGTTACACTCTCGACTATGCCGACCAGCACATTCTTGAATGGGCAGAACCTCACGGTTCTTGCGGCAGGCCTTACGACAACACAGTTTGAGGCGAATTTTACGCACGTGAACGCTGCGGCAACGGAGGCCGGATTCGCTACGTTAGTTGGCTCGCTCTCTGGCCTCGTCACCTTCATCGACTTCTCCGGTGACACCGTTCTCGACACCCCTGACATCCTGGTCAATCCCAGCTACTTTGCCCTGAACAATGTCGGCAACGAGGGATTCGTCATCAATACAGACGGCTCGCTGAACGACTTCCCCACCAGTAACCCCGGTCCTTCGCTGCTCACCAGCAACGTCGTACAGACCACGCTCACCGCAAAATCCGCGCCGGTGAGCATCTCGGCCATCACGCCCTCCAATGGCGCCGGCACCATCTTCGTTCCGCAGACCAACAGCTCCTCTATCGCTGTCCTTAGCGTGGCCTCCACCTCGCTGCTGCAGACGCTCTCGGTAGGCGCCAATCCGGTCTACGTCGTCGGTGCAGATAACACGCCCCGCGTCTACGCCATCAGCCAGGGCAACGGCGGCAACGGTCAGGTTGCAGCCATTGAGGCTACTTCGACCTCTTCGCTCGGTATCTCCACCACCCTCACTGTCGGCAACACGCCAGTCTACGGCGTCATGACCGCGGACGACCGCCGCGCCTACATCCTCAACAAGGGCTCGGGCACCGTCTCGGTCATCAACGTCACCAACAACGCGCTAGATAGCACTACGCCCACCATCACGCTGCCCAACGTCGCCTACACAGGTGGCACCTCGGCTCCTAACCCCGTTTGGGCCGACCTCTCGCCCACCACCAACCAGCTCGTGGTGCTCAACCAGGGCGATGGTACCCACCCCGGCAGCCTTAGCGTCATCAACATCCCGCTTTGCACCGCCAGCACGCAGACAGCGAACCCGCTCTGCAATCCCAATAACCCGGTCGATGGCGTCGGCTTCGGTATCATCAACACGACCACCAACGTCGGCATCAATCCACAGATGGTCTCGGTCCTGCGCGACGGCACCGCCGCCTACGTTGCCAATCAACTGGACTCCACCGGCCTCTGCGCCGCGGGAGAAGGCTCCGTCTCCGTCGTCAGCCTGGTCTCCGGGGTCGTCACCGCGACCATCTGCGGTGTCTCCTCCTCTGCCGCCACGATTGGCGCCAACACCAGCCCGAGTAACGTCTACGGCCACCCCAGCAGCATCTCGGCCACAGTTGGGTCGCCCACCGGCAAGGTCTACGTCAGCTCCCCTGACAACCAGTTCGTGAGCATCATCTACACCGACTCCAACACGGTGCAGGGACACGTCAACATGCAGGGTCTGGGCGTCCGCGTCATAACCACCTTGCCCTAGTCTTCAAACGCAACGGACGAACACCGCAACGGGCGCAGCTTCGGCTGGCCCGTTGTTCTTTTGGCTACCTCACGTTCAAGCAACACAAAGGCCGCCCGGATAGGCGGCCTTTGCTCTACCTCAAACATCCGTTGCCCTAATCGCCCAGCAGCAGAATCGGCGAGGTCGGTGCCGGTGAGCCGCCGTCCGGCTCCACGGTGACGCCCATCGCAGCGACGTCGACGTTCTTCGGCAGAGAAGCAAGCATCTTCATGGCTCGGCCCTGGCTATCCGGATTGAACGTACCTGCCGGGATCGGCTTCGCGTCCTTGCCACTGGGAATCAGCCACAGCTCATACGTCTTGCCCGGCTCCAGCTGCGTCAGGTGATTGGCAACAAACACCAGCGACCCCTTGCTGCCCAGGTAGGACGCATGGCCCTCTGGCAGTGCAGGCGTGGTCGAAGGCAGCGTCAGCGCTATCTGCTTGGCCCTGGAGTCGGTCAGCGTCTCCAGCACCAGGCTCGCCTTGCTCGCCTCTGCTGACACCTGCGTTAGTTCTGCACGGCTCTCCGCCAGCTCATGTTGGAAGCCCTGAGTCTGCTGGTACTGCAGCCCTGCAGCGCCGATCGCAGCCGCGGCCACAGCCCATCCTGCCCATCCAGCAACGCCCATCTTGTGCTTCACTGGAGCATCTTCAATGCTGAATACTTTTTCGCTCCGCGTAGGTGTTTTTACCGGAGCCGACCCGGCCGCTGCAGCTACAGCGACCGGCTTTGGCGCCATGCGCTTCTCTTTGGCAATAGCGCGCATCAACCGCTCGCGCGCTGCCTCTGGCGGTGCCTGTGCCTCTGCTGTAAGTGCATAGCTGGCAAGGTCTCCCTGGATCCATGCCACTTGTCTGCGGCAGTCTTCGCACGTCAGCAAGTGATCGTGCGCCGCAATCATCTCGGCTTCGGGCAGCAGCTGCAGCGCGAAGAGAAGTTGATCGTCCTGCGTAATGTGGTTCGACGTGTTCATGCCTGGAAAGCCTTTCTCACCGTCATCAGGGCACTGCGAATACGTGTCTTCACAGTGCCTAAAGGGTCTCCCGTCATCTCGGCAATCTCAGCGTGCGTCAAACCGTCGAAGAAGGCCATCTCCAGCATCTTTCGCTGCTCCGGTGGAAGCAATACGACCGCTGCGCGGGCCCGTTCCATCAAAAGGTTCCGCTCCGAATCCTCAGCAAGATTGAACGTCGATGCCATAGAAATATCCTCGATCTCCTCGCTTGGCCGCTTGCGCCGAAGCATGTCGATCGCCCGGTTCCGCGCCACGACCGCCAGCCACCCGCCAAGGCTTCCCTTGGTAGCGACAAATCCGTTCGGTGTACGCCAAACCTGCATAAAGATCTCCTGCATCACGTCCTCTGCCGCCGCTGTATCGCGTAACACCCGCAGCGCGACCGAGTAGACAATCTTGGAGTAACGGTCGTAGAGCGCAGCCATAGCCTGCTCTTCGCCGCTCTGGATTCGCGCGAGCAGCATCGCGTCCTCACTGGACGCTGTTGCTGGCACCGCTTCGATCCCTTCCAACCCTTCATTCATAGAACGCACCTAAAGTAGCTTCGGATTGCAAATCCACGGTAGGCTGTGGACAACTTTGCACCAGTAGATATCCCATAACCATCTTCCTTGCATCACGGCGTTGGACTATGGCCGGCAGATTCCAGGTTTCTACCTCGCACAGTGTACGCCATACTACAGTACCTCACAGGCGTCACCGTCAGTAACGTGTCTACGTCCATCCGCTACATCTGGCAGCCCTTCCGGCCCATTCGCGAACGGCCGACTCTCCGCTATCCTCAACACAGCGAGGTAGCGCTCCACAACTCATGAAGAACCGTCTAGACAAGCTCCTCGTCGACCGCGCTCTGGTTACCAGCCGCGAGCGCGCTCAGGCCCTCATTCTCGCCGGTCGCGTCCTCGTCGACGAACAGAAGATCGACAAGCCCGGCGCATCCATCGCTGCAGACGCCGTCATCCGCCTCCTCGGTGGGGACCTTCGTTACGTCAGTCGCGGCGGCCTCAAGCTCGAACACGCTCTCAAGACCTTCGCCCTCTCCGTCGACGGCCGTGCCTGCGCTGATATCGGAGCCTCCACCGGCGGCTTCACCGATTGCATGCTGCAACACGGTGCCACCTCGGTCCTCGCCGTCGATACCGGCTACGGACAGATCGCCCACGCCCTCCGTGTCGATCCCCGCGTCACCTTACTCGAACGCACCAACGCCCGTCTCCTCGAACCCGGACAGCTACTCGCGCTCTCGCCTGAGCCCGTCACCTTCTTCGCCATGGACGTCAGCTTCATCTCCGCGACGCTCGTTCTCCCAGCTGTCCTCTCTTCGCTCGTCCCCGTCGGAGAAACCTGGCACGGCGATGCCGTTCTCCTCGTTAAGCCGCAGTTTGAAGCCGGTCGCGAGCATGTCGGCAAGGGTGGCATCGTCCGCGACCCCGCCGCGCACCAACTCGCGATCGATCGCATCAAGACCTCCGTCACCGGCCTCGGTGGCACCCCCCTCACTCTGATCGACTCCCCCATCCTCGGCACCGAAGGCAACAAAGAGTTTCTCCTTCACGCCCGTTTCTAGTCTTTCCAGCACTCATCAGAAACCACATTTCGCCATAAACTAGGCCGCCTGAGCTTGAGCCTCAGGTCTCATAAACATCGTAAAGAGAATGGGCTTTAGCCTTGGGTTTGCTTCTCCTCTATCCTCTATCCCCTATCCCCTTGTACTCTTAGCGTATGCGTCTAGCCGCCATCATCTCCAAGCCATTCAAGCCCGAGATGGAGTCCATCCTTCCCGAGCTCACCCGCTGGCTGCTGGCCCACAACTACGACACCATCCTCGACCTCGAATCGGCCGAGTACCTGCACACGCCGCACCTCGGCGTCCCGCGTACGGACCTCCCGCGCCACAAGCCCACCATTGTCATCTCGCTCGGTGGCGACGGCACGCTGCTCTCCGCTGCCCGCGCCTTCGCCGACACCGAAACCCCCATCCTCGGCGTCAACCTCGGCTCCCTCGGCTTCCTGACTGAAGTCCCTCTCTCCGATCTCTACAAAACGCTCGAGTGTTGGGACTGCGGCACCGCCCTGATCGACACCCGCAGTCTCATGCACGCCGGCCTCTTCCGTGGCGGCCAGCTCTACCGCGAGTGGGACGCCCTTAATGACGTTGTCGTCAGTAAAGGCGCCATCGCCCGCATGGGCGAGTTCGCCATCGAGCTCGACAGCCAGTTCGTCGCCCGCTTCCGCGCCGACGGCGTCATCGTCTCCACGCCCACAGGCTCCACGGCTTATACTCTCGCCGCTAACGGCCCCATCCTCATGCCCCAGGTCGATGCGATGGTCCTCACCGCCATCTGTCCGCACCTGCTCACCATCCGCCCCATCGTCTTCCCCGGCGAATCCGAGATTGCCGTCACCGTCGACGTCGTTCCACACGAGAGCTACCTCACCATCGACGGCCAGGAAGCCGTTGAGCTCGACCTCGGCGACCGTATCCAGTGCCGCAAGTCCACCCGCAAGGTCCACCTCCTGCGCCTGCACCCCAACGGCCTCTTCAACGTCTTGCGCAACAAGCTTAGCTGGGGCGAACGCTAATGCTAATGTATTAGCAGCTCTGTAAGCACTGTCATCTCGGCCGAGCCCTGATCGTAATCGAAGGGGTGCTGGAGAGATCTGCCGCTTGCTTTTGAGTACCATCAACACCGGGCACTCTGCTCATCTCGCTACGTGCTAACGTTGAAAGTCAGATACATAATGTCGCGCTACCTGATCTTCCCAGTCTCATTACTCGCCGTCGCCACCCTCACCGCGATCGCACAACAAGCGCCCGTGGTCATCCAGCCCGGCGCTCCCGGCCAACCCAGCAAGGTTCTCCCGCCCGACACCCACGCCACCGTCCCACCGGTTGCCAAGGCCGACATCGACTTCATGCAGGGAATGATCATGCACCACTCCCAGGCTGTCGAGATGACCGCTCTCATCGCCTCCCACACTACCAACCCGGACGTCCGCAGCATCGGCGCAAAGATCAGCTCTTCGCAATCCGACGAGATTCTCTTCATGAAGCGCTGGCTAGTCGCGCGCGGGCAGGCCACCTCTATGGAGATGCCTGGCATGCCCGGTATGGACATGGCAGGCCATGACATGGCGCCCATGCCCGGCATGCTCACACCCGCGCAGATGATCGCTCTCCGCGCGGCCCATGGCGCAAAATTCGACCACCTCTTTCTCGCGGGCATGATCCAGCACCACAATGGCGCGCTGATCATGGTCAACGATCTCTTCAACTCCGCCGGTGCCGGTCAGGACGCCGACCTCTTCAACTTCGCCACCGACGCCGACAACACCCAACGCGCAGAAATTCGCATCATGCAAGGCATGCTAGCTAAAGAACAGCCAACTGCCTCGCCCAAGGAGAACCGATGAACCTCACATCTAAGCCCAACCTCCGCTGGCTCGTTCTACCACTGGCCTTCGCCGCTTTCACTACCGCCGCGCCATCGCTCCGCGCCCAGCAGCCTGCAGCCGATCCCAAAGCTGCTGCGAAGCCGGCCGCAACCGACGAACTCGACGAGTTCGCGCCCAAGCCCGCTCCCCCCCTGCCCGCCGGCATGACCGGCTCCAGCACCACCGACCCGCGTTTCACCCTCAAGGCCGGCATGTACGATGCTGCCGACACCTCGCTCGGCATCAAGCACCTCGACTTCCTCAAGAAGCCGGCTCCCTTCCGTCTCGACGCCACCTCGCCCGACGATCCCCAGGTCATCAAGACCCTCAACCAACTCGGCGTCGGTGACCCCGCGAAGATGCCCGCCGCGCTCAAGCCCGTCATCGCGCAGCTGGCCTATGCCAACTCCGACTTCGCCTTCCAGGGTACGCATCTCTTCCAGGGCAACTTCTACGGCATCAGCATCTACGACATCGCCAACCCCGCCCAGACCAAACTGCTCACCACGCTTATCTGCCCCGGCGGCCAAGGCGACGTCTCCGTCTACGGCAACCTCCTCTTCATGTCCGTCGAGATGCCCAACGGCCGTCTCGACTGCGGCGCGCAGGGCTTTCCGGCCGACCCGCCGCCGCCCGCACCCAAGGAAGGCGAGAAGCCCGTGTCGCACCTCCCGTCCCCGGAGAAGGACCGCTTCCGCGGCGTCCGCATCTTCGATATCTCGGACATTCTGAATCCGAAGCAGATCGCCGCCGTGCAAACCTGCCGCGGCTCGCACACCCACACCCTCGTCGTCGACCCCAACGACAAGGACAATGTCTACATCTACGTCTCCGGCACATCCTTCGTGCGCCAGTCTGAAGAACTCGCAGGCTGCTCCGGTGACGCGCCCGACAAGAACCCCGACACCGCGCTCTTCCGCATCGACGTCATTAAGGTGCCGCTCGCGGCTCCGCAGGACGCCAAGATCGTCTCCAACCCACGTGTCTTCATGGACGCCCGCACCGGCGCGCTCAACGGCCTGAACAACGGCGGCAACCACGAGTCGAAGCCCGGCGACAAGGCGGCGGACACCAACCAGTGCCACGACATCACCGTCTACTCGGCCATCGGTCTCGCTGCCGGCGCCTGCTCCGGCAACGGCATCCTGCTCGACATCAAGGATCCCGTTCATCCCAAACGCGTCGACGCCGTCAACGACCCCAACTACGCCTATTGGCACTCCGCTTCGTTCTCGAACGACGGCACCAAGGTCGTCTTCACCGACGAGTGGGGCGGGGGACTCGGCGCACGTTGCCGCCCAAACGACCCCAACAAGTGGGGCGCCGACGCCATCTTCAATCTCAAGGACGACAAGCTCTCCCTGCAGAGCTACTACAAGCTCCCCGCCGCGCAGGGTGACACCGAAAACTGTGTAGCCCACAACGGCTCGCTCATCCCCATCCCTGGCCGCGACATCGAGGTTCAGGCCTGGTATCAGGGCGGCATCTCCATCATGGACTTCACCGACGCCTCGCACCCCAAGGAGATCGCCTACTACGACCGCGGCCCTGTCGACGCCAAGACCCTCGTCCTGGCTGGCGACTGGTCCGCCTACTGGTACAACGGCCACATCTACGGCTCGGAGATCGCCCGCGGTCTCGATGTCTTCGAACTCACCCCCACCGCCAACCTCACGCAGAATGAGATCGACGCCGCCAAGGCCGTGCAGGTCCGCGAGTTAAACGTCCAGAACCAGCAGAAGATCGAGTGGCCTTCGAACCTCATCGTCGCCAAGGCTTACCTCGATCAGCTCTCGCGCTCACAGGCCATCTCCGCCTCCCGCATCGCCGAAGTGCAGAAGGCAATCGCGAAGGCAGAAGGCTCCAACATGGCTACCAAGGACGTGGATAAGCTCAACAAGCTCGCTCCGTCCATCGAGTCCGAAGGCTCCAAAGCGAAGACCCCCGCAGACGCCAAGCGCCTGCTCGCCCTCGCCGAGATCCTCAAGCACCCTTCGATTTAGCCATAGCGCAACACAACAAAAAAGCTCCGGCCTGGGCCGGAGCTTTTTGTTGTGCTCACCTGCTTTTAGAACTTCACACTCAGGGTCCCTGTAATCGCTCTGGGAGCACCCGGCTGCAGAGTGTTGTTCGCAATCGACGTAGGATCGTTGGCGACAAAGCCGTTCGTGCCGACTGTGCCCCAGTACTTCGTGCTTGCGATGTTGTAGACGTTGAACTGCAGCTTCAGCTGGTCGAACGGACCAACCTCGTCCACGTGATAGCTTGTCCCGAAGTCCCCGAGAAAGCGCCCGCCTACACTGTTGTCATTCGTGTACGTAAAGTAGCGCTTGCCCATATAGTCCGAACCCACATGGACGTCGAAGCCCTTCTTGTTATAGCTCAGCTCGTTCTTGTACAGCACCTCCGGCGAGTCGACCGCGATCTTGCCACCGGTCAGGATCGTCGTCACCGCGCCCGTTCCGCTCGTGATGTTGTAGTTCGAATCGTAACTGGACTTGCTGTACGTCAACCCGTTGTAGAACGTCCATCCCTCGTGGATGCGTGCCGTGATCGCTCCATCCACACCGTTGGTCGTCACGCCACCCACGTTTGAAAGGATCGAGGGCGCACCGACAATGCCAGGTCCCTGCTGAATCGCCAGCAGGCGGTTGTAGAAGTTCACGTGGAAGTAGCTGGCCTGCGCCTCGATGCGGTTACCTGTATGGCGATAGCCGCCCTCTTCACTCCAGGCGCTCTCCGACTTCAGATTGTTCGTCAGCGCGTTGAAGCCGGCCTGCGTCGTTCCCCATGGAGACGTGCCAAAGCCATTACCGCCGGCCTGAAACGACCGGACATTCTCCGCAACATCGGCGAACACTTCGTTGGTCGTGTTCAACTTCCAATTCACACCCACCTGTGGCAGAAACGGCTTGCCGGAGGTCAATTTGCCCTGCGCGTAGTTTGAAGCCTTGTCCGACGGGTTCAGGTTCAACCCTGCGTCAAAGGCCACCAGGTTGCCAGTCTGATACGTCTCGCTCGTCTTGAACCCGGCAACAACTGTCACCTTCTCTGAGATCTTGTACTTGTCCTGCAGATAAACCTGGAACAGGTTCGTCGGGAAGTTGTAGGCCCACTGTGTGTAGAAGGGGTTCTTCGGTGTGTCATAGATCGTGAACGTTGGTCCCAGCAGCGTCGTGCCATAGTAGCGCCGTGCCAGGTCGAAGCTCTCTTTCTCGAACCACCCGCCGCCTTCAATTGCATTGCGTCCGTTCTCGTAGTTCAGCTCGCTCAGCACACCGCCGCGCGCGATCCGGTACTCCGAAGTCCGCTCGGAGATCGGCGACACCGCCGTCAACGTGGAGTCATACGTAGCCAGATAAGGCGTATACCAAAGGCCCGCTCCGTTGTTGTGATGTCCGTACACCGTCGTCTTCCAACGCAGATGATCGGTGATCGCTGTTTCATACTTGAGGTAGCCAATGAAGTCCTTGCGCAGGCCGCCCGCAGCATAGTAGCCCACATCTTCCGGGTCGTTCGATAGGTCACCAAACCCGCTCTGGATGGTCGGGATCGCCCCCGGAAACACGGTAGGAATGCCAGCAAATACTGGCGCTACAGTCTTCTTCGCATTGAAATTTGTCTGCGCGTTATAAGCATTCGCCGCCTGCAGGGCCGTGCCCCAGTTGCCGAAGTTGTCCGTGTGATACCCAAACTGCTGCACCCAAAGCTTGTTTTCGTCCTGGTAATCCACCTCTTGCCGGTTGGAGTAGTCGACGTACGCCGTAAACATGCCCTTGCTGCCAACAAACTGCTGGAGCTTGCTATTGAACTGGAAGTAGCTCTGGCGGATCGGTCCCGCACCGCGCCACTTGTCCGACGTCTGGTACACGCCATCGATAAACAGCTTCGTATGTGTATGCAGCAATCCGCTGTCGTAGCGGGCAAACGTACGCGACCCGCTGAAGCTCCCGAACGACTGCGTCGCCTGGAAACCGCGCTTGTCCGAAGGGTCAATGGAGAAGAACTGCACCGCGCCGCCCAGGTTGCTCGTCGAAGCCGTATCCAGTGCACCCGTACCCTGCGAGATCGAGGCATGCCCCAGGTTCTCGTCAATCAATGCGCGGCTGATGTGCAACCCATTCAGATTGCCGTAGGACATATCACCGAGCGGTACGTCATCCAGCGTGAAACCAAGCTGGTTCTGGTTGAAGCTCCGGACCGAAATTCGCAGGGCCCACTCATACGCTCCATACGGATCTGCCGACGTGATGCTCACACTGGGGAGATGTCCCAGCACAGCGATAGGGCTGGTGCCCGGGGTAGTCTCCAGCAGCAGCTTCTGGTCTACCGTCTGCACGTCGCGCGTCTCGCCCGAAGCCGTCACCGTCACTTCATCGGCGGCCGTAACCTTCGTTGCACCCGGCTGAGTCGCACCCAGCTGAGTTGCACCCGGCTGCGCCGCGCCCATCTGCGGCCCCGTTGCGGTGCCATCGCTCTGTTGTGCGCTCGCAAGCGCTCCGGTGGCACACATCATTCCAAGTACAACGATGGCTGCCCTTGTAAGTCTTCCGTTCATCTTTTGGTTCCTCTCTATGTCAAAAGCGTGCAGGTTCGTCCTCAATGCGGCATTGGGATGCAGACGCAAGTCCGTGTCCCGTCACTGAGCCAGTGCAGGTTGGTCTGCGTGCATTTGTCTCTGTAACCTTCGGCCGAAGCCTCTCGATTCCAGCGATTGAGTGTGCTGAGCTTACAGAAAACGGTTCTCTAGAACATGCCGCGCCGTTGAACATTGAGTGAAATGTCGCATAAGCAGTCGCTTCGATCCCACGGCGTTCCCCTGCGAGGCAGTAATCCCACCGAAGCGGCGGACCAGTGCCTGGCGAGGCAGGCGCACTATCGTCAGCCTTCCGCCCTCTGCCGCCCGCGAAACGCCGCTACCTTGTGTCGGTTCCCACACCGGGCCATGCTGCACCACCGCCGCCGGTGCGACTTCGTGCGATCGTAAAACCACAGCACGCAATCTGCGCTCTCGCACTTCCGCACCAGGTCGAAATCCCCCGCAGCCAACAGATCCGCGCCAGCTTCGGCAATCGGTCCTAGCATCTGCTCCGCCGTTCTATCTGCCCATCGCCGCTCCAACGTCAACAGCCCTCGCGCCCCAACCGACAGCACCAGGTGGCTCTCGCCCCGAGCGAGAAACTCATTCAGTGGCGTCACATCCACTGCCTTGCCGCTCTTGCGGCACTCAATCGCGCTCCGTAAGATCGCACGCAACCGCCGCGCCGCCCCCACTAGGTTCTTTGGCGGCGTCGCATCTGTCTCAACTCCGGCCCCTGCCGCAGCAAGCCACCGCACAGCCTCTACATCCGTCTGCAATCGGTCAACAAGGGCACCCTCCACCATCTCCACGGTATTCAGCAGATCCAGCGCAGGATGATCGCCCAGCGTGGAGCCCGGCTGCCCCCGGAATGAATTTCGCGTCTCGACCGTCATTTATTGAACCCTTTCTGTAACTATTGTATCTATATTTTAGAGGTTACATGCCTCGAAAGCATCGGGCCTCCGCTCGCCAGGCCCGCACAGGAGAAACCCATGGATCGTCGAACATTTCTAGCCACCGGTGGTAGTCTCATCGTGTTGTCCAGCACACCAGCATTCGCCGCACCTCAACCTGCTTCAAGGGACACTCACGTGCCTCACACAACGATTCATCGCATCCAGGCCGACGGCGTCAACGTCTTCTATCGCGAAGCCGGCCCGGCCGACGCCCCCGTCGTGCTTCTGCTCCACGGCTTTCCAACCTCATCGTTCCAATACCGCGAGCTCATCCCGCGCCTCGCCGACCGCTACCACATCATCGCGCCCGACCTACCCGGCTTCGGCTTCACCGAGGTCCCTGCGGACCGCAACTACAAGTACACCTTCGACAACCTCGCCAAAACCATCGAAGCCTTCACCGAAGCCCTGAGCCTCAAGCACTACGCTCTCTACGTCTTCGACTATGGCGCGCCGACCGGCTTCCGACTCGCGATGGCCCACCCCGAGCGAATCACCTCCATTGTCTCGCAGAACGGTAACGCCTACGAAGAAGGCCTCGGCGACGCCTGGCAACCCATTCAGCGTTACTGGCGCGAACCTACTCTCCAAAATCGCAACTCCATCCGCCCCGCTCTTACGCCCGAAGGCATGAAGCACGAGTACGCCATGGGCATCGCCCACCCCGAACTCATCGATCCCGCAGGCTACACCCTCGACGGCGCGCTTCTCCAACGTCCCGGCAACGTCGACATCCAGCTCGACCTCTTCCTCGACTACGCCAATAACGTCAAGCTCTACCCAGCGTTCCAGCAGTACTTCCGCACCACGAAGCCCCCGCTGCTAGCCATCTGGGGAGAACACGACCCCTACTTCATCCCCGCAGGCGCAAAGGCCTTCTCCCGCGACATCCCCAACGCCAAAATCGAGTTCCTCGACACCGGCCACTTCGCCCTCGAAACCCACGTAGAAGAGATCGCCGCCAGTATGCGCCAGTTCCTGGCCAACGCGCACATCGCCCGTTCGTAAACTCTTTCTTGCCTGTCAAAAAGACTGTCATTTCGACCGGTGCATCGCGGCTTCATCGCGATGCGGAGCGGAGAAACCCGCAGCTACCGCCGCGAGAGCCGGGGCCCACGGCGGACGTTTTCTGTCCTCTGGGGTGGAAGAGCTGAAGGCGCGAGCGTACCTGCTGTGCCGACGAGTGAGAGAGAAGGTTTGTGCAACGCCGGGCATCACTTCACCCCTTCGCTTGTCGGCGTCTCCAGCGCCTTCACCGCCTGCACAATCGCCCCAATCACCGGCTCCTCGTCGAAGATCTCATGCCCTTCGCCCGGCAGCAGCAAGATCGACGCCGCAACGCCTTCCCCAGTCGCCTTCGCCACGTATCGCACCACGTCCTGCGGCGGTGCGATCGGGTCACTCGCACCGGAGATCGCCGTAATCGTCGCTCCCGGCTTCATCTTCTCCAGCGTCTCTATCGGCGACAGGCTCTTCACCGGCAGCAGCCACAACGGCGAATGTTGCGTATGCCACATGTGCTCCCGGAACGACGCCAGATCGCACGGGCAGGCCACCAGCACTGCCTGCTGCACCAGGCCCGGATACAGCGCCGCTACATTCCCGGTCATCGCCGCGCCGCCCGAGTGCCCCGCCAGCACCACCGTTTTCACGCCATACTGCTTCTTCATCTGCCACACCGCCTGCGCCACCTGGTCCACATCATCCGGTGTGTAGTTATCGCCTGAAGCATATCCGCGATCCCCATCCGACCGCGCCCCAAACGGATCGGCATAGCCCGGCCGCAGCAGCGCCACCACACGCGTTCCCGGCGCTGCCTTCGCCACATTCTTAGCCGTAACGTACTGGTAACCCGGATTCCGAAACGGCGCATCTCCATGCAGCAGAACCACCAGCGGGCTAGCCGAATCCACGGCACCCACGACAAACATGCGCCCCGCAGTCTGGTGCCCCTTCGCACCAACCATCACCGCCGTCCCTGGAGCCTCCGACGCCGGCAGACTCCGCGAAAACGTTCCCCGCACAGCAATCGTCTGGTAGACAAAGAGCCCTACCAGCAACACCACCGACGTCAGCAAAAACCACCTTACAATCCGTGCCATTCCCTTAAGCATCACACAAAGCCGCTAGCCGCTCTAAGCAGAGATTTTTTGAGCAAAACGCTTCACTTGACACCCCTCGTACAATGAAACCAGGGAGCAGAAGACTGCGCGGCCACTTGGCCGGGCTGTTCCATCCATGACTCAGCGCCAGCGCTAACTTCCATCGGCTGCGGTGGAGGGGAGGGAAGCGCTAAAACAGTCGCGAAAGCACCTGGTTCGTCACCAGCGCGGCGACGTAAGCCACGCCGCTCATATACAGAAACTGAGCCGCCGGATACTTCCAGCTGTTCGTCTCGCGCCGCACCACAGCCAGAGTCGACGTGCATTGCATCGCGAAGGCGAAGAACACCACCAGCGCAATCGCTCCAGCCAGTGTCATATCGTGCCGCAGCGCCACCTGCAGTCCAACCGAGTGCGTAGCCGGGTCCACGCCATACAGCGTCCCCAACGTGCCCACGATCACCTCGCGCGCCACAATGGAGCTCAGCAGTCCGATGCCGATCTTCCAGTTGAACCCCAGCGGCCGGATCACCGGCTCGATAAAGTGCCCCAGGTGCCCAATTGCGCTGGAAGTAAGGTCTGAGAACTGCCCGGCATGGAGAGGGATCACGCTCAGCAGCCACACCGTAAAGGTGCAGGCAAGAATGATCGTTCCGGCCTTCTTCAGAAAGAGCTGTCCGCGGTCATACAGCCGCAACGAAAGCGACTGCACCGTCGGCCAGCGATACTGCGGCAGCTCCAGCACAAACGGCGCATGGCTCGCCTTCATCACCGACGAGTTCAGCAGCTTCGCCGTCCCCATCGCGGCCAGAAAGCCCAGCGCATACAGCGAAAGCATCACCATCGCGCGCAGTCCGATCACGCCGCCCATGTACATGTGGTTCGGTATGAACGCCGCTATCACCAGCGTATAAATCGGCAGCCGCGCCGAGCAGGTCATGAAGGGCGCAATCAGGATCGTCGCAAACCGCTCGCGCTTGTTCTCGATCGTGCGCGTAGCCATGATCGCCGGTACCGCACACGCATAAGCGCTCAGCAGCGGAATAAACGCCTTGCCGTTCAACCCGATCACCCGCATCGCACGATCGGCAATCAGTGCCGCGCGCGCCAGGTATCCCGAATCCTCAAGGATGCCGATAAACAGGAACAGCAGCAGAATCTGTGGCAGAAACACCAGCACCGCCTGCACGCCGTTCCACAACCCGTCGAGAAGTAGCGGTCGCAACCAGTTATTGGGCAGCAGAACCGCCGCATGAGCACCCGCTCGCGTCAGGATCTCCGTCAACCAGTCGCTCAAGGGCTGTCCAGCTGCAAACACCACCTGGAACACGCCGATCACGACAGCCAAAAACACCAGCGGTCCCCAGACACGATGGAGCAGCACGCTGTCCAGCCGTCGCGTCCACAGCGCCGCCTGCGGAGCCTGGTACTTCGTCCGCTGCGACACTTGCGTCGCCCAGCTGCGGCAGCTCGCCGCGCTCTGCAACACCGGCAGCTGCACCGGTCGAGAACCGTCCTCAGGACGGTTGCCCATCCGCTGCAGGAACTCTGGAATCACCTCGATCCCGGTTCCATTTGCCGCCGAGATCAGCGCCACCGGATGACCCAGCGCATGTGCCAGCGCCAGCGTATCGATCTTGCCGCCGCGTGCATCCAGCTGATCGCTCATGTTCAGCAGTACCAGCGTCGGCAGCCCCAGCGAGAACACCGGCGCAGCCAGCATCAGCTGCCGGTTCATGTGCGTCGCATCCAGCACCAGCAACACGCAGTCCGGCTTCGGCACGCCGCGCATCTTGCCCGTCAGCACCTCGACGGCAACCCGCGCATCTTCGGAGTACGTTGCAAGGCTGTAAATCCCTGGCAGGTCGATCAGCGTCAGGTCGTTCCGCCCAATCGCCTTCATCTTTCCCGAGTGGTGTTCCACCGTCACACCCGGATAATTCGCCACCTTCTGCCGCAGCCCGGTCAGCCGATTGAAGAGGGTACTCTTGCCGCAGTTCGGCGGTCCAATCAGCGCCACCGTGCGCAGAGGCTTTGGCCCAATCTGCGCGGGCGTTTCAGGCTCATGAGTCAGGTCGAGCACAGGTGCGTGACAGCTCATCGTCCGGCTCCAACCGGCTCGGCAACCTTCAGGTAAATGTGCCTGGCTGTGTCAGAACGCAGCCCAACCTCAACACCGTCAAGCCGGTACACTCGCGGATCGCCGGCCGGCGCACTGCGCAGCACCTCGATGGTTGTCCCTGGCAGGAACCCTAGGTGCGCCAGATAGTGGCACACATCCTCAGGCAGGTCGATGTGATCCACCACCCCCATGCTCCCCACCTTCGCGCGACTCAAATCCGTGAATTCCATCTCATCCCGTATATGCGACCAACTCAGTCCTCTTTACTATACGACAACTGAGGCTGACATGCACGGATGCTTGCGCACAACACTTCGACGCAAAACCACGCAGGGAATTACATTTAGATGACGCGAAGGCGCCTGATCACCGGAAGATGGTTTCTAAGTTGTAAGGGGAGTGTATGGTGCGCCCGGAAGGAGTCGAACCTCCGGCCTTTTGGTTCGTAGCCAAACGCTCTATCCAGCTGAGCTACGGGCGCACATTGCAAGTCTGCAACTTGCTAAGAATACCTGATTGCAGGCTGTGAATCAACTAGCCCCAACTAGCTCGCTGCAGGAGCTGCTACTTCCGGCTCAGGCTGTGGTGGAATCAGCGACACACGCTCCACCACGTCCAGCCCTGTGCGGCGCAGCAACTGATGAACAATCGCCTCGGTGAGCCGTGTCGCGTCGTACTCCACGCGAACAGTCTTCGCGGACTGGTCAAACGTCACGCGTCGCACGCCATACACCTCGCGTACGCGTCCCAAGGCCATCATCGTCGCCTCTCTGGGCAACGCGTCGTACCGGTACATCACATCAAGCTGCGTCATAGATGTCCTTATGATACCAGCGCCAAACTACTGCGCCACCAGCCGCTTCAGGCCGCTCACAATCTCCGGGTCGGCAAAGTTCTGCGGGCCAATGTACTTCCTGCGAATCACTCCGCTCTTGTCGATCACGTACGTCTCCGGAAACCGGAACGTCCCATAGCGCTTGTTCGAATCCTGTGCAGCATCCTGCACTGTCAGCAGGTCCACATGATGCTGGGCCAGAAAGCCCTGATATGCGCTGGTGTCATCATCGGTAGAGACCGCCAGCACCACCACCTGCGGCAGCTCATGCTGCATAGCCTCCAGGCTCGGCAGCTCTTCCAGGCACGGCGCGCACCAACTTGCCCAGAAGTTCAGTACCACTACCTTGCCACGCAGCTTTGCCAGGTCCACGGTGCGCTGCCCATCGTTCACCACAAACTCCGGCGCAGGCCGCCCCAACTGCTCAGGATGGTCTCCGCGGTCGCAGCCCAGGCTGCAGGCCATGACGCACATGCTCGCGAGTGCAATGCACTTCGCTGCTCTCATCCACCGGTGTTTCGTCAACGGATCTTTCATCGGTTCGAAGCCACTCTCATCGCTACTTCATATAATAGTGGCCTGTGTCCGACTCTCCCAACCCGCACCAGAAGCTCAGCCCTATTCTCGGTCTGCCGGTAGACGATGAACCCGCAAGCCAGCCCACGGCGGCATCAACGCCTGAGCCTTCACTGCAGCTCTCGGTCATCATCCCCGCGCGTAATGAGGAGCAGAACCTGGCCGCCTGCCTGGCCTCTCTTCTCGCGCAGAGCGACGAGTTCTTCCATCTGGGCCGCGATTGGGAGATTATCGTCATCGACGACGCCTCTACCGATCGCACCCGCGCAATCGCTCTCGAGCTGGCAGCAGCGCATCCCGGTCTCACCGTTCTGGACGCGCCAACGCTCGAACTCAACGACCGCCAGCGTGCCTTCACCGGCAAGACGCAGGCCTGTTGGCTCGGCGCGCAGCACTCGCAGGGTCGCTGGCTGCTCTTCACCGACGCCGACACGCAGCACGAGCCTGGCGATCTCACCCGCTCCATGCACGAGGCAGAGCGTCACCACGTCGCTCTGCTCTCCTACTCACCGCGCCAGATCGTCACCGGCATTATGCAACGCGCTCTGATGCCGGTCATCTTCTCGGAGCTCGCTACGGCTTATCCGCCCGCTCAGGTAAATGACCCTGCGCGCCGCAACGCCGCCGCCAACGGCCAGTTCCTGCTCGTCGACCGCGCCATCTACTTCGCTGTCGGTGGCCATCGCGCAGTCGGCCGCTCCGTGCTGGAAGACGTTGACCTTGCCTGGAACATCAAGCGGGCCGCTCCGCGCAATCAGGGCCGCGGCATCCGCCTGCGGTACGCACCGGACGCCCTCAGCACCCGCATGTACGCTGGCGTCGGCGACATGCTTGAAGGCTGGACGAAAAACCTCGCGCTGCTCTTTCCCAACGCGCTAGCGCTCGCCGCCGCGCGACTGATCGACTTCGTTCTGCTATTGCTGCCGGTGCTCCTCTACCTCATGCCGAACCTTGTACTGTGGCAGCGAACGGCTATTCTTCTGCTTTGGACCCGCGTGGTCATCCGCGTCTATCAGCGTGCCGCACGCTCCAACTTCGGTATCGCAGACTGTGCACTCTCAGTCTTAGGGCTGCCAATCTTCATCGTCTTGCTTGTCCGCAGCTGGATGAGCCACAAACTCTTTCATCAGGTCACATGGAAGGGCAGGGGATACCGCACCGGAAGATAAGACAAGCACTTCGCGGCCGCATCTGGAAGTTCCACCACACATCTAAACCTAAGCACAGTTCGTTCACTCTACTGTCTACTCATTACTGTTTGTCCTCAGCCCTATGATCCTTCTTACCCGTAAAGCCGACTTCTCCTCCGCGCACTTCTACTGGAATTCCTCTCTCTCAGACGCCGAAAACGAGCGCATCTTCGGTAAGTGCGCCAACCGCCAAGGACACGGTCACAACTACACGTTGGAGGTCACCGTTGCCGGTGAGATCGACCCAGTCACCGGCTTTGTCGTCGACCTGAAGCAACTCAAGGACATCCTCGAACACGAAGTCGTCTCGGTCTACGATCATCGCCATCTCAACCATGAAGTCCCCGAGTTCGCAACGGCGATCCCAACTACAGAGAACATCGCGATCGCCATATGGCGCCGCCTGGAAGGCAAAATTCCCAACGCACGCTTGCACCGCGTCCGTGTCTACGAGATGCCCGATCTCTTCGCCGACTACTACGGAGAGCATCAATGAGCACGCCCATCGCGCACCTCTCGCGCCGCTACCACTTCTCGGCCTCGCACCGTCTGCACGTCGACGCACTCTCTCCTGAGCAGAACGCAGAGACCTTTGGCAAATGCAATAACCCCTTCGGCCATGGTCACAACTACACGGTTGAGGTCACGCTATCCGGTCCCGTCGACCCCACTACCGGTATGGTCACCAACCTTGCCGATCTCGATTCCTTCGCGCAGCGCAATCTGCTCGATCTCTTCGATCACACGAATCTCAACACGCTTTCGCTCTTCCGCGATCAGGTCTCAAGCACTGAAAATCTTGTAGTGGAAGTTTGGCGTATCTTCAGCGAGTATCCGCACGCTGCTCTGCGCCGCATCCACATTGAAGAGACGAACAACAACTCATTCGAATACTTTGGCGAAGGCGTTCCGCCATCTGTCACTTTTGCGTAACCTGCATCCACCCAAAAGCATCCAAATATCAAGCGTCATCGCTCAATCCGCTATGGAAGCAACCGCAAGTTTGGAAAGGCCCTTTGACCCCATGTCAACCAAGCCAAATCTCGAGCCCGTCAAGATCACCCGCGACGCGGCCAGGCCCGTCTCGATTGCTACCGCGCAGACGCGTCTTGTCGACGCCAGTCTTCAGCAAATCTACGCCGAAGTTCTCACCCGCATCGGCGAAGACCCCACGCGCGACGGCCTCCTCGCCACGCCCAAACGTATCGAAAAGTCGATGGAGTTCCTCACTCGCGGCTACAGCCAGAGTATCGAAGAGGTCCTGCACAATGCGCTCTTCGACGTGGACTACGACGAGATGGTTATCGTCAAAGATATCGAATTCTTCTCGATGTGTGAGCACCACATGCTGCCCTTCTTCGGCAAGGCGCATATCGCATACGTACCCAATGGCAAGGTAGTCGGACTCAGCAAGATCCCACGGATCGTCGATGTCTTCGCTCGCCGTCTACAGGTACAGGAACGTCTCACTCAGCAGGTTGCCGAAGCTATCAATGATGCCATCCATCCGCAAGGCGTGGGTGTTGTCGTCGAGGCTCAGCACCTCTGCATGATGATGCGTGGTGTGGAAAAGCAGGGTTCCGCCACCGTCACAAGTTCCATGCTTGGCGTCTTCAAGTCACAGCAGCAGACACGCAACGAGTTCCTATCTCTCGTTAGGCAAACAAAGTAGAGCGTAGAGGGTAAAGTGTAAAGAGAGACAGAGGATCAGCGGGTAAAGATGAGCTCTCTTTTTACTGTCTACTCACTACGCTCTACTGTCTGCCTCTATGAACGGTCTTCTCGTACTCGATAAATCTTCCGGCCTCACCTCGCATGACGTTGTTGCCATCGTGCGCCGCGCCACTGGCGAACGCTCCATCGGTCACCTGGGCACACTCGATCCCATGGCTACCGGAGTTCTTCCGCTGCTTCTCGGCAAACACACTCGCCTGGCGCAGTTCTTCGGCAAGGCAGAGAAGCGCTACACCGGCACCATCCGCTTCGGCTTCGCTACCGACACCTACGACGCCGACGGCACACCTGCGTCCGAACCCGTACGAATAACGCTCGCGCTCGATGAATTGCGCAGACTGGCAGCGCCGTTTCATGGTGAGATCAATCAGGTTCCACCAGTCTTCTCTGCAAAAAAGATCAACGGCGTGCCCGCGCACAAACTCGCTCGCGCCGGCCAAGACGTGCCCGTCAAGCCTGCGCGCATCACTATCCACAACTTCGAGCTGACCTCACTCAAAGGCGACACCGCTGAGTTCACGATGCACGTCTCCGCCGGCGGCTACGTCCGCTCCGTCGCTCACGAACTCGGAGCGCTCGCCGGTTGCGGAGCCCACCTCGCCTCGCTCCGTCGTACCCAGGCCGGCGACTTCACCCTCGCTCAAGCCATCACGCTCGAAGAACTCAAGTCGCTCTCCATCAACGAGATCGAATCGCGCCTGCCGCACCCACGCACGTTGCTGCCTCATATGCCGTCGCTCATCGTCGACGAGCAGACCGCCGGCCGCATCCGCAACGGCATGCAGGTCAACGTACCCGACTACTCCGGTGCGCCATTGCTCAAACTCTTTAGCGCGCCCCGCGATCTTCTCGCGATCGCGCAAAGAGTCGCCGGAACGCTCGTGCAACCTACAGTAGTTCTCGGCTAGCTCGGCTTGAAAGTGGCCGCATCATTTTTGGAGCAACAGCAAGTCCGGGCCTAAGCCTCAATGATCGAAGACTTTAGATCAAAAAGTCAGGGAGGGGAGGCCCCCACCTCTACTTGCTCAACATCGGTTGAATCAGCCTTTCCACTGTCACAGCAACGCCTTTGTTGCCCTGCGCCGTCGCATGGTGCCCGTCTTCCTGCATATCGCCCGGCACGCCATACACATCCTTCAGCAGGAATGGCAGCAGCCGCACATGGTATCTCTTCGCCAGCGCAGGATAGATTGCGTTGATCTTAGCAATGTAATCTGGCCCATACTCCGGCGGCAGCGTAATCCCAGCCAGAGCGACCTCCGCACCACCCTTCTGCAGGGCTGCAATCATCGCGGACAGGTTGCTCTCTGTCTGCTCCAGCGGTAGCCCGCGCAGTCCGTCATTACCGCCAAACTCCAGCACCACAATCTTCGGATGCCTTGCCACGACGCGATTCACGCGTTCCAATCCATCTTTGGTCGTCTCGCCGCTCACGCCCGCGTTCACCACGTGATAGTGGTACCCCTGCGCGTCCAGCAGCTTCTGCAGCGCGTCCGGGTAGCTCTGCCCCGGATCGGTTCCATATCCCGCCGTCAGACTGTCGCCAAAACACGCGATCACCGGTCTTGTATCGGTCGAATCTGCATCGTCCACCATCTTCGCAGCCGACGTCTCCATCGCAATCGGCGCACTCGTCGGAGAACTCCCTACCGTCTCTGTCTTGCTGGCATTGGATTTGCATCCATTTATCGCGCTGCACAAGCTGACGCTCGCCACTAGCGCAAGGGTGGCGCAGATACGGTGCTCCGTAGTCTTCCGCGATAGAATCACAATATCCACAGCACGCTTCGCGTCTTCTCCGTTGTCTCGATCTAGCATCCGTCTCCCAATCTTATTGTAGCTAGAGGTTTTCACACCTTGACTCCTGTTTCGCCCCTCGCCGCACCGGTGCAGTCTGGCTCTCTGAGTTCTCCCATGATCGTCGTGTCGGGCCTGCGCAAGTCTTTGCGCACCGGCTCCACCACGGTAGACATCCTCAAGGGCATCGACTTCACCATCTCGCGCGGCGAGTTTGCCGCCATCATGGGAGCGTCTGGCTCTGGCAAGTCCACACTGTTAGGTCTGCTTGCTGGCCTCGATAATCCCACCTCAGGCACGGTCACGCTCAACGGCACAGCGATAAGCAACCTTGGTGAAGACAAACTGGCGCAGCTCCGCGGCCGCACAATCGGCTTCGTCTTCCAGAGCTACCAGCTTATCCCCACACTCACCGCGCTCGAAAACGTGCTGCTGCCCTACGAACTCAACGGAAGCCCGGAGCACAGCGATGAAGCTCACGGCCTCGCCCGCGCACGACAGCTGCTCACTTCTGTAGGCCTTGCCGCGCGTATGGATCACTACCCCATACAGCTCTCAGGCGGCGAGCAGCAACGCGTCGCCCTCGCACGAGCCTTCATCTTGCGCCCTCCTATCGTTCTCGCGGACGAACCAACCGGCAATCTCGACACCGCCAACGGCAGCCATGTGCTTGACCTCCTTCTGCACCTCAACCGCGAAGAGGGAACTACGTTAGTCCTCGTCACCCACGACCCCGCACTGGCCGCCTACGCCAGCCGTCGCATTACCCTGCGCGACGGCCTTGTCATCGCCGACGAGCAGCAGACTCCCGCTCCGCACACCTTTGCTGAGCGGGGAGCCTAAACCGTGCCCGCGCTCTCTTACACCACCGCTGCACGCATCGCCGGTAGAGAACTTCGCTCCTCGCGAGGCAAGTTCGCCTTCGTCATCCTCTCCATCGCCATCGGAGTCGCTGCGCTAACCGGAGTCCGCGGCTTTTCCGCGGCCTTCCGCGCCACACTCCTACTCCGAGCTCGCAGCATCATGGCCGCGGACCTAGCCGCTCGAACAAACGTCGCTCCTACGGCCGACCAACAGGCAGGCATCAACGATCTCCGTTCCGCCGGAAACGACGAGGCCACTGTAACGGAGTCTCTTTCGATGGCCTCCACTACCACTTCGCCCGATCCACTCCTCGTCTCGCTCAAGGCCGTCGATCCCGCCAAATATCCCTTCTATGGTGACGTCGTTCTCGCTCCCGCCATCCCGCTAACTCAAGCCCTTGCCGGGAATTCCGTAGCTGTTGGTCAAGATCTCCTCCTCCGTCTCCACCTCCACGTCGGCGACTCAATCAAGCTAGGTACGCAGACCTTCCACATCGCGGCTACCGTCATCGATGAGCCCGATCGTCTCTCCGGCCCCTTCGCCGCTGGCCCGCGAATCCTGCTCTCCAACGTCGCGCTCGACTCTACCGGCCTACTCGCTCCCGGCTCCCGGGCCTCGCGCCGTTATCTCTTCAAGCTGCCACCTGCAAAGCCAGGGCAGGCACTTTCAGACGATGCCGTCGCTGCGCTAAAGACAAAGGTTGAAACCCTTCTGCCTGAAGCGCAGGTCTCTGACTACCGGGAGGCCAACCCTGCGCTTACCCGTGCCCTCGACGGCGCAACGGGTCTGCTCTCGCTCATGTCGCTCGTCGCGCTCGTTCTCGGGGCCGTCGGCGTCGCCATGGCTATGCGCGCGCACCTCCAGCAGCGCCTCGATTCCATCGCCATCATGAAATCCCTCGGCGCGGGCTCGCAGCAGATCATGAAAATCTATCTGCTGCAAACTCTTTTGCTGGGCTTGGCTGGAGGTCTTCTCGGTGTCGTTCTCGGTCTCGGCGTACAACTAGCCTTCCCACTTTTTCTCGCCAAGCTCCTGCACCTCACCCCGAGCTTCCGAGTCAACAGCCACGCCATCGCGATGGGCCTCATCGCCGGCCTGCTTACCACTCTGCTCTTCACTCTGCCCACGCTGCTCTCGGTGCGCAACATTCGTCCCATCCTCATCCTGCGTCGTGCCGTGGAAACCGCAGAAGGTAGCCTCCTCGAACGCCTCCAGCGGAACCTTCCATCGCTCTTACTTCAACTAATCGCGATCCTCGTTATCGTACTCAGTCTCATCGCTCTCGCCGCACGTGTTGCAGACTCGCGCCAGGTCGGGCTCGTATTCGGTGGTGGCCTGCTCATCGCACTCGTCGTTCTCTATGTCACCGCGAAGCTTCTCATGTTGGGCCTGCGCAGCTTGCTCTCAGTCACACGCTTGCATCTGCCAACCTCGCTGCGCCACGGCCTGGCTAACCTCTATCGTCCCGGGAATCCTTCTGCGGCTCTTCTTGCAGCTCTTGGCCTTGGTGTCATGCAGATCGCTGCCGTCTACATTGTGCAGCGCTCCATTGTTAATGAGATGCAGGTCGGTGTCGCCGAAAACCTCCCAAACATCTTCCTTATCGACATGACAACGGACGAGGTCGGAGGCATCCGTACCCTGCTTGCGCAACAGCCCGCCGTTCACGGCACGCCAGAGATCGTCCCCGTCGTCACCTCACGCCTGCTCGCGATCAACAAGGTTCCCATTAGCCAGATGGAGAAGAGACGCGGCTTTGGTCGATCACTGCAAGGCCTGAATCTAACGTGGTCGCCGACACCCGATGCCCCGCCACCCGGCGACAAGATCACTGCCGGCAAGTGGTGGACATCGGATCAGACCTCCGACTCCACACATCCGCTTGTCGCTATCGAGCACAATCGCGCCAACCGACTCAACCTGCATATCGGCGACACAGTCACCTTCGCCGCGCAGGACGAAACCTTCACCGCAGTTGTCGCCGCATTTTTTGACGCTGACAGCCGCAACGCATACTCCCGTGTCGACTTTATCTTCCCCGCGCCCGTCCTAGCGAGCTTCCCCACCGTCTGGTACGGCGGCGTCCACTGCGATCCCGCCTCCACCGCGGACCTTCGGCGCGCCCTCTACGAGCACTATCCTACGGTCACTGTCATAGATGTCGCAGCTACGCTCGAAACTGTCCGCCAGGTTCTGCTGCAGATCACCTATGTTATCCAATTCCTCGCGGCGTTCAGCATCTTCGCGGGCATCGTCATCCTCGCAAGTGCCATCGCCGGCACTCGCTATCGCCGCATCCGCGAAGTCGTCGTTCTGAAAACCCTCGGCGCCACGCGTGTCCGCATCGCCACTATCTTCTCCATTGAGTTCGCGGTTCTCGGCCTCATCGCCGGCGTTACAGGTCTCATCTTCGCCAACATCATGGGGCGCGCGCTGCTGCTGCACCAGTTCCACTTTGACTACCACTTCCAGACCTGGCTTAACCTCGCTGCTGCCCTCTTCGTCGCCGCCCTCACAGTGCTCGCCGGTTGGCTCGCCAGCCATCGCGTACTGGGCCAAAAACCTCTCGAAGTCCTCCGCGAAGAATAGCGTCTAATCTGCTGTTAAGTTACTTGATGGCGCAGCGGCTGGAGGCAGCAGATTAGAGTTGAATGCAGCTGGAATACAAGTCCAACTGCCGTCGGGCAGTCTTTCCCAAATCTCGAGACACTTCCCCGCATCGAAGAGCGGTTTGGTAGGGTTGGTGCGTCCCGCGAGCGCGTAGGTCGCTGCCGAATGCCCATAGCTCCAGCCTCAGCCGTCACTACCGTATTGACCTTCCACATGAGGCGCAGCGTTGGTGTTAGTAGACCTGCCCACGATTTGCTTGCGAGATCGATTATAGGTGTGAAGAGCTTCGTTCCGAGCCAGTCAGAGAGCATCGTCTGTGTAGTACATCATCGCTTTGTCCAAATCGTTGATTTTGGCAACTGCAGACCACTTTGCATCTGTCGCACGGAGAGCATCCCCATCGGCATCCCGCGACTCTTGGCCGACTTGGCGCAATCTGGCTGCCAGCAACAAGAAAAAGCGGATAACAAATCAGAGGCAACGAACGACCGCAGATATGAGGACTTGCGTCTTCATTCAATTTCTCCTTTGGAGGAAAGGCCAATCGTTGCAGTCGCGCACCTTGCACAGCCTTGGCTTGACCCATATGCTTAACCCACGTACACTCAGTTAGTCAGCTGATTGTGGTTTACCCCTAAACCTGCAGCTAACTCACAATCTGTATTGCCCTCTCGTTCAATGGTAGGACTAGCGACTCTGACTCGCTCGATCGGGGTTCGAATCCCTGGGGGGCAACCAAAACTCGCGCAGGTTACACTTCCTCGCACTTCCCTGAACCTCCCCAAACACGGGGAGGTTATTACTTTTCAATGACTTACGGGAAAATAGCGTCCGAAGACGTGCGAGGTAGTGCGACGACAGCCGGGGTTTTCTGTGGGGGCTATTGTGGGGTACGATCAGCCAAAGTGTGGGGGCTGGGAATTTCCCCACTTTGGAGGGCTCATCATGGCACTGACCATCAAGGAAATCGAAAACGCAAAGCCAAGGGACAAGAGATACAAGATGGCCGATGGTGGAGGGCTGTGTCTGCTTGTCTCACCATCCGGTGCGAAGCTCTGGGTCTGGCGCTACCGAATCGGCGGCGCGGAAAAGAATATGGCATTTGGGGAGTATCCGCTGGTCACTCTGAAAGAAGCTCGCGAGCTGCACTTCGCAGCTCGAAAGACTCTGGAGACTGGCATCGACCCGATGGCCGAACGTAGAGCGGAAAGCGACGCCAGAAAGAATGAGGTAAAGGCCCGGCAACGGGAAGCGGAAAACAGCTTTGAGAAGGTCGCTCGCAGGTGGTGGGATTGGTGGAAAATCGGCAAGTCCCCACGTCATGCGGACACCGTTATGAGGCGTCTCCAAGCTGACGTGTTTCCAGCCTACGGACATAAGCTCATCGACACGATTACGGCTGCTGACATCCGCGAACTCATGATTACAGTCGAGGCACGCGACGCAAGAGATGTTGCTAAGCGGGTACATGAGACGACATCCCAGATTTTTCGCTTTGCGGTGGCGAGGGATATCGCAAGTCGGAACCCTGCTGCGGACTTCAAGCCGAGGGATATCCTGGCCGAGGCCCGAACGGAGAATCGTGCTCGCGTAGATGCCAGGGAGCTTCCGGAGTTGCTGGCGAAGATGGAAGACTACAATGGGGATGCGATCACCCGCTTGGCGATGAAACTGATGGCGTATACGTTTGTGCGCACCAGTGAAGAGATTGAAGCGCCGTGGACAGAGTTCGATCTGGATGAGGCACGTTGGACCATCCCGGCAGAGCGCATGAAGATGAACAC
>CAJCIM010000004.1 GCA_903970395.1 Acidobacteriaceae bacterium
CGGAGCCGTGCTCAACGCCACCATCAAGTCCGGCTCCAACAGCCTGCACGGTTCGGTCTGGGAGTTCTTCCGCAACGACGTGCTCGACGCCCGCGACTTCTTTGAACCCGCCGGCCAAAAGAAGGCGGCGTTCCGCCAGAATCAGTTCGGCGCCTCCGTCGGCGGCCGTATCATCAAGGACAAACTCTTCTTCTTCGGCGACTACGAAGGTCTCCGTCGCGTACAGGGCCAGACCACGACCGCCACCGTACCCACGCTGAATGAGATCAATAGCGGTTTCACGAACCTTGGTGACATCCTGACTGCGCAGGAGCCCAACGGTCAGCCGGTAACCAATCCGACGTGTTCTCCAAACATCACACCAGGTACGGTGTGCGATAGCCTGGCTCGTAATTTCCCTCTCGGCACAGTGCAGGATCCCGCCACAACTCGGTACGTAGCCTCTGGTCAAGTCGATCCGGTCTCCGGTCGTGTCGCCTCTACTTCCGGTTATGTACGTGATCCGTTTGGCACGTGCGCACCAGGTACCTCTGTATTCACAGCCGCTGCGTGCGGTCTGAATACGCTTCCTGGCAACCGTCTCGATCCGGTCGCGCAGAAAATTCTTTCGCTATTCCCGAAGCCGACCAACAGCCTCTACGCGTCCAACTTCGTCTCCAGCCCCGACCTCTATGAGCATCGCGACGCCTTCGACGTTCGCGTGGACTATAACCCCAGCCAGAAGGACCAGGTCTTCGGTCGCTTCAGCTATGTCGACGACCCGCAGTTCATTCCTGGTGTCTTCGGCGGCATCGCCGATGGCGGCGCCTTCCAGCAGGGCATCCAGACGGCTCACTCCAACCAGTCGGTCGTCGGCTACACACACGTCTTCACGCCTTCCACCATCAACGTGCTCCATGTTGGTTTCAACCATCTGGAAACCACACGCTTCGGTCCGGAGGGAGGCGTTAGCGGCATCCCAGCCCAGTACGGCATTGCGGGCATTCCGCAGTTCGCTGAGAATGGCGGCCTTCCCCAGATCAACTTTGGTGGCTTGTCGACACTTGGCAGCAACTCGTACCTGCCGTCGGATGAGACAAGCCAGACGCTCCAGATTACCGATGACTTCACGAAGGTCTATAAGAGCCACAGCTTCAAGGTGGGCATTGAATCGCAGCTCGTAAAGAACGACGTCCTGCAGCCGCCGAATGCGAAAGGTGACTTCGACTACAGCGGTACATACACTGACATCCCAGGTCAGAACAGCAGCACCACCGGCCTGGCCCAGTTCCTCGTCGTGCCGGAGAAAGCGACCGTACCCAATGGGTTCGACTACTCCGGGGGCTCGAACAACGTCCAGGCTTCAAACTCCAGCAAAACCTATGATTATCGCACCTATCTTGCGGGCTATATTCAGGATGACTGGAAAGCAACGCCAAAGCTGACCTTCAACCTGGGTGTTCGCTACGACTACTTCTCACCCATCCGCGAAACAAACGGCGCCCAGGCGAACTTCGTGCCTAACGGCCCCCCCAACGGTACTCCGACCTTCCTTATCCCCGCATCAGGCAAGTCGGATGCAAATGTTGCGTCGACGTATCCCGCGTTTGCCGCTCTGCTGCAGAAGGATGGGATTACGTTGGAGCAAACCGATAAGTTTGGCCAGGGTCTGGTTCAGACGCAGAAGACCAATGTCTCGCCTCGTATCGGCGTTTCATATCAGGCAAGCAACAAACTCGTTGTCCGTGCGGGTTTTGGATACTTCTTCAACTCCTTTGAGAACCAGGGCTATGGCCCGAACATTGGCGAAAACTATCCCTTCCAGTTCCAGTTCAACTACTCGGGACAGTCACCGCTTACAAACGCTGGCGCGTCGGGAGTCGCGCCCGTCAGCTACAACACCGCGTACGCAAGCTGCGCTACGGCTGGCCCAGGGCAAACAGCGAGTATCGCCTCCGGCCTTTCCTGCTACAGCTTCAATCCCGCTCTGGTCAACCCGGCAAACCTCGGTCTACAAGGCCTCCAGTTCGCCTACAAGACACCACGCACGCTCAGCACCAACCTCAGCGTGGAGTATGCGCTCACTCGGTCGCTCTCGGCCACCGTGGCGTATGTCTTCACGCAGGCCCAGCATCTGCAGGCGGGTATCGGCAGCAACAATGTAACAGCCATCCTGCCAGCGAGCGCTAACACGAAGAACCCGGCCGCACCCGGCACAGGCGGCACGGTTCCATTCGTCGATTTCTCTTCGGGAGCCAGCTACCAGGCGACGGTCGGTTTCAGCAACTACAACGGCCTGCAGACCAAACTCGAGCAGCGTTACGCGAATGGTCTGTCCTTCCTCTTTGCGTACACCTACTCCAAGACACTCTCCGACGCACTCGACCTCCTCAACGGTGGCAGTCTCGGTGGGTTCCGCGCTCCTTCCGTCGCCGGACTTGGACCGAGTTTCGATTACGGCCCTGCTGACTTCGACATTCGGCAGGTGCTGCACTTCAGCGGTGGTTACGAGCTTCCGTTTGGTCAGGGCAAACACTATCTGAGCTCGGGTGGCAGAGGTATGAACTACCTGGTGGGTGGCTGGTCGGCAAACTACATCCTCACGCTGCAGGGCGGTCAACCGGTTACGCTCGGCTGTCCCACCGCAACGACGGCTGGAACGAACTGTAACGACGTCCGCGTACCGGGACAGAATCCCGATCTTGGGATCCATCTCACAGCGAACGGACCTCGCTGGTACAACAACCCGGCAGCCTTTCAGCAGCCCTGCCCGTTGGGCGCGGCCGCAACCCCGGGCTGCATCCCGCTCACCGGCAGCGCGGCTCTCGGCGACTCGCAGGGCACCGTATCAGGGCCAGGCTTCCATCGCTTCGACTTCTCGCTGTTCAAAGATATTAAGTTCAACGAGCGGTTCCGCGCCCAGTTCCGGGCGGAAGCCTTCAACATCGTGAACCATCCCAACTTCAACGCACCGAACTTCGGCGGCAACGGCGTAGTCGGCATCAGCGGTTCCGGCAACTTCAATAGCCCCAACTTCGGACTGATCGGAGCCACGCGCGACAATCCCTACGACCCGCGCCAGATCCAGTTCGCTTTCAAACTGTACTTCTAACCACCACCAACAAACCCCGGAAGGACGCCGCAACGCGTCCTTCCGGGGTTTATCGTTAAAGCGGCTCTAACTCCAACGGTGCAAACGGCTCGCGCGAGGTTCGCTATGGCGGTACGCGATCAAATTCTAGTTGCCAGTTGCCTCCTCTGCGCCACACTCGCCACCGGCCAAAAAGCACCCCCTTCCCTGCAACGAATCCTCCAGTCCGCCCAGGCTGAATACACAGCCGGTCATCCCACGCAAGCGGCTGCACAACTGGAAACCGCTCTCCCCAAACCGAGCGACCCCGCACTCCAGCATCTGGATCCTCAGTACTTCCCTCTCGAAGAGCTTCTAGGCCTCTGCTACGCGTCCATGTCTCAGGATGCTCGCGCCATACCCTACCTCGAAGCGGCAACTCACCTGAAGCCGCAAGCCGAAGAGGCGCACACCAATCTCGCTGCCAGCCTTCTGCGGCTCGGTCGCACGGGCCCGGCCCTCGAGCAATTTCATAACGCTCTCGCCTTGGCTCCGCAGGACTACACCGCGAACCATAACCTCGGTGAGTTCTACATCCAGACCAGCAAGATCGCGGAGGCCGTACCTCTGCTGGAAAAAGCTCAGCAGCTCAAACCCAATGCCTATGACAACGGCTACGATCTGGCAACCGCGGATTTGATGGTGGGCCGGTACGCTCCCGCTCATCACATCGTGCAATCGCTTCTCCAGCAGAAAAACAGTGGCGAGCTGCACGACCTCGAGGCGCAGATCGATGAGAAGGAAGGCAAATACGTCGACGCCGTCAATGAGTTCGAGACCGCTGCGCATCTTGATCCCAGTGAAAACAATCTCTTCGACTGGGGAAGCGAACTTCTCCTCCATCGCACCTACGATCCTGCCATCGAGGTCTTCCGCGCAGCGGCTCAGCGCTACCCAGACTCGCCGCGGATCATGATCGGCCTGGGCATCTCGCTCTACGCACGAGGCCTCTACGAGGATGCCGTCACGTCACTCCTCGCCGCCACCGATCTTGATCCCAAGGAGCCGCGCTGCTATCTCTTCCTCTCCAAGGCCTACTACAGCAAGCAGAGCCACACGCAGGACGTCATCCAGCGTTTCCAGCGGTACGCCGGGATGGAGCCAAACAACGCGCTGGCGCAGTACTATTACGCGATGAGTCTATGGAAGGGTAGTCAAACCGAAGGTGCAACCGTCGACATGCAAAAGGTCGAGACGCTTCTCCTACGCTCGATAGCCCTGGACGACAAACTCACGGACGCGCACTTTCAGCTAGGCAATCTCTACGCGGACCGGCACGACTACAAGCAGTCCGTGCCGCAGTACCTCCGCGTGATTGAACTCGACCCCAAGTTTGCGGATGCCCACTATCGTCTTGGCACCGACTACACCCGTATGGGCGAGAAGGACCATGCGCAAGCCGAGTTCGCCGTCTATCAGAAACTCCGCTCCGAACACCTCGCCACATCCGACAAAGAGGGAGACGAGTTGCAACAATTCGTCTACACCTCCAAGGCACCCACCAACAATCCATAACGGAGAGACGTAATGCCGTACTCCATCAATGATCGATTTGCGTCTTCCCGGCTTGCAAACCTCGCGCCGCAGGAGGTTGCACGCCACCTCGGACGCACACGCCGCGACTTCCTCCGCGACGCCACGGGTATGGCCCTCGGAGGCACGCTGCTCAGCGCCAGTCCCTTTGTGCGAGCGGCAACAGCAAAGAAGAAACGCAAGATCATCGTCATCACCTTCGGCGGCGGTGCACGTGACCAGGAGACCTTCGCCCCCGAAGGCCAGGTGAACATTCCTCACATGCTCAACGAGCTCGCGCCGCAGTCGAGCTTCTTCACCCAGGTCACCAACCACGGCATCCTCGGCCACTACGTCGCCACCGCGAGCCTCGCCACCGGCGTCTACGAAACTCTCAACAACTTCTCCGCCGTCCCACCGGATCATCCAACGATCTTCGAGTACTTCCGCAAGGACCTTGGCCGCCCTGTCTCGGACGCGTGGGTCGTCGCGCCAAGCAACGGCTTCAACCGCATCGGCGAAAGCGAATCCCGCAGCTACGGCGCAGGCCTCGGAGCCCAGGTGATCCTGCCGAAACGCCTGCTCAGCGCAGCCAGCTCCAGCACAACAGACTACAGCCATCTGCTCCACGACAACTACGAGACCCCCTTGTACGCCCCGCAGGTCAGCGGCGGCGAGTTCGAACTCCAGCAGTTGGAGCGAGTGCTCAAGCTCTCCGTCGACGACTTCACACAGCACGCAAAGAGCCTCTCCAGCCCCGATGAGCTGTCCGTCTACATCGCACGGCAGCTCATGCGTCAGGAATCGCCCAGCCTGCTTTGGATCACTATGCACGACATCGACGTCGCGCACTCCGGTGCCTACTCGCTCTACATCGACGCCATCCGCCGCACCGACCGTCTCTGCGCAGCGCTATGGAAGGCCGTTCAGGAAGAACCCGAGTACGCGGGCAACACCACGCTGCTGGTCCTTCCCGACTTTGGCCGCGATGCCGACGAAGATTCCGGTGGCAACGGCTTCCAGCACCACCGCACCGGAGACCCAGCCTCACGCACCACATGGATGATGGCGCTCGGTCAGGGCGTGCGTCCCGGCGTCGTCTACGACAGCCCTGTGCAGTCCATCGACCTCGTCCCCAGCATCGGCGTCATGATGGGCTTCTCGGCCGCGCAGTCGCAGGGCAAGCCCATACGGGAGCTGCTCTAACCATGCTGCCGCGCGATCTCCAGCCCGCACAGTTTGCTGCATATCCTCCGCAGGCGCGCCAGCTTGCCGTGGAGCACCTGTCGCTATTCCGGCAGCTACCGCTCAGCTTCCTGCCCGGCATGTTGCGCCAACTCATCGAGTACGACTACCAGTTCCCCGTTGAGCGCGCACGATTGAACCAGGAACTCTCACTCCTCAGCAGCCTCTCCACCACACAGCTCGCGGACTGGTTTCACGCCTTTGCCGCGCTCACGCTCTCCACCGCATTCGAACGCTCCGACTGGGTCACCAAACCCGCGCAGTTCGTCGAGCAGGAATCGGCATATCTGTGGACCACGCACCAGCTGGACGCATTCCGCGAGGCGGCGATGGCCTATGGCGATCGCATGCAGTCCGCGCGGCCAGCGCAGACGCTCGCCACGCCGCGTCTCGGAATCGCCATCATCGGACAGGGCGTCGCGACCACGCCGGAGCCGCTCTTTCAGATGTTGCGCAAGCGCGGCACATACTTCTCTCAGATCAAACCCGAAGGCGGCCTCGAAGCGCTGCTCACAGCCGTCGAGGCCCGCAGCGCATCTCACCCAGCCGACTACGCGCATTGGTACATCGAAGGCGGCACACCGGCGCGGCCAACAAACGGCCTCACAACGGTAAGCTACGACGCCCTCGCGCCCGTCCGCGACAAACTGCTGACCTATATGCAAAGCCAGATCGCAAAGCCAGGGATGGGCCCTGAAGAGCTCCGGACGAACCTCGCGCAGCTGGCTCCAGCACAGCTTGGCATGGCACACAACGGAGACCCAGTGCTCGACCGCTTCCAGGTAAAGCTCTTCACCGAAGGCTCTGGTACGCAGATCTTCAGCACCACGTTTGCCCAATGGACGACACGCGAAGCTCTTCGCCGCGCAGAGCCACTCACGCTGCTGGTGCGATACGCTCCCCGCCAGCGTCAGAAGCCCATGAACGAACTTCTCGCCAACATCGGCGCAGCCAACGAACTCGACCCCGCAGGCTCGCTGGTCGACGCCGATATGGCCTCGTACTATCACTGGATCAACCAGCAGAGGCTGCACGGCGCAGACCGGTCTTCCTTCATCGTCTGGTGGGAAGGCCAGAGCCACGCAATCGTCATCGCACCCACTCTGCCAGGCGGCGTACGATCCGACTCCCCTCTCGACCTCAAGTCCCTCGTCGCACTCGCCACCGGCTAGGTGACTCTGGTTTAAGAGTCTTTGGAAGGGAGCAGAGTCTTTAGCCTCTTGAATTTCCTATAAATGTAACGGGTTACATTCCTATGCTGTCTCCGCTAATATGGGATGCTGCCAATCCGGCGAATACGCTGAAAACCAAACGCTCCTTTGTAACAACCTGTGTGGAGAAGACCCAATGCAACGACGTGACTTTATCAAGATGACCAGCGCCGCCTTCGCGGCCTCAGCCCTGCCCAACGTCTCAGGCCTTGCGCAGGAGCGCGCCGGCAGCGGCCGCACCGTGCTTCCAATCAACCGCAAGTGGCGCTATAAGCCCACAAAGGTCGAAGGCGCACACGAGGTTGCGTTCAACGACGCTAGCTTCGAAACAGTCGTCATCCCGCACAGCAATATCCGCATGCCGTGGCACAGCTTTGACGACAAGGACTACGAGTTCATCTCCACCTATCGCCGCCGCTTCCGCACTCCCGCAGCGGCCAAAGGCAAGCGCGTCTTCGTCGACTTCGAAGGCGCCATGACCGCATCCACCGTCTGGATCAACGGACACGCGCTCGGCGAGTACAAGGGCGGCTTCACGCCCTTCTCCTTCGAGCTCACCGAACACCTGCACCCTGACGCCGACAACACCCTAGTCGTGCAGCTCGACTCCACAGAGCGCGCCGACATCCCGCCCTTCGGCTACGAGATCGACTACATGACCTTCGGCGGCATCTACCGCGAGGTCTCGCTCCGTATCGTCTCGCCCACCTACATCGACAACATCCACGCACGTCCCAACAACGTGCTCAGCGGCAGCCCCACGCTCGACGTAGACGTCTTCCTCGCCGGCCAGACGGCTGAAGATCTCGAACTCGCCTTCGAGCTACGCGAAGGAGACAACGTCATCTCCAAAGGCACCACACACGCGAAGGTCACCGGCACGCCCGACCCCAACGCGGCCATGGACCCTGACACCGCAGCCCCCGCCTACGCCAGCACCCAGACCACGCAGGACCCCGCACGCCAGAGCTTCACGCTCACCAACCTCGGCGAGATCAAGCTCTGGGACCTGGAGCACCCGCACCTCTACACCGTCCACGTCCGCCTGCTCAAAGGCGGCCGCGAGATCGATGCAGATTCCCGACGCATCGGCTTTCGCGAGGCTATGTTTACAGACCACGGCTTCTCGCTCAACGGCAAGATCATCAAGCTGCGCGGCCTCGACCGTCACCAGACCTTCCCGTTCGTAGGCCAGGCCATGCCCGCCCGCGCACAGCGCAAGGACGCCGAGATCCTCCGCAACGGCCTGCACTGCAACATCGTCCGCACCTCCCATTACCCCCAATCCCGCCACTTTTTAGACCGCTGCGATGAGATCGGCCTCCTCGTGCTCGAAGAGATCCCCGGCTGGCAGCACATCGGCCCCGAGCCCTGGAAGCTCATCGCCATCGACAACGTCGGTCGCATGATCCGCCGCGACTGGAACCACCCGTCCATCATCCTCTGGGGCGTCCGCATCAACGAGTCGCAGGATGACCACAGCTTCTACACGCGCACCAACGCGCTCGCGCATGCGCTCGACACCACACGCCAGACCGGCGGCATCCGCGGCGGATTGTTCAACTCCGAACTCATCGAAGACGTCATGACCATGAATGACTTCGGCTTCCCGCTTCGCAAGCCCAACCACCCGCTCTACTTCAACACGGAGTTCGTCGGCCACACCTTCCCCACCAAAACCACCGACGACGACGAACGCCAGCGCGAGCACACCCTGCGCCACGCGCGCATCCACAACCAGCTTGCGTCCGACCCGCAGTACGCCGGCGGCATCGGCTGGTGCGCCTTCGACTACAACACCCACTCCAACTTCGGCGCCGGCGACCGCATCTGCTACCACGGCGTCACGGACATCTTCCGCGAAAACAAACCCGCCGCCGGCTTCTACAAGAGCCAGTGCGATCCCGCCGAAGAGGTCGTCGTCGAACCCGCCTTCCACTGGGCCAACAGCGACGAGTCCACCAATTTTACAAAGATGGTCGTCTGCTCCAACTGCGAGCAGCTCAAGTTCTACATCCGCGAAGCCAGTCTGGAGAGCAACCCCTGGGTGCTCGTGGCGACCGTCGACCCCGACCACACGGAGTTCGAGCACCTGAAGTACCCGCCCTTCGTCATCGAGAAGAACAAGCTCGACTGGAAGCAGCTGAAGCTCCACTGGGGCGACCTCCGCATTGACGGCCTCATCGGTGGCAAGGTAGCGCTCTCAAAGTCATTGTCAGGCAGCGGAGTCGATCGCAAGTTCCATCTCCTTCCAGACGACACAACGCTGCAGGCCGATGGAGCCGACAGCACGCGCATCGTTCTCCGCGTCACAGACGAGTTCGGAGCCACGCGCACCTACGCCAACGACCCCATCGTCTTCACCCTCGAAGGCCCCGCGGAAATCATTGGCGACAACCCCTTCGCTCTCATCGGCGGCACCGGAGCCATCTGGATTCGTGCGAAGGAGACCGCAGGAGTCGCAAAACTCACCGCAAAACACCCCCGCCTCGGCACCCAAACCATCGAGATCAAACTCACCAGCACCCCAGCGGAGGCCGTCTAATCAGTCTCGGACTCGATCTCAAACGAGTTAGGGTTCGATCTATATCTATCTCTAACGTGGGCCTAAGGCATCTGTCTCCGCTGTTGCCTCAGGGCCAAAGGCCCGTCATTATCCAAGCCCAGGCCGTTAGGCCTGGGTTCAGATG
>CAJCIM010000005.1 GCA_903970395.1 Acidobacteriaceae bacterium
GTCACGGTGTTCATCGGCACGGCGTCGAAGATCGCCGCTTTCGCGCTCATCATGCGCCTGCTGCCGGAGGCGCTCGCGGGCGCGCAGGCCGACTGGAGCCAGATGCTCGTGGTGATCTCGGTGCTCTCCATGGCGGTCGGCAGCATCGTCGCGATCGCGCAGATCAACATCAAGCGCATGCTGGCGTATTCCACGATCTCGCACATCGGCTACGTGCTGCTCGGAGTTCTGGCGGGGTCGGCGCAGGGCTATCAGGCCGCGATGTTCTACATCATCAGCTACGTCCTCGTCGCGGCCGGCGCCTTCGGCATGGTGCTGCTGCTCGCGCGTCAGGGCTTCGAGGCCGACAAGATTACCGACTTCAAGGGGCTCAACGCGCGCAGTCCCTGGTTCGCGTGGATGATGGCGATGCTCATGTTCAGCCTCGCCGGAGTGCCGCCGTTCATCGGGTTCTGGGCCAAGCTCGGTGTCATCCAGGCGGTCCTCGGCGCGAGCACCACCTGGCTCGGCGTGGTCGCCGTGCTGTTCTCCGTGGTCTCCGCGTATTTCTACCTGCGCATCGTGAAGCTCATGTATTTCGACGAACCGACGGACGCCAGCGCGATCGGCGGATCGCCGCTGATGCGCACGGTGCTGTCCGCCAACGCGCTGCTCGCGATCGCTCTGGGCATCGCGCCGGGGGCGCTGATCGCTTTGTGTCAGCGCGTGCTGCCGTAAGGGTCGGGCGGCGAATCGATGCGAGTGCATCCTCATATGCGGCGGCGGCGAGCGCGCTCATGGTAGAGCCACGGGACGGGGGACTGAGGGCTGGGCGGACGATCGCGCGATCTGGGAGGCTTGCATTACCGTGACTACTGGGTAAAATGACCGGCTCACTGGTGCGGGGTGGAGCAGTCTGGCAGCTCGTCGGGCTCATAACCCGAAGGTCGCAGGTTCAAATCCTGCCCCCGCTACCATTAATGTAAATCTTTGATTAATAAGCATTATTTAGGGTCGACCCAATCCGGCGCAATCGAAGCGCGCCCCTAACGCGCACGTTCCCTTATCGCAAGTCAATCGAATTGAGCAACGGGAGTTGTTCGGTTCCAAGCGCTTCCTGAGGGAGCCATTCGCCCCGAAGCCAAAGCGCCACGACATCCAAAGATATGTCCCCGAGAAACGCTCGCACGACCGCAGTGTCGTGCGTCTTGCATTCAGGCTTGAGGCGACGCACACCGTTTTGTATAAGCCAGCGGTAGAGAGGCAGGGCAGCCGCGACAGTCGGGTAGTTCGGCTCGACATTCCTGTTGAAGTCGACCGGGATGGCGACGCCCTTGGGATCGAGGTCGCCGAAGTACTCTGCCATAGGAGCCTGCACCTCCACCATGACCTGCTTCAGCGCTCGTCCGGTAAGTCGGAAATTCTGACCCTCACCGAAGACCACCGCCGAGTAGCGCTTGGCCGTTTGATTCCACTCGCCAAAGCTCCAGAAGGTATTGTGATTTTCCACGACCAAGACCGGCCTGCCTGGTGCTTGGGCCAAGCGGTAGGGAAGAGGCTGCGGCACGCGGAAGCAACCGATGGTCTTCAGATGCAGCCGACCACCACACAGCGTGTCGCCGGTACAGAGATCGTCGAGACGCTTTTCGTCTCCGTAGATTTCAAGAGACCGTTCTTTGATGGGGATCATCATGAAGCTTCCACGTCGGCGCAGCAGGAAGTCGTTGATCGGCAGGAGGGTAGTTAGCTGGGACGGGCGCAGCTCCGGCCAGAAACCCAGCTCAGGCGCCCACGCGGTGCCGGCGAGGCCCGACCTTTCGGGCGTCTTCAGCTCCCGCTTGAGCAGTACCCACTGCGGTAGTGGCGGAACTCCGGACTTTTCCCAGCTGCCTATTGCAGGCAAAGACAGCGCGCCGGCTGCTTCAAGCCGCTCGAGTGCATCCAGTAGCCGCGCACCGCGATCGGGGCTGTTCTGGACGTCTGGATACAAGGAAAAGTAGTGTTGGCGCAGCTCTGCCAGCGGCACCTTCTTACGGGTTCCCTTCTGAAGCAGTTCCAGAAACTCCTTCACGCAGCCACCCCGTCGGCACCTTCGCTCAGCTGCAGGTTGGCCACCTCGATGTGCCAGCGCTTGGTTTTCGTGTTTTGGCCGGCCTTGCGCAAGCGGATGAAGCGCTGGAACTCCCCGATGGAGTTGTAGTCTTGCAGTGCGGTCGCGAAAATGAGTTGCACATTCATCGCCGACGCCAACAATCGCTGTGCGCGCCACAGGGCGGCAGTTGTTGCCTTGGCGAACGGGTTATCAAGTATTAGCGGGCCACCGGCGTTTCGCTGGAGCTGGGCGTGGTTCTCGGCGCGCAGGTGATTGATTACCAGGTAGAGGAACATGGCCATCACCACGCCTTCACCGCCGGAGTTGGAAATCTTCTCTACCGGCACGTACTGCTCCATCTCCTCGATGGACATCTTCAACACATGCAGGCCAAGCGGTTTGCCGTAAACGCGGGCGACAGCGTCCGCGATGAGGTCCGTGCCCTTGGCAGGGATGGTAAGTGTCTCGGCCAGGACGTCGAGGTAGTTGCGCATGGCCGCCCGGCGCATGTCCAGCGTGACCGAGGCGAAGGTGGCCCGCATCTTCAAGACCTGCTTACCACCGACGTACGGGGCCGTCGCCGGAATGCATTTGTCCTGGCTGCAAGCCCGGTTTAGGGTGGAGATTGCCGCGCGCACCACACCCAGAACCTCTTCGACGCAGGTATCGAAGTCGGCCTGCATGGTCGACAGCGTCGACTCGGTCGTCGAGATGCGGTCGTCGAGGTGCTCCAGCAGCCGCGGAGCGTCCGTGCAAGCCGCGGTAAAGTCGTTCCGCATCATCTGCTGCGCGACATCAGGGTCGACCTCGCGGAAGGTGGCATCTCCAGCTGCATTCTTCAGCGCGTCAAACGAGTTGCGCGCGTCGGTCTGCAACTTCGCCACCCCTGCGTTCTTGCGATTGTACTCCACCAGCAACGAGCTTACTTGTTTACCGGAGTTGAGCTCCAGCACCAAATCAGCGGCGTCTGGAAACTCTGGAGCTTCTCCTATGAGAGCGCCGATCTCGGCTGCGATGAGGGACGGGTCCGGATGGTCAGGAAGGCCCATTCCGCTGCGCAGGGCGGATTCATTCTGCTCGTCCGACTCGGCCGCATGCAGTTTCTCCCGGGCACGGCTCGATGCACGATTGGCTTCCTCGTTGGCGACGCGGAAACGGTCGTTGGCCGCATCAATCTTTTGCTTCAGGTTGGTGAGGAGGGACTCCAGTTCTTCGACTGCCTGCCGCTCGAACTCGGAGGTGGCAGTTCCGATGTGCTGCTTGTTCGACGCATACCACTTGCGACTGTCCGCACCGGCGGACTGATGTTGTCCGCCTGCTTCCACCTGGTCCTTACGGGCCTCAGCGAGCTGCTGTTCCGTTGCCGCAATTTCGGCCTGATGGTTCAGTGGTAGGTAGCGCTTCAGCTCGGCCATCTTGACGCCACTGAAGTCGCGCGTGAACTCCTTTGTCTTGCCCGCGCGCTGCTCCTTGACGCCTTGAATGCGCTCACTCAAAGCGCCCAGGCGGGTTTTTTCTTCCGTCAGGTAGTTCGCACGCGCGTCCTCGTAGAGCTGCCGCAAATTTGTAATGGGACGCGGGCGCTGCTGGAGCTGTTCTTGCGCAGGGTACTCTTTGTTGTAGTACATGATGCGGCCGCGCTCTTCACCGACTAAACGCATCTCTACGGCAGTGTTGGCACGCTTGATTTGGTCGGCATCGTGCTCGTCATGCAGTCGTCCGAGCGACACGTCGAGGTCTGCCTTTCGCTCTCGCGCCTCGGTCAAGTCCTGATCGATATTCGCGAGCCGCGCAACACGAACATTCCGACCGGCTTCATGCTCGGTCTGGAACTGTTGGGTCGACCGAGCGGACCGGTCGGACTCGCCACGCAGCCGCTCGCCCTCGATCGCGTTCTTGTCGTGTTCTTCGGCCTTCGCGTCGAGAGATGCGGCCTCTGTCTCCAAGTGACTCGCGCGGGCTCGTGCAGCCGAAGCGTCCTCCTCGAACGTCGCCTGCTCTACCGCGGCTTCGACCAATTGTCCGCTGCCATAGGTCGTCCCGAACGTCTCAAGTTCCTGAGCCGCCTTGAGCGTCTGGGCATGTCGCGTCTCGTAGGCCGCGCGGCGCTCATCTTCTTCCCGTAGTCTACCGTCCAGGTTTTCGGCCAGCCGGTTCGCTGCAGCGATGTTGAAGGCCGATGCGTCCTCCGATGGGACGACGAGGCGGTCCAAGAGCGCGGCAGCCGTGTCGAGTGCCGCGATGGAGACCATCACAGGACGACTCGGCTTGCGAGCCTGCCAGGATACGCCGGCGGCCTTTGCGAACTCAGCCTGTGCAACGCACACGCCGGAGTACCGGCCCGGGTCGCTTAGCACCAGGGCCTGGGCCTTGGACTCGTCGTCAAGCGCACGTGCGATGTATTCGTTGAATGGCATCGCCGAACGAACGCCCGCTGTACGAAGTGCCTGCACGACAAGCGCCACGTCATGGCTGTAGCCTGCGACGCCGGTGTCCTCGATGGCCTGACGTGTGGCGCGTAGCTCGGCCAGCCGCACGTCAGCTAAGGATTTCTGCCGAGTGGAGTCCAAAATGACATCCTGCAGTCGCGGCAGCAGGGCAGGCGACTGCGGGTCGACCCGGTCGGTCTCGGCCGCGCTCAGGAGGGCCGGAAGTTGGCCAAGCCGCTCCAGTTCTGCCTCGCCGCGAGCGATGTATGCCCGCAGCCCCCTGGCCTGCTCGTCGAAACCGGCTGCCTTAACCCGCTCCGCGTTCCCGTCAGTCCGATGCTGCTTCGCCTGCGCGCGCGCAGTGTCCCGCGCTGCTCGGTGAAGCTCTCGCTCGCGCTGGTGGGAAGCGGCCGCCGCCTCGTGCCGAGCGACTGCAGTGTCCACAGACTCTTCGGCGCTGCTGAACACATTCTCGCGCTCCAGTGCCTGTCGTCTGGCGTTTCGCTGGTCCTCGGCCGACTGCAACACGGTCTGCTCGCGAGTCAAACGAATCTCGGTCGCGTCGGCTTCCGCTCGCTGGCTGCGAATAGTGGTCTTGTGCTCCTCGCGCTTCTTCGATCGGGCATCCAGCGTCGCCAGTTGGTCTTTCAGGCGGTTCTCTTCGGTGAACAGGGCCCGACGCAGCAGCGAGCCCTGGATTTCCACATGGTCGCGAGCCGGCTTAAGGTTTGCGGTTTCGGCTTCGGCGAGTGCGTCGAGTTCCTTGACGCGCTCGTCTATGTCCAGGATTTCTTGCTGGAGACGAGCAGCTCTCAGGAGCTTCACCTGGGTTTCCAGGTTCGAAACCAGCGCGTCGGCCTCTTCCTTGCGTTTTTTCGCCTGCGCGACGCGCTTTTGATGGCAGACCCAGGTGGCAGTTATCGACTCGGTCCGGAATAGCGCCGCCTCGTCGAGGGCTCCTCCCGCCTGGCTGCGTTGCTCCCGTTCGAACTCCAGCTCCGAAGCCTGAGCCTTTCGATACTCTGCACCGCGAGCCTGAAGGGCCTGCGCGAGCTGCGCGCCGTGAATGAGCATGGTGCGCTGCGTTCCGAGGGCGTCCATGTACTGGCGAGCAGCATCGGCGAAGGTGATCAAGGAAATGCGGAACCTCTTCAATTCGTCGCGTCGGCGCTGCAGTTGCGGTTTGCGCCGATGACGCTCACACACAGAGACGACCGACCTTCGGACTTCTTCGGCCTTCGTCGTATCACACGTCAGGAAAAGGAATTTGCGGAGGAATTCGTTTTCTGTCTTGAAATCCAGGAAGCCCGTATCGAACCCGCCCTCCTGAGCCGAGAAGTTGACCTGCATGCGCAGCATATCCAGGTCGATGAGCCGCTCCTCCTTCAGGTGGCGCTGCCATTCAGTCTGGCGGTTGTGGCTGATGAAAACATTGCCCGCATGCTTCTTCTGCTGCCCGTGAATCCAACGAGAGAACTCGTTCATCGAAGTCGCCGGCGTGTCGCACAGGCCCGCGGCAGGAATGTCTTCCAGTCGAAGGTCCGACCGTTCCTCGAAACTGAAGAACATGCGGTCGACGTCCGTCTCGGTCGTGGTTCGCACGCAGACGGTTTGACCCACAACTAACTTGTAGGTCTGACCGCCGGCGGACCGAGGCGGCATGTGCCATTCGACGATGATGAACCCCGGTACGCCGTCGTGCGTGAAATACTGGGAGAAGCTATTGTGCTTGCTCTGGATGTGCTTGAGGAACCGTTCCTGCGAGGTTTCGAAGCACGAGAACACCAGACCAAGCAGCGTCGTCTTCCCGCCACCGTTCTCAAGGTTGATGATGGTGTCGGTCGGCAGGCCCGTATCTGGGTCGGTCAGGTTAAAGGTGACTGCCTCGTACCAGGCCGTGCGGTAGCCACAGTTGGCCAAGTGGATACGCAAAATCTTTTGCATATCAATCCATCTTTCGCAGGGTCACTGCCAGCTGCGCCATTTCGTAAAGCCTGCGCAGCGCCAACTCGCGTAGCTGCACTCGCAGCCGGTGCGTCGCCGTGTAAGTGACGGCGGCGTCTTCATCAGCGTCGCGGTCCAGCCGGACCAACCCGTTCTGGGCCATCTGGTTCAACACCAGTTTGATCACGCCGACCACGGATCCTGCCGAAGCGCGCTGGCCCATAGGGATAGCAACAGGCATCGCCGAGATGGCCTCCCAGCCCGGCGCCAATTCGGGCGGGATGTCACTGGGCATGTCGGAAGTGTCCTTGAGTCGCCGCGATAGAGCGTAGAGGGTGTCACGGCATATGCCAACGGAAGCTGGGGGAGGGGAGTAGTTGTCGTCATCCAGCCCGTCGGTGGTCGGGAAGAAGACGGCCGCAACGGCAATATGTGCGAGAAGCAAGGAGGCTTTCTGCTCCGGGCTCATGCCGCTTCGAATGTCGGTGAGACGGACGGCAAATTTGCTCTCCCGTGACGCCGGAACAACGATGAGCCCGCGTTGCTCGCTGGCATCCAGGATACTGAGTTTCATGCCGACCGCGATGTCCTGAACATGTTGGTAAAACACCGGGTCTGCGCGATACAGGGCCAGCAGTTCTCTGTATTCGGCATCGTTGATGGGGGACAGCGACGTGTGCAGGGCCTTGTAGGTCAGGCGTGCGGCGTTGCGAACGGTCGATTCGGGCGAGTTCATTCTTTGGCTCCCTGGTGGACAAACTCCAAGTTGTCGCCCCGCGCGATATTCAGCTTAAACTCAATACCCGTCAGCTGCACTCGCACGTCTCTGAATTCGCTGTCCGACTCCGCGAAACTGCGGAACAATATGAGCACGACCAGCCGCCGCAGCGTTCGGTCGAGCCCCCCATCCTCCGCGGCTTCCAAAATCTGGTCAATCCGCAGGCGCTCTCCAGTTGCGAACAACGCCCCGAGCCACTCATTGGCGCGCTTCACCATCTCCTTCGGAAACTGGTCTGGTAATGGCTCGAACTCCGTTAGCTCGCCATCGTCTTCTTCGGGCAGTGCATCTTCTGCACGTTGCTCGAGGAGTGCCGCGAACACGGAGTTGAGGTCATACACCTTCGGCCATGTTGGGGGATACAGCGCACTGATGAAGGTATCTCCCTCTGCTGCCAGGGTCTGGATTGGCAGGTTCACCAACTGAGGTAGAAGCTGCGGTTCGAGGTCAGGCAGTCCCGTCGGCTTCCGGGCACGGAAAACCGCTCGCTGAGCCTCGATGAAGCGCTCGTTGGACTCGGCAATGTCGGTGACGAGTTGCAGTCGAAGCAGGCTGGCGCTGCGTAGCGTGTCCTGCAGATGGATAAGACTTTCACGGGTCCGCACTTCGTCCGCCTCGATGAGCGCTTCGCCCACGGCTTCCTCCATCCGCGCGTCTTCGGCCTGGCGCTGGCGCACATGTACTCGCGCCGCGTCGAGGCGGCCGGACATGTCGCGGCTCCAGTTCACGCTTCCCGGAGCACGATAGGCCTGATAGAGCCGGTCCCGGATAAGCTGGCGGTATTCGATGGAGAGCTTGCGTGCCCGCCGAGCGATTTCCAACGCCGCCTCGAACCGGCCACGCTGGACGAGGAGGTCGAGCATCTTCTCCATCAGTTCTTGCGAGTCCTCCGGCGACAGGTCCAGCATGCCCAGGTAGACGAGGTAGCCCTCGGCAGTGGGCCGGTACCGATACACATCCTCGGCGTCGGGTTCGAACCGCACGAGGCGGAATCGGGCGCTCTTGGCGCTGCAACTCGGCGCGTCGAAGTACTCGAAGCTGAACTCGCGATGGTTGTTGGCTTTGTTGTCCATCGCGTCCAATACTACCTCGGCAACGCGCCGGCTCTGAGGCGCCAATAGCGAGGGCTTCATCCGCATGGTGATTTCGGTAAGATGGGTCAGAACCTCGGTGGAGGTGCTCCCACTGGAAATCGTAGTCGCCTCCATCATCAGGTCGAGTGCCGACAGAGCGAGATAGTGGGTATCGACCCCTTGGAAGAGAGTGCGTTCAGCTCCCTGTTCGTCCCCAACCATCATCTTGTAGCGCTCTAGTTGGAAGACGGGCCGCAGCAGAAGCAGGTTGCGCTGCTGGCGAGAGAGGTCTAACAGGCCGGAGCCGATGGAGCTAGACATGGACTCGGAAAACTAAGGAGGCCGTGTCACTCATGGCCGCTATCTCGCTTTCACACATCTTGCACTGCATCCTTTGCCGATAGTTGAAAGCCGGTCGATCACCCAGCTAAAGCTGCTACCGAGAGATTCCGATCTTGGAATTGCGCGCGCCTCATTTCGGCGTATGAGCGGTTGACCTGATCGTATCTAAATGAATAGTTGGTGGCGGTTCGGAACGGGAAGAGAGATCGGACCGTTAGAATTCGGGATGATGCACCTGCTACCAGCGACTATTTCGGAGCCTGCGGGCTGCCCGCTACATCAGTCGATGACGGTCATACCGAGTGATCGAGCCGATCGCGCCATCTTGTCGTCGAATGTCAGAAGGGTCGCGGCGCAGCGCTGAGCGATGGCGATATTGACGGCATCCGGCGCACGCAAGCTTAATTCCAGTCGTCGTACGAGACTGATTGCCACATTCACGTCCCCAGCCGTCAGCGTCTCCCGCCTCGTTGCTTTGAGCGTCCATGCGTCCAGGGCGTGGAATACGCTGGCAGCGCCGGAATAGTCGATCTCTCCGGCTCGAGCACGGCGCGCGACACCGGACGAAAACTCTGCAATCGCAAAGTCGCTGATGATCAGCGCGTTGCCCCGCAGGGACTCGTGCGCTTGGTCGGTCCTCGCCTCCGCAATGAACAGCGGGAGGAGGGCGCTTGCGTCCAAGTACAAACTCAATTAGCGTCCTCGTCCCGAATGCGAGTCATTAGTTCGCCGGCCTCCTCCGCGGGGCTGCGATTCGGTTGCAGCCGGTTCGTCGCGAGCCAGTTGAGGTCTGCATCGGATACCGGTGCTACCGGCGCGGGAACCGGTTTGAACTCAACGACTGGCTTTCCATGCCGCGTGATGAGTACGCCCTCTCCCTTGATAGAGCGATCGATCAACTCCGACAGGTTGTTCTTCGCTTCTGCAACGCTGTAGGTGGCCATCGCCAAATTATAGCTATCCGATAGCTATAATTCAACTGCCCCCACATCGAACCCGGACGTCTGCGAGGTTTTGGTGAAAAGACCGAGCCGCGATACCGCTTGTGCTCCCGCCGTAGTCTTCGCGACGGGCGACGCGAGCATGCTAACTCCATGGTGATGCTACCATGCAGTTAATGTGCATGAATCGCCCGTGGGATCGTTGCAAGTAAGTACCAAATCCTGCCCCCGCTACCAACCTCATCGTAAGTACAAGTGCCGTCTCGGGTTTTTCTGCTCGTGACCGTGGGAACCCGCTACCACCATCGCGATCTCACGGCGGGGCGGGGAACTTCTTCAGTGCCTCCTGCGCGGCGACCAGCAGTTCAGGCGCATTCACGATGGCGATGCTGTAGACCTTGCTGTGGTCCAACTCGGCATAGCCATGCGCGAGAATGTTCCGAAAGCCGATGATGTCCCGAGCGTGTGGGATCGTCTCAGCAACGGCCGGGGCGACCTTGTAGAGATTGCTCATCGCCTCGCCACAAACTCCAGCACGCGTTCCACGGCCGCTCGGGTCTTCTCGTCGGCAAGGTACTGTTCCAGGCTCAACCCGGAAGTGAAGCGTACCGAAGCTGCGGCGTAGTGCTCGATATCTTCCAAGTAGACGCCGGGGTCACGCAGCGGCATAGATCGGAGACTTGCTCTGATCGATGTAGTACCGCAGCCGGCGATTGCGAATCGCTCGCGACTCCACGAGGTCAAC
>CAJCIM010000006.1 GCA_903970395.1 Acidobacteriaceae bacterium
TTCTGGCGGAACGCCGCCTTCTTTTGGCCGGCGGGTTCAAAGAAGTCGCGGGCGTCGAGCACGTCGTTGCGGAAGAACTCCCAGACCGAACCGTGCAGGCTGTTGGAGCCGGACTTGATGGTGGCGTTGAGCACGGCTCCGGCGGCGCGGCCAAGTTCGGCGCTGTAGTCAGAAGTCTGCACCTTGAACTCGGCGATGGCGTCGAGGGGAGGAAGCACGATGAAGTTGGTGCCGTTGAGGAAGTCGACCGCGTTGGAGTTGTTGTCGATACCATCGAGCAGGTAGTTGTTCTGCGCCGGTCGCAGGCCGTTGGCCGAGAAGGCGCCCGATGCGGAGTTGCCGCGCGTATCGGCCTCTGCGGACTGCGTACCTGCGCCGAGTTGAGCCAGGAACGTAAAGTTGCGTCCGTTCAAGGGAAGGTCGTTGATGGTCTTCTCCGTGACGACCTGGCCGACAGAGGACTCATCGGTCTGCAACTGCGGAGGTTCGGTTGTGACTTCGACCGTCTCAGAGATCGCGCCGGTCTTCAACTGGATGGGCACCTGCAGATGCTCCGCAATGTTGACCGTCAGGTTCTCCTGGGTCGTCTTCGAGAAGCCTGTCGCCGACACAGATACCGAGTAATGACCGATGCGAACAGGGGAAAACGTAAACTCGCCCGCGCTGTTGCTGACACCGGTCAGCTTCAGTCCGACATCCGTGTTCGTTACGGTAACGGTCGCGTTGGGTACGACGGCGCCGGTGCTGTCCGTGATGATGCCAGCTATCGACCCCTCGTCCACCTGGGCCGCGGCATACGTCGTTGGCAGCAGTAGCAGGCATAAGAATGCCAGCGTGGAGATGCCAAATTTAATTGTGCGAGAAAGAAGTGAATTGCGATCGTAGTCCATCGACGCGAACCTCCAGTAGTCGTGCGTTGTACCAAGTCTGTAAGCTTGTATCGCCGATATTTCATATCTTCGGCGATCTCTAAGGGTCGTTCCGTTCTGCTGCTTTCAATTCCGGAGCCTTATGCCTGCGGCCCGTACGAGAGATCGTGTCGGCTCAAAACTCAAACTCCGGCATGCACAGAGGTGAATCTTGTTTGAAACTCTCGCGCTTTGAGAATCCGCAAAATTGAGCACAATGTAACCGCTTGCATTTTAGCCTCGCCAACGCTACTGCATAGGAATTGTGAGTGTCAATAGTTCCTTTTTGGAAATGCCGCTAAATCTGCGTAGGCAGCCGACATACGAAGCTGTCTGTCAGCCACCCTGACCTCATCAGGGCACGGCACGGTTCGAGGTTGGTGATATTCTGCGGACGCTCTGTTGCTCCTCTCTGGCCGGCCGAAAGCTGTATGTCATCCAAACCCGATAAACCATCCATCTCAAGACGCCAACTTCTTTGGGGTCTGGGAGTTACGGCTCTTACGCTGCGGTCCGCACCATTTCGGGGCGCGCGCTTTCTGCCTGTAGGAGATCCCAGGGAGTTTGGGGATATCAGCCCGGAGTTCCGTTACAGACCGCACTACCCCACCCCCTCCGATCTCGCCGATGTGCTGCGGTTTGTCCCTCCGGGATCAGACCTTTATGTCATGGAAAAGCATGCGGTAGAGATCGAAGAGGTCTTCGGACAATGGAGCAAGAGCCTCAGATCGTCCCCTTTTCGACAGGAAGCCCTGTCGAGGGCCCTGCCGGACCGCTTGGATGCCTCACCTCTGACTCCAGTCCACCAGACAGTGAAGAGGGCCCACTCCGGAATCCAGGTGTTGCAACGGAGCTTTGCCCCTGCGAAGAGCATCGCGCGGGAGCAGTTTCTCGACGAGCTCAAGAAGTGGTTGGGGCCGGTTGCGATGGTGCATGTTGCGGAGTTCGAGGTCTACGGAATCGAAGTGACGTCGGCTTCGCCAATCACCGCGCAGGTTAGCCTTCGATATGACATCGTCGCAGAGCGGACGGACAAACACCGAGAGGAGAGGGTCGGCAGCTGGCAGCTCGTTTGCGTTCAGGACGCCTCGCAGAACTGGAGCATTCAACGCTGGGAGGCTGGGGACGAGATGCTCAGCATTGGCGAAGGCGTCACCTTTGCGGACATCACCGCGCCTGCCGTCGGCGGCAACGACTCCTACGCCAGCCAGATGCAACATGGCGTCGATTACTGGCGCACGGTGCTCGATGGCGCTACCGGCATCGACATCTATGCCAATAACGGCATCTCGGCAGGCGACTACAACAACGATGGTTTCGACGATCTCTACGTGTGTCAGCCAGCGGGTCTGCCGAATAGGCTGTATCGCAACCGCGGCGACGGCACCTTCGAGGATGTCTCGGCGCACGCGGGCGTCGATGTGCTCGACGGCACTGCCTGCGCGCTCTTCGTCGACTTCGACAACCGCGGCCTGCAAGACCTGCTGGTAGTCTGCGGCAGCGGCCCGCTGTTCTTTCAGAACCAGGGTGACGGCACATTCGCACTCAAACGCGACGCCTTTCAATTTGCGAAGCCACCGGAAGGCTCCTTCACGCATGCGTCCGTCGCGGACTATGACGGCGATGGACGCCTAGACATTTACTTTTGCACCTACCAGTACTATCTCGGTCTCGACCAGTACCACTACCCGGTGCCTTACTACGATGCGCGCAACGGTCCGCGGAACTGCTTGATGCACAACGAAGGCAACGGGCGCTTTGTTGAGACCACGCAGGCTGCTGGCCTCGACGTAGAGAACAACCGCTACAGCTTTGCATGTGCCTGGGGCGATGCTAACGGCAGTGGTCATCCCGATCTCTGCATCGCCAACGACTTTGGCAGGTCACAGCTCTACCGCAACAACGGTGATGGAACTTTCCGCTACGCTTCGCACGAATCGCATGTTGAAGATGCGGCTGCGGGCATGAGCGCCTGCTGGGCAGACTTCGACAACGACGGGCATCAGGACATCTACATCACCAGCATGTGGGACGCCGCGGGACAGCGTGTCTCGCAGCAGAAGGAGTTCCATGCCGACGCGACTGCGGAGGTGCGCGCAGCGTATCGACGCCAGGGACTCGGAAACGCACTCTACCGCAATAACGGTGATGGCAGCTTTCGCAACGTCGGCGAGAAGGCAAGAGCGGCTATGGGGCGATGGTCCTGGGCCGGCGATGCCTGGGACTTCGATCACGATGGCTGGTCCGACCTCTATGTCACCAACGGCTATATCTCTGTGGTCGATAGTACGGACATCGCCAGCTTTTTCTGGCGTCAGATCGTTGCCAAGTCTCCCGAGGACGCGTCGCCGCTGCTTGCGTATGAGCGCGGGTGGAGTGCCATCAACGAGCTCGTGCGCTCCGACAGCTCGTGGAACGCTTACGAGCGCAACGTCATGTTTGCCAACAATGGCGACGGTACCTTCGCGGAGGTCTCCGGGATCACTGGCCTCGACTGCCTCGAAGACAGCCGCTCCTTTGCACTTGCTGACATTGATCACGACGGGCGACAGGAACTGTTGCTGAAGAACCGGAACGCTCCACAGCTACGCATCCTGCATAACAACCTCGCGGAGATTGGCCACTCCGTCTGTTTTCGGCTGCGTGGCCACAAGAGCAATCGCGACGCCATCGGTACAGCCATCACGCTCGAAGCGGGTGTTTTGAAGCAGACGAAGTATCTGCAAGCTGGTACCGGTTTTCTCGGTCAGCACTCGAAGGAGATATTCTTCGGCGTTGGCAAAGCCGATGGCCCACTGAAGGCGACGGTGCGCTGGCCCAGTGGCCTGACGCAGACGTTCGATGGCCTGCCTGCCAACCGTCGCATCGAGATTGAAGAAGGCGTGAGCACCTTTGCCGCCAAGCCTTTCGCGGAGACTCCGCAGCGATACAAACAAGCCCTATCGACGCTGCCATCTGAGACCTTGCCTACGCAGGTTGAGACGTGGCTCACCACGCCTCTCAAGGCACCGGTGTTCTCGCTGCCCGATGTGAACGGCAATACGAAGCAGCTGCAACAGTGGCTCGGCGGCAATGTTCTACTCACTCTCTGGACGATGGGTTCACCCGAATCCATGGAAGGATTGCGAGGTCTGCAGAAGACATCCGCTCAGCTCAATAAGTCGCTGGTTATCGTTGCACTCAACCTCGACGAGCCGTCTCAGGCGGATGCTGTGTGCGACTTCGCAAAGAAGGAGAGCCTCGCTTTTCCGGTTCTTCTCGGTACGCCGGAGATCGGCGGCATCTACAACATCATCTATCGCTATCTCTTCGATCGCCGTCGTGATCTCGCTTTCCCTACGTCGTTCCTGCTCAACAGAGACGGCAATATCATCAAGATCTATCAAGGCTCGCTCGCAGTGGATCGCGTCCTGCATGACGTCGCCACTGCTCCGAGCACGCCTCAGGAGCGTATGCAGCGGGCGTTGCCCTTCAAGGGAGGCCTCTATCAAAGCACACTGCAACGTAACGACTTCACCTACGGCGTTGCGCTCTTTCAGCATGGCTATTACGAGCAGGCTGAAGACTCTTTTCAGCAGGTGGTCACCGCGCGTCCCAACGATCCCGAGGCTTACTACAATCTCGGCACCCTGAACCTGCGCCTCAATCGCTTCGACAAGGCGCGCAAGTATCTCGAGCAGACGTTGAAGCTGCGCCCCGACTATCCGGAGGCCTGGAATAATCTCGGTATGATGGCCGCGCAACAAGGTCATACGGATGAGGCAGTGCAAAACTTTCAGCAGGCGTTGCAACAGCGGCCTGACTACGAGATCGCGTTAGTGAATCTTGGGAACGTCTACCGCCGTGCGCACTCGTACCCGCAGGCTGAAGAGGCCCTGAAGCGTGCGCTGGCGCTACAGTCCGATGATGCCGAGGTCCACTACAGTCTCGGGATGGTGTATGCGCAGCAGAACCAGCTGCAGGCTGCGGCTGACTATCTGCAGCGGGCTATTGCGCTTCGCCCAGTCTATCCTGAGGCCATCAACAATCTTGGCATCGTTTACGTGCGCCTGCAGCAGCTCGATAAAGCTGAGCAGCGGTTCAAGAGCGGTATCCAACTCGCGCCTGAAAACGATCAGTCCTACCTGAACCTCGCCCGGCTCTATGCTCTGCAAGGCGACAAGGCGAGGGCCCGCGATACTGTTCAGCTTTTGCTGAAGCTACAGCCGCAGAACGCTGCGGCACTCAAAGCGATGGAGCAGTTGCAATGATGCCGTGCTACGTTGACCTGTTTTCGCAACACAATTTCGTGTGACTATAATCTGCCCAACATGCAAACGCCTCGACGTCGATTTCTCGGCTCCTCTCTCGTTCTGCTCGGCGGCGCGCTGACCGATGCGCTCGCTACGCCGCTGTGGCGCTGGAAGCATCCACTGACTGTTGAGGCCGCGGAGACGACCCCCACGGACCCTGGCGTTCGCTTCGTCGATGTCGCGCAGAGCGCAGGCCTCAACGTCACGAATGTGTGGGGTGGCATCGATCACAAACGTTCCATCATCGAGACCAAGGGCAGTGGCGTTGCCTTCTTCGACTACGACAACGACGGGTGGCTCGACATCTACCTCACCAACGGCAATCGCCTCGACACAACATGGCCCGCTGGCAAGGCGCCGATCTCACATCTCTTCAAGAACAACCGCGACGGCACGTTTACAGATGTCACAGAGCACTCCGGGCTGGGCATCACCGGTTGGCAGACAGGTGTGTGCGTGGGGGACTACGACAACGATGGCTGGGACGATCTCTTCTGCTGTTTCCTTGGGCACAACCGTCTCTTTCACAACAACGGTAACGGGACATTTACCGATGTGACCCGCAAGGCCGGGCTCTATCAGGATCATGGCCGCTGGGGAGCGGGGTGCAGCTTTCTCGACTACGACCACGACGGCCATCTAGATCTCTTCGTCTGCAATTATGTAAAGCTCGACCCCGACAACATCGAAAACATTCCTGTCACGAGTACGAAGGCCACATGCCAGTGGAAGGGAGTTCCGATTCTGTGCGGCCCGCGTGGACTTCCGCCGGATACCAACATCCTGTACCACAACAATGGTGACGGCACGTTCACCGATGTCTCTGCGAAGGCGGGCATTCTTGCGCCGGGCCCGCGCTACTCCATCACGTCGGTCTCCTACGACTTCGATAACGATGGCTGGCCTGACATCTATGTTGCGGTCGACTCTATGCCTAGCATCCTCTTTAAGAACAACCACGACGGCACGTTCACAGACGTCGCCGTCATGGCTGGTTGCGCCTACAACGAGGATGGGCACGAGCAGGCCGGCATGGGCGTTGCCGTCGCCGACTACGACTGCGATGGTTGGTTCGACATCTTCAAGACGAACTTTGTTGACGACACCAGCAACCTGTATCACAACAATGGCGACGGCACCTTTAGCGATGTCACCTTCACCGCGGGAACCGGGGTCAACAATCGCTATGTCGCATGGGGCTGCGGGTTTCTCGACTTCGATAATGATGGCTGGACCGATCTGATTCAGGTCAACGGCCATGTCTATCCCGAGGTCGACCGCTATAGCTTCGGAGAGTCCTTCAAAAATCCGCGCATCGCGTACCGTAACCTCGGCAACGGTCACTTCAAGGACGTCTCCGCTGACCTCGGCACCGGCATCGCTGAGCGTTTCTCCAGCCGCGGCGCGGCCTTTGGCGACTATAACAACAACGGCTGCATGGATGTTCTTGTGCTGAATCTCAACGACCCACCGTCCTTGTTGCGCAACGACGGTGGCAGCAAGCAGAACTGGATCAAGCTGAAGCTGATTGGAACCCGCTGCAATCGCACCGCCATCGGTGCGCGCGCGCGTGTTATCACCGGCAAGCACATACAGATGGATGAGGTCGCGAGCGGCGGTTCTGTGATGTCACAGAACGATCTTCGTCTCCACTTCGGGCTTGGCAAGAGCGAGACCGTCGATATGATCGAGATCAAGTGGCCCACGACACAAAAGGTCGAGCGATTCCCGAACATCAAGGCCAACCAGATCGTCACTATTCGTGAAGGCGAAGGCATCGTCAAGCCGAAGGCTACGGCGTAACCACCGTCGGCGCGTCACCCGGCCTCGCAAACAGAAATTGCTTCACGGCACGCCGTTGCTGCTCTGTCGTGGCCTTCTGCTCTTCGACCAGCTTCTCGTGCATCGCAAACGCGGCCTTCGCTTTTTCGCTCTCGCCCGTTCGCTCGTAGATTTTAGCCAGCCGGTAGTAGGCTTCAGCCATCTTCGGGTCAGCAGCGATCGCCTTTGTGTAGTAGCCGACCGCAGTGGGCAGATCCTTACGCTGCGCTGCGAGCACGCCCAGTTCCAGGTAGCCGTCGCTGCATCTCGCGTCTAGGTTGACGGCCTGCCGCAACAACGTCTCGGCTTGTGCGACCGCTTGTTGATCCGGTGCGCTCTCCTGCCGTTTCAAGATTGCCATCGCATAGAGATAGCTTGCTTCGGAACTCTTCGGCTTCAACTGCACATACCGCTGCATGTGCGGTTCGAGGCAAGTCAGCGCATAAGGCGCAGCGAGTTCTACCTTGCCCATGAACTGATATGGCTCTTCGTCAGCCGGTGCCAGGTCCGACGCCTTACATAGCCGCGCTGCCGCATCCTGATAACGCGCGCTGGCGAACAACGCGGCTCCCAGAGCTGTCTGCATCCGTACCGACTCCGGATAGGCATCAACGCCATGTTGAAAGACCTCTTCGGCCTGCAGGATGGCTCGGTGCAGCAGCAGTTCAGAACCCCACTCGAACTCGTTCAGCTCGCTCGGATCCAGCTTTGCCGCAAGCTCGAACTCATGTACGGCGGCCAGAGCGTCGCCGCTCTTCTCATCCACCTCGCCGGCAAGGCGATAGAGATTGGCGCTTCCATATTTCTGCAACGCGTTATGCGCCAGTTCCTGCGCCTGCGCGTTGTTGCCACGTTGCTCCTGGTCATGCACCTGCTGCTCAAGTTCAACCTCCGCAGCGGTCTCATGGCGATCGATCCGGTTGCTCTGTAGCAGAGTCGCGGTGGCAATGGCCAGGGACTCACTCGTGCGCAGCGTGGAGTCCGATCCATGGCCACCGACGGCTGTCCAATCGGTCACACCAGCCACTGTATAGTTTGGCTCATCGGAGAACTGCATCGCCTGCGCCGCGTCACCTGTCGGAGTTGCGTGATGCAGGGTGATCTGTAGAGGCTGCGGTAACTTATCCGGTTCCACGCGGAGGTGTTCAACAGTCCCTTCCAAGCCGCTCTTGGAGGCTGTCAGTTTGTACTGCCCCGCCATGACGTGAGTGAAGAAGAATGCACCCGAAGTGTCTGTGACAGTTTCCATCCTGGCGTCACTCGAGGTCGCACTCAGTTGCACAACCACACCCGCTACATGCGCACCATCGGGATCGGTTACCGTTCCGAGAACTCCTGTAGACAGCTGCTGTGAGCCCATAGGAAGTATCACCAACAAAGGGGCAATCACCGCACATAGTGCGGCTAGAATTCCGCATGGTCGGCGACAACGGGGATCGGCACGCTTCATGACGTATCTCACCTCATTTATGAGACTATATCGCCGAAGGTTTCCTCTTACGCTCAAGTTGTCGAACCAACCTCCAATCTGTTCTCATGATCACGGCAGAGGTCTGCATGGATCGTCAGCGACTGCTTTCAAATAGAACCAATCCCCGATAGAGGCTCAATACCTATGAAGGCGCTCCTTCTTTCCGAGTACAACAAGCTGGAAGTGACCGACATCGTAGGTCCGATGCCAGGGCCTGAGGAGCTTCTCATTCAGGTTGCAGCATGTGGCATCTGTGGCAGCGACGTTCATGGGTATGACGGCTCGACCGGCCGACGTATACCTCCGATTGTTATGGGTCATGAGGCTGCTGGGACGGTTGTTGCCGTGGGGTCCGCAGCGGACGGGTTCTCTCCTGGGGACCGGGTGACCTTCGATTCGACGGTCTATTGCGGCGCGTGTGATTTTTGTAGAGCTGGCGATATCAATCTCTGTAATAACCGCCAGGTGATCGGCGTGTCCTGTGGCGAGTACAGCCGCGCGGGCGCGTTTGCGGAGTTTCTAACTGTGCCTGCTCGCGTGGCATATCATCTGCCCGATGAACTCTCGTTCCCAGAGGCCGCGATGCTGGAGGCGGTATCCGTCGCTCTTCACGGTGTGAAGGTTGCGGAGATGAAGGGGGATGAGACGGTGCTAGTTATTGGCGCTGGAATGATTGGCTTGCTCCTGCTGCAGTCAGCCCGCAGCCGGGGCGTCAATGCAACGAGGGTCTTCGTCGCGGACGTGGACCCAACCCGTCTGAAGCTTGCCAATAGCATGGGTGCCGAAGCAACTTTTCTAGCATCAGGTCAGGCTCTCACTGACGAGGTGATGAAGCGCACACAGGGCCGCGGGGTGGACATCGTTCTCGAAGCCGTAGGCCATAACGAGACCATCGCGACTGCGATCGACTGCGTCCGCAAAGGAGGCACCGTTGTATTGGTGGGGAACATTTCGCCCCAGGTAAATCTGCCGCTGCAGAAAGTGGTTTCGAGGCAGATTCGACTGCAGGGTTCTTGTGCCTCCGCCGGCGAGTACCCGGAGGCGATGAGACTGATGGCCGCGGGCAAGATCAACGTCGCATCGCTTATTACTGCCGTCGCGCCACTTGCCGACGGCCCTTCGTGGTTCGAGCGCCTGCATGCGCGCGAGCCGAATCTCATGAAGATCATTCTCGATCCCCGTCCCAAAGCAATGGAGTCCCTATAGTGGCTGAAAACCTGTTCGACCTTACTGGGCAACTTGCTCTGATCACCGGTGCGTCTCGTGGACTGGGCCAATACTTTGGCCGCGCGCTCGCACGGGCCGGCGCAGACCTCATCATCACCAGCCGCAAGAAGGACGATCTGCAGACCTTTGTCGCGGAGATTGAGGGCCTTGGCCGTAAAGCGTATCCCCTTGAACTCGATGTTCGCGACCATGACAGTATCCAAAGGATGTCTGGCGCTGTGGCTGAGATCGGACAGGTTCACATACTGGTAAACAACGCCGGTTGCAACGTGCGTAAGCCAGCCGTCGATATCAGCTGGGAGGAGTACAACCTCGTCCTCGAGACGAACCTTCGGGGTAGTTTCTTTGTTGCGCAACAGATCGCAAAACAGATGATTCCGCATCGCTACGGCCGCATCGTCAATATTGGATCCGTCACCAGTGTCTTCGGGTACGCAGGGCTTGCGCCCTACACGGCAAGTCGCGGAGGTGTTCGTCAACTTACCATGAGTCTGGCTGACGAGTGGGGGCGCCACGGCATCACCGTCAATTGTCTAGCGCCCGGCTGGTTCCAGACAGCGCAGAACAAGGTGCTTTACGAGAACCAGGAGTGGGTGGACTACCTGATCGATCGAATCCCGCTCAAGCGTCCCGGCGAACCGCATGACCTGGACGGCGCGATCGTCTTCCTTGCATCGGAGGCAAGCCGCTATATCACCGGTCAGACGCTGCTCGTCGATGGCGGGATCTCCACCGGCGCAACGAGGGCAACAAACATCCAAGCCGCGTCAAAGAGTGAGTGAGTAACAACACTTCTTTGCACTCTACGCAATGAGCGTGGCTGCAGGCTTCGCAGGCACCGGTTCAATCTTTCCTAGCAGGAAGAGATAGCTTGCGATTCCGATCGCTAGATAGATTGCCGCGACTCCAAAGACCCAGTTGTATGACCCAGTTGCCGCGAGGATGTACCCCGTCACGATAGGGGCTGCGATTCCTGATAGTTGGTTCGAGAAGTTGACGATTCCGCCAACGGTGCCGACGCCACCTCGCGGCGAGATCATCGAGGGGATGCTCCATCCAATCGGGGATGCTGCTGAAAGGCCCCCGATCGATATGCTGATCCAAAGCAAAGCACGCGCCGGTGTGTGCGCGTTGGCTGCACCTAGGATGCCCAACCCGAGAGCTGTTCCGCCAATGAGAATCGTCCTCCGTACGTGACTTGCATTCCAGCCTCGTTGAATCAGCGCGTCTGATGTAAGCCCGGCGATCAAATCGCATACTGTCGCGAAGAGCCATGGGAGGCTCGTATACAAGAACGAGTGAAGCAGGTCGATATGCAGGGCAGAGGACAGATAGCTTGGCAGCCAAGTCAGCAGGAGGTAAAAGCTGTAGTTGTAAGCTCCAAAACCAATGGCAAGTCCAAGTACTTTTTTCTGACGAATCAGATACCCCAATGACGATTGTTCGCAGCTTTCGATGGACGGTTTGTGAAGCGTATCAACGTCAGAGATGTATGTGGCTTCTGCCGCCGTAAGCTTTTGATCTTCGTCCGGGTCTTTATAGATTTTGCTGAAAAGCCCGAAGTACAAAAGGCTCACGATTCCGGTTGCCGCGAAGCTCCAACGCCAGCCAACCTTGATCAACAAGATGCCAATGATCGGCACTCCAATGGCTGAGGCGAGTTTGGCTGCGGCATCGAAGATGGATGTCGCGAAGCCTCTTTCGTTTGCGGGAAACCATAGGCCAATTGCCTTTGCGTTTGCAGGAAACGTCGGAGCTTCGCCAAGGCCGAGCAGGAATCGTGCGCCGAAGAAGCCGCCGATGTTTGGCGTCACCGCAGCGGCGAAGGATGCCATGCTCCAAAGAAACGTACTGACGCGCCCCACCCGACGCACCCCAAAGCGGTCGAGCACAACGCCGACGGGAAGCTGGCACATAGCGTAGGTCAGGTTATAGGCGCTGGAAAGGTAGCCGAATACTACATCGGAGATACCGAAGGTCGCATAAAGTGCAGCATGCGATACAGAGAGGTTTACGCGGTCGCAGTAGTTGACGAGCACCCCAAAGCCTAATAGGCAGGCGATCGTCCAGCGACGGCGGCCGATCGCAGCGCTCTGTGTTGTCATGTTGGGCTCTCTCATCCTTGTGTTGGACAGCACTCTGAGAGCATATAGCCATTCTGATCGACAATGCCATCCGGTCAAACACCTAATGGCACTTTGAGTCTGTTGAACCTCCTCAACGGCGGGAGATGATCGTGAACTTTCTGGCGCATGCCTCTCTGTGTGGTGGCGAACGCAGGAACAACGGACATCCGATAAGGCCTAAGCCAGCGGGTGCGATCGGTCTTTCGACGCAATACCTCTAACTCACGCGCCACTTGTTCGAGAGTGTTGCCAGCTTTTCATTCAGAGATAACGGAGCAGGCGAGGACACCTTCTTTGGCTTCGAGGGTCGTGGAGTTCTTTGACTACCGGAGGCAGGACCCTGAAGAGCTTTGATTGAGAGCGCAATACGTTTCGTCTTCGCGTCCGCAGACAACACCTTGACCTTTACGATCTGCCCAGCCTTCAGCACCTCAGCGGGCTCCTTGATGAAGCGGTTGGCAATTTCGGATATGTGCACCATTCCGTCCTGATGTACGCCGACATCCACAAACGCGCCAAACTTCGTAACGTTAGTCACGACACCTTCGAGCACCATTCCTGGCTGCAGGTCGGTCAACTCACGCACCGTTTCACTGAAGGCAGGCGCCACGAATTTGTCACGCGGATCGCGACCCGGCTTCTTCAACTCTTCGAGAATGTCATTCAGTGTGAAGTTCCCCGCTGCGATGCCGATTTTGTCTACGCCAGCGAGCAGTTGCGGATTGCGAATCAACTCCGGCACCGGTTGTGCGAGTGACTGGGCAATCTGCTCCACCAACGCATAAGACTCGGGATGCACAGCGGTGTTATCCAACGGCTGCTCTCCGTCACGCACACGCAGGAAGCCGGCTGCCTGCTCGAATGTCTTCGGTCCCACGCCCGAGACATCGTGTAGTTGCGCTCGTGAGCGGAATCGTCCGTTCTGGTCACGGTAACTTACTATGTTCAGCGCAATCCGTTCGCTGATGCCCGCAACGTAGCGCAGTAGCGTCCACGAAGCTGTGTTGAGATCCACACCTACGCGATTCACGCAGCTTTCAATGGTTGCTTCAAGTGACTGCTGCAACTGCCGCTGGTCCACATCATGTTGGTACTGCCCGACACCTATGGACTTTGGATCTACCTTAACCAATTCGGAGAGAGGATCCTGCAGACGTCGCGCAATCGAGATCGCGCCTCGCACTGTTAGGTCCAGGTTTGGAAACTCCTGCCGTGCGACATCCGATGCAGAATATACGCTTGCGCCTGCTTCCGATACGGTGACGCGGAAGATCTGCGTCAACCCTTTCTCCTGCAGGAAATCACGCACAAAGGTGTCAGTCTCGCGCGACGCTGTTCCGTTGCCGATCGCGATGGCGCGCACGCTGTGTTTTGCCATGATGGCAGCCAGCTTGTTGTTCGCTTCCGTAGTGCGTCCTGTGTGCGGGTAGATCACATCGTCGCCCAGGAACTTACCGGTCTCGTCCACGACGGCCAGCTTGCAACCCGTGCGCAGGCCGGGATCGATGCCTAGAACACCGATTGGCCCTGCGGGCGCGGCCAACAGCAGGTGCTGCAGGTTCTCACGGAAGACGTCGATAGCCGCTGTGTCCGAGCGGCGTTTCAGCTCAAGCCGAATCTCTCCCTGGATGGACGAGTTCAACAGCCGCTTCCAGCAGTCTTCGATGGCCAGGTTTAGGTGAGGCGTCCAGTCACCTTCGGTTCGGAGGACATGCGAACGTATGAGACCGAGTACGCGAGGCTCGTCAAGCTCGATGAGCCAATAGAGGACGCTTTCCGCCTCGCCCCGCCGGATGGCCAGCATGCGATGAGACGGGATGGTCTTTACGGGCTCGCGGTACTCGTAGTACATCTTGAACTTTTCCTGCTCGTCCTTGGCGTCCATTGCCTTGCGGCTCACGATGATGCCTTCGTCGAACAAGAGCGCACGTGACACTTTGCGTACATCAGCATCTTCGCTGATCCGTTCCGCCACAATGTGCCGCGCGCCTTCGAGGGCATCCTCCACCGTTGCGACTTCTTTTGCGGGGTCTACCAGCGACTGAGCCAGGCCGAGAATGTCAAGCGGTCCGGACTTCTGAGCCCAGATGTAGTCGGCCAGAGGTTCAAGCCCTCTTTCGCATGCGATCGTTGCTTTGGTGCGGCGCTTGGGTTTGTAGGGCAGGTATAGATCCTCAAGCTCGCTACGATCCAGCACTGCCTCGATTCGAGACTTCAGTTCATCGGTCAACTTGCCTTGCTCGGCAATGGAGGCGAGCACCGTCGCCTTACGGTCTACCAAGTCCCGGAAGTATGCGATCTTCTCCGCAGTGTCGCGGATCTGTACTTCATCCAGATTGCCGGTCGCCTCCTTGCGGTAGCGTGCAATAAACGGGATAGTCGAACCTTCGTCCAGCAGGGTCATCACCGACCGAACGCCGGATGCAGGCAGATTCAGGGTTTGGGAGATGTGCGAAACGAGGTGCGGTGAGAGAGGATTTGCGTCAGCCATGTTCCTCTTCATGGTAGCCAGCTTTTGAGAGGAAAACAGGGCCGCCAAACCGATTGAGCCCTCTTGGCTTAGGACGCCCGGAAGACTTGAGTGGTCTTCACCTCCGTCCCATTTTTGGTGATAATTGAAGACGCCATGTCAAAGCAACAGTTCCAGACCGAAGTAAGCCAGCTCCTTCAACTGATTGTCCATTCGCTCTACTCACATCCGGAGATCTTCCTCCGCGAGCTCATCTCCAACTCGTCTGATGCGCTCGACAAGCTTCGTCACCTGACTCTAGTTGACGAAAAGTTCAAGGCCCTCGTCGGCAACGGCATCGATTCGCCGCGCATCGACCTTGAGCTCTATGATGAGAAGAAGATCCTCTCCATCTCCGACACCGGAATCGGCATGAACGAGGAGGATCTCATTGCCCATCTCGGGACTATTGCCCGGTCCGGGACCAAGAACTTTCTCGCCCAACTCTCCGGCGACGCGAGGAAAGACTCCAACCTTATTGGACAGTTTGGCGTTGGCTTCTACTCCGTCTTCATGGTCGCGGATAGGGTCGAGGTCTTCTCCCGCAAGGCTGGCGAAGACAAGACTTACAAGTGGACCTCTGACGGCAAGACCGGCTTCGAGATCGAAGAGGCCACCGGCAGTGACGTCCGCTCAACGGCAGGAACCACCGTCCTTATCCACTTCAACGACGAAGGCGCGCAGTACGCCAACGGTTGGCGTCTGCAGGAGATCGTAAAGAAGTACTCCAACCACATTGCCTTTCCCATCTTTCTCACCTACGACAAGAGCGAGTGGAACGCTGAGAAGAAGGAGTCAATCAAGTCTCGCGTTACCGAGCAGGTCAACGCCGCTTCCGCTATGTGGCAGCGGCCCAAGTCCGAGCTCACCGATGACGATTACAAGGAGTTCTACAAGTCCATCACCGGCGACTGGGAAGACCCGCTCTTCTGGTTCCACACCCGCGCCGAAGGCACCCTTGAGTACACCACACTTTTCTACATTCCGGCTAAGGCTCCTACAGACCTTTATCAGTCCGAGTACAAGGGCGGTATCAAGCTCTACGTCAAGCGCGTCTTTATCATGGACGACTCCAAGGAACTGCTTCCGCAGTACCTGCGCTTTGTTCGCGGAATCATCGACTCCGAAGACCTCCCGCTCAATGTCTCACGTGAGATTCTGCAGCAGAACAAGGTGCTCACCAGCATCAAGACTGCCAGCGTCAAGAAGATTCTTTCCGAGCTGAAGAACATCGCTGCCACCGACAAGGACAAGTATGCGCAGTTCATCGCCGAGTACAACCGTCCGCTCAAAGAAGGTCTCTACGGTGACTATGCCAACCGCGAGACGTTGCTCGACCTCGTCCGCTTCAAATCCACCAAGGTCGAAGGGCTTACTTCGCTCGCGGAGGCGAAGGAGCGCATGCAGGCCGAACAAAAGGCGATTTATTACATCACGGGCGGCACTGAGAGCATGCTTCGTAACTCGCCGCTACTTGAGATTTACAAGAAGAAGGGAGTCGAAGTTCTCATTCTCGATGACGATATCGATGAGATTGTCTTCTCTTCTGTACCTAAGTACGGCGAGATCGATCTCAAGGCCGTCAACAAGTCCACCACGGGCGATGACCTCAAGGACGATTCCACGCCAGAGAAGACGGAGGAGTTGAAGCCACTGCTCGAGAAGATCAAGTCCACGCTTGGCGACGCTGTGAAGGAGGTCCGCGCCTCGTCGCGGCTTGCCGACAGCCCGTCGGTGATCGTGTCGGACGAAGACGAGCCGAGCGCGCGCATGCGCCACATGATGCGAGCCATGGGCCAGAAGGATATTCCCGAGCCTACACCAACGCTCGAGATCAATCCGGACCATGAGATCGTCAAGAAGCTCCTTGCTAACCCTGAAGACGCCAAGGTGGCCGATGCCGCCTGGCTGCTCTTGGACCAGGCACTTCTGCTGGAAGGTGTCCCCTTGAAGGACCCGGCCGCCTTCGTTCAACGGCTCAATCGTGTGCTCAATCAGTCGATCTAGTCAATACAAACAGGCAACAGCACAAGCGCCTACCGCGAGGGGGCGCTTGTGCTGTTGTGGGGATAGGGTAGGCCTCCCCCGGGGTACTTTTTGATCGATGATATTGATGAAAAGAGGCATAGGTGCGGACTTGCGAAGGTCTGCTCCGTCGTATACCGGCCCATGTCGTCAGATTAAACACGAAGACCCGGTGTATGGCCGGGCTGGACTTTGTCTCTACTAACTTCAGTTTATCGTGGGTGTCAATAGGGGTGATGGCTAAGTGTTTTGCATAGTGAAGTTGTGGACGGTTTTGAATGTCCAGAAGGTTTTTCTGTAGGCTTCTAGAAGAGGAAAGAGATCACGATGAAGAGTTTGGTTTGTGCGGTTGTGGTGTTGCTGGGTTGTTGTGGAGTGCAGGCGCAGAAGGTGGAGTTCTGGATGGGCAATGGGAAGGCTTCGGTCGACTCGTTTATGGCGCACAAGAACAAGATCGATGTGATTTCGCCGACCTGGTACCAGATTGACGAGAACGGCCTGGTGACAGGTGAGCCGCAGCCGGTGGTTTTGAAGGCGGCGCACGATGCGCATATGACGATCATCCCGCTGTTTGCACTGTTCGACTACAAGAAGCTGCACATGCTGGTGGACGATACGAAGGCGCAGGATGCGCTGATCGAAGGGCTGATCCGCGAGAGCAAAGAGAACGGCTACGACGGCGTAAACCTCGATATTGAGGATGTGATGTGGACCGATCGCGATGGGCTGTCGGCGCTGGTGAAGCGCGTGGCCGATGCGCTGCACGCGCAGCACCTGCAGGTGCAGATCGATATCTGCCCGAATGGGCCGGGGCATGCGGGCGAGACGGCGTTCAGCAAGTGGATCTACGAAGAGTGGCGGCTGGGCTATGACCTGAAGGCGCTGGGCGAGGTTGTGGATACGGTTTGTTTGATGACGTATGACCAGAACACGCGGTGGACGACTCCGGGGCCGGTGGGCGGCTGGATCTGGACGAAGATGAACCTGGACTATGCGCTGAAGTTTGTGCCGAAGAGCAAACTGTCGCTGGGTATTGCTGCGTATGGATACCACTGGTATACGGGCGATCCGGGGCTGGGCAAGGACGAGAAGAAGCCGAACCCGACGGCGGAGTACATCTCGTATGCGAACACGATCCAGTACCGCGATACCTACGCCGGTAAGACGCAGTGGGACGAGGACGATCACACGCCGTGGTTCTACATCAACCGCGACTCGATGCGTGAGTGGTTCTTCTATACCGACAAGCGCGCGTTTATGGACCGTTATGAGTTGGCGAAGCAGAGCGGCGTTCTGGGCGTGTGCTCGTGGGTGCTGGGTGAGGAAGACCCGGCAATCTGGGCTGCGATTCCTGAGAAGCGCTAGTGTCAGCGCAATAGGGAGCGTGCAGCTTTGAGACGACGAGAGCTGTTGTTCGGCCTTGCCGCAACGGGTGCAGGGAACTTTCTGCTGCGCCAAACGATGAAGCTGTTTGGCTTCGGTCGAGATGACAGAGATTTGTGGTGATTCGAGAAGCAGATTTCCTAAGGGAATGACAACAAGAAAAGCAAAGGCTGAGGTTATTTCTGGCCGTATGTGGCGTTGGCTCCGTGCTTGCGGAAGTAGTGTCGGTCGAGGAGGGATTGTGTGACCTGCGGGGTGCTGCCGGGCAGGGTGAGGGTGCGGTAGGCCATGCGGGCAACGGCTTCGAGGACGACCGCGTTGTGGGCGGCGTCGTGGGCGGTCTTACCCCAGACGAAGGGGGCATGGCCAGCGACCAGGCAGGCCGGGATGGCGAGCGGGTCGACGAGGAAGGTGCCGTCGGCGGCTTTGAAGCGGGAGACGATGGCGAGGCCGGTTTCGTGGACGTATTTACCGGCGATGGCATCGTCGGTGAGTGGCGGCGAGCAGGGGACCGGGCCGTAGAAGTAGTCGGCGTGGGTGGTGCCGAGGGCCGGGATGGCGAGGCCGGCCTGCGCGAAGCTGGTGGCGAACTCCGAGTGCGTGTGGACGACGGCGCCGATGGTAGGGAACTCGCGGTAGAGGAGCGTGTGCGTATCGAGGTCGGAGGAGGGGTTGAGCGTGCCTTCGACTATTTTGCCGTGGAGGTCGGTGACGACCATGTGCTCGGGGCGGAGGTCGTCGTAGTCGACGCCGGAGGGCTTGATGACGACGAGGCCCTGTTCGCGGTCGACGGCGGAGGCGTTGCCGAAGGTGTAGAGGACGAGGCCGCGGCGGACGAGTTCGAGGTTGGCTTCGAGTACCTGTTCGCGGAGGGATGGGAGAAGCATGGTGACTCCTGTGGCGTTGAGCGGATGATGGTGCCGCTCCTGATGTATCGGGCCTTCAGCCCTCTGGTCATTTCCTTCGCATGTTACCTGGGGCTTCGCCCCAGGCTGGTATGTATCGGGCCGTTGGCCCTCAAAGGCAAAAGCAACGACAACGGCAAAGCAGATTCCCTGCGGGAATGACAAACAAGAAGAGCAAAGACAAGAGCAAAGACAACGGCATTCCGTAGAGGGTTACTCAGCGGAGTTGTTGGCGGAGGTCGCGGAGTTTGGTGTCGGTGTCGATGACGATGAGTTCCAGGTTGGCGATCTCGGCGAAGTCTTCGAGGTGTTCGAGTGTGAGGGCCTGGCTGAGGCAGGTGTGGTGTGCTCCGCCGGCGTAGATCCATGCGGCGGCGGCGGTTTTGAGGCTTGGACGTGGGACCCAGACAGCGCGGGCTACAGGGAGTTTCGGTAGCGGCTGTTCGGGTTGGATGACGTCGACGAGGTTGACGAGGAGACGGAAGCGGTCGCCCATGTCGACCAGTGAAGCGTTGACGGCGGGGCCGCTGGGTGCGGTGAAGACGAGGCGGACGGGGTCGTCTTTGCCGCCGATGCCGAGGGGGTGGACTTCGACGGCGGGCTTGTTGGTCGCAATCGAGGGGCAGATCTCGAGCATGTGCGAGCCGAGGACCTTGGGTGTGCCGGAGAAGTCGTAGGTGTAGTCCTCCATGAAGGAGGTGCCGCCAGGAAGGCCCTGGGCCATGACCTTCATAGTGCGGACGAGGGCTGCGGTCTTCCAGTCGCCTTCGCCGCCGAAGCCGTAGCCGGAGGCCATGAGGCGCTGCGTGGCGATGCCGGGGAGCTGGTCGAGGCCGTGGAGGTCCTGGAAGGTGTCGGTGAAGGCGCCGAAGCCGCCCTCTTCGAGGAAGGCGCGGAGGCCAAGTTCGATCTTTGCGGCGGTGCGGAGTGAGGCGGGACGGTCGTGTTCGGCGGCGATGGAGTAGGTGTCACGGTACTCGGCGACGAGCTTGTCGACGTCGGCGTCGGTGAACTGGTTCATGCGGGCGACGAGGTCTCCGACGCCGTATCCGCTGACGCTGTAGCCGAGCTGGATCTCAGCCGAGACCTTGTTGCCTTCGGTGACGGCGACCTCGCGCATGTTGTCGCCGAAGCGGGCGACCTTGAGGTTCTGCGACTCGTGCCAGCCGACGGCGGCGCGGGACCAGGCGGCGATCTCGGCGATGGTGTCGGTGTCCTGCCAGAAGCCGACGACGACCTTGCGTGGCAGCTTGAGGCGCGCGGTGATGAAGCCGAACTCGCGGTCGCCGTGGGCGGCCTGGTTGAGGTTCATGAAGTCCATGTCGATGGACGACCAGGGAAGCTGCCTGTTGAACTGCGTGTGCAGATGCAGGAATGGTTTGGAGAGCGAGGTGAGGCCGGCGATCCACATCTTGGCCGGGGAGAAGGTGTGCATCCAGAGGATGAGGCCGATGCAGTTGGGGGTGTTGTTGGCTTCGCGGCACAGACTGCGGATCTCGTCGGGCGTGGTGAGGACGGGCTTGAAGACGACCTGAAAGGGAATGGCGGTTTCGGCGGAGAGAGAGGCGGCGATCTTCTGCGAGTGGTCGGCGACCTGCGTGAGGGTTTCGGGGCCGTAGAGGTGCTGGCTGCCGGTGACGAACCAGAGTTCGAGGGAGTCGAAAGAGAGCATGACCTGCCTTTAGGAAACGTTTTCTAAAGGCAGTGTAGAGAGGTGGAGAAGTAGGTGTCAACGCGCTCAGAGGCAGTAGCAGATGGATCTACATCAGGTTTGAGATGTGGAGACACTGGCAAGGCTCGGGGTATTGAGCCTTGCACGTCGCCTCTCGAAGTGGCCTTTCACCTTCAGCATTGGTTTTTCAGCCGAATAGTAGGAGAGAGCCGCGATGGGAACCACAAATAGAAGTCCAATCATGCTTCTCTGCAAACTGAAGCCATCGAAGCCGATGAACAGTTCCTGCCATAGGTAGATGCTGTACGAGAGTACCCCCAGCCAGACGACCGGTGCAGCATTGAGCAGACGCGCAAAAGTGCCCCCTCCCCGCGCGTCTTGAATGGCGAAGAGCATGAGCAGCGCAATGCTTACGCCCTGAAGGGTATAGCCCACTGGATGAAGATACAAGCCTCCAAATTTCAACTGCAGCAATGGTGAACCGACGAAGATAAAGACGGCTGCAAACGCGGGTCCTTTTTTGCGAAACAAGCCCTCGACTATCTGTATAAAGCGGGGATTCTCATACAGCAGGGCAACCAGGCAACCAAACATCAGCATGTCTGCCCGAGTATGGCCCATGTAGACGATCTCGTATCTCGTCGAAGGCAGGAAGATTCGATCTGCCATCCGTATGAACGGCTCCAGGACGATAACGGATGCTGCGATCCAGGTGAGCGTCTTCCGGGAACAGAGGACGGCCAAGAGTGGCCAGATGAGATAGAACTGCTCTTCTACGCTAAGGCTCCAGATATGACCGATCCACGTATTTTTGTAGCTCACGTAGTCCATGGTGAAGGTCAACGCGCGGAGAAACTGCCAGCGGGGAACAGCAATCATGCCAGTCTTGGCAAGGACCGCGACTGTCACCATGAAGATCAAAAATGCAGGCATGATACGAAAGGCGCGGCGGATGTAGAAGGCAGAGAGACTTATGCGTCCGTTTGCCTGCTTCTCTTTCAAGAGAAGAATCGTGATGAGAAACCCGCTGATGACGAAGAAGATGGAGACGCCCTCTTCGCCATTGCCGAGGACCACGAGCAGGGCCGCCTGCCATCCGTTCTGAGGCCGGATGTGCAGAAGTATGTGCGATAGCAGAACCATGCAGATTGAGATTGCCCGCAGGCCATCCAAGGAGGGCAATCGCTTCATCCGGTCACCTTTGAACGAGCCATATAGCCAACTCTATCGATTTCCGAACGGCTGCGCGTAGGCTACTGGCCGCGCAGGGGAGAAGGTACATGTGGCAGTGTCGTTGACAGCCGATGCGATCGATCGCGGATGCGCCGATAGTAAGAGGTAGAGATAGAGACACGGCGTCTGTCGTTTGCTGACTACCGGCTTGTCGGCCGTCTGTGCGTTCAGGAGCCTGCATGAAATTTGCGTTGTTGCTTGCGGTCGTCGGAACCATGCTCGCCTCGCCATCCTTTGGGCAGGAGGAGAGCCTTCTGATTGGACCTGGGGACCAGGTGCATGTGGAGGTGTTCGACACGCCGGAGCTTAGCTCGACCTCCCGTGTGAACGACAACGGCGACCTGCCGCTTCTGATGGGTGGGAGCATTCATGCTGCGGGTCTGACACCGGCGCAGGCGTCGGATGAGGTAGAACATACCCTCGTCCACCGCAGGCTTATGAACTCGCCGCAGGTCCTGGTGACCGTTTTACATACGGCTACACGAAACGTGACTGTCATCGGCCAGGTTGTGCGCCCTGGTGCGTATGAGATCACGACTCCGCGGCCTTTGACGGACTTGTTGGCGCAGGCGGGCGGCTTTACCGAGCTGGCCGATCATCATGTGTCGATTCGGCGAGCCAACCTGAAGGGCACAGAGGATGTATTTGTGTCGGAGGACTCAAGGACGGGCCTGGCGCAGAATGTGTACGTGTCTCCCGGTGATTCGATCACCGTTCCCAAGCAAAAGCTTGTTTACATTCTCGGCGATGTGAATCGGGCGGGTGGTTTTCCGATGAATAACGACCAGTCCGGAATCACGGTGTTGCAAGCGGTGGCACGCGCCGGAGGAGGAACGCACACGGCAGGAAATCATGCCCGGTTGATGCGGCGGGTCAATGGGGACGACTACAAAGAGATTCCTATCAACCTGAGCGCCATGCAAAAAGGCAAGCAGCCCGACATGGCGATGCAGGAGAACGATATTCTTTACGTCCCATTCGACTTTATGAAGAATGCGGCACTCGACATCACGGCGATTGCAGCCTCAGCGACGTCGGCCATGATCATGCTGAAGTAGCGTCGTCACGCAGACTTTCCGTTCGACCTCGCTGAGGGCGGCTTCGAAATCCCGCGAACCCATCTTAGCCGACTATGATGCTGTCGGCGAAGATGGGGCAACCGACGAATGGCAAACAAACCTATTGCTGCACACGGGAGTGTTCGGCGATGCGGCGAAGTTCGGGGAGGATGTTGCCGAGCGAAGCTGGGGGGCTGCTGCGCTGGCCCAGGGAGAAGTAGATGTCGCGGTAGAACGGAAAGAGCTGGCTGTAGATGGCTACGGCCGCGGGGCGTGGGGTGAAGGTCTTGAAGGGCAGGCAGAGCTTTTGCTGCGCGGCCTCGATGGTGGGGAAGACGCCCGCGGCGACCAGGGCGAAGATGCCGGAGCCGAGGCTGGTGGGTGTGCCGTCGGGGACGAGGACGGGCTTGTTGAGGACGTCGGCGTAGACCTGGTTGAGGACCGCGTTGTGTTGCGGGATGCCGCCGGCGTTGATGATGCGGGTTACAGGGACACCGTGTTCGGCCATGCGGTCGAGGATGATGCGGGTGTGGAAGGCGGTGCCTTCGATGGCGGCGAAGAGCTCGTCCTGCGCGGTGTGGATGAGGTTCCAGCCGAGGGTGATGCCGCCTAGCTCGGAGTTGACGAGGACGGTGCGGTCGCCGTTGTCCCAGCTGAGGCGAAGGAGGCCGGTCTGGCCGGGAGCGTATGTTTCGAGGCCCTGCGAGAGGGTTTTGACATCGGTAGCGGCGCGCTTGGCGATAGCTTCGAAGATGTCTCCGGTGGCGGAGAGGCCGGCTTCGATGCCGGTGAACTGCGGATGCACGCTGCCGGGTACGACGCCGCAGACGCCGGGGACGAGCTCGGTGTGGCGCGCCATAGCGATGATGCAGGTGGAGGTGCCGACGACGTTGACGACGTCGCCTTCGCGGCAGCCAGCGCCGATGGCGTCCCAGTGGGCGTCGAATGCGCCGACGGGGATAGGAATTCCGGCGGAGAGGCCGAGTTGCTGCGCCCAGTGCTCGCTGAGCTTGCCGGCGATGGTGTCGGAGGTGCTGTAACGGCCGTTGAGTTTTTCGCGGATGCCGTCGAAGAGGGGATCGAGTTTGGAGAGGAAGGACTGCGGCGGAAGGCCGTCCCAGCGCGGGTTCCACATCCACTTGTGACCCATGGCGCAGATGCTGCGCGGAACGAGTGCCGGGTCGGTGATGCCGATGAGTGTGGCGGCGACCATGTCGCAGTGTTCGAGAGCTGTTGCGAATTTGGGACGGAGAGATGGGTTGTGGCGGAGCCAGTAGAGGAGTTTGGCGAAGCCCCACTCGTGCGAGTAGACACCGCCGCACCAGTCGATGGCTTCGAGGTTTTCTGCGTGGGCGAGTTCGGTGATCTGGCGTGCTTCTGCGTGGGCGCGGTGGTCGCACCAGAGCATGTACTCATCGAGTGGTTGGAGCGTGGCGTCCACGGGTATGACGCTGGAGCCGGTGGTGTCGAGCGCGAGCGCGACGATGTCGGTGCCGGGGACGCCGCTCTGGTGGAGGACGTCGCGTGTGGCCTGCGCGAGGGCGGCCATCTGGTCGGCGTGGGACTGCGTGGCGAAGTCGGGGTCTTCGCGGCGGCGGTGAAGAGGGTAGGGTGCTGCGGCTGTGCCGAGGCGGCCGCGTTCGCTGTCGAGCAGCGTGACGCGCACGCTTAGCGTTCCAAAATCAACTCCAGCAACGACGGGCATCGAGCGTTCTCCAGCGTTTTGTGCGTTGCAAACAGCTCGCACTGAAAACGTTTACTGATATTAGAGACAGTAGCTGCGGTCGTGGATGGCCGTCAACCCCGTGCTACTCTCATTCGAAAGCAACGCCTATAGAAACTATGTGTTGCATGGACGATCCCTGGATGAAGCGTTCCCCGAAGCCTGTTAAGAGTGAGACGCCTGCGAAGATCGACATCCGCGACGTGGCTGCGCGCGCGGGCGTATCGATTGCTACGGTGTCGCGTGCGATCAACCGTGTGCCTACGGTGGACCCGGTGCTGGCTGAACGGGTGTGGGCGGCGGCGGCGGAGTTGAACTACTTTCCGAACACGCAGGCGCGCGCGCTGGTTTCTGGCAAGAGCAAGCTGCTGGGGTTGATCGTGTCGGAGATTACGAATCCGTTCTTTCCGGAGCTGATCCAGGAGTTCGAACGGGTGGCGGTGGAGCGTGGGTACGAGATCCTGATTGCTTCGACCAACTATGACCGCAAGCGCATGGAGCAGTGCGCGCGGCGGATGCTGGAACGCAAGGTGGACGGCGTTGCGGTGATGACGTTCGGCATTGAAGATTTTCTGTTCGAGCGCTTCGCGGAGGACCAGATTCCGGTGGTGTTCATTGACGCCGCCCCGGAGCGGCCGATGAGCAGCGTGCTGGCCGTGGACTATCGGGTCGGGATTAATGAGGGCGTGCAGCATCTGGCGGGGCTGGCACACCGAAAGATTGGTTTCATTACGGGGCCGTTGCGGCTGCGGTCGGCCGCGGCACGCAAGGCGGCATTTTTGAGCAGCCTGAAGTCGGCAGGCATTAAGGCTGACCCCACGTGGATTGTGGAGGGTGAGCATACGTTGGAGAGCGGGCGCGATGCGATGGTGAAGATTCTTGCGTTGCGGGAGCGGCCGACGGCGATGATGTGCTCGAACGATATGACAGCGATTGGCGTGCAACATGCACTGTTTGAGGCGAAGCTGAGGGTGCCGGAAGACTTCTCGCTGATTGGCTTCGACGATATTCATCTGGCCGAGTACACGATTCCTCCGCTGACGACGGTAAGGATGTCGTGCAAGGACCTGGCGCTGAAGGCGGTGAGTGCGCTGGTGGCGCATCTGCAGTTGAAGAATCTGCCGGCTGATGCGGGAGAGATGATTCCGACGCGGTTGATTGTGCGGCAGACGACGGGAGCGCCGAAGGCAGGAAAGAAGGCGAAGCGTTGAGATCAGTAGGCGGGCGGCGGTAGAGGGGCTGTGGATGACGGAACGGGTTGGCCGGTGAGGGTGGTGGGTTCCATGAGTTCTACACGGGTGCCGTCGGGGTCGAAGAGGTTGACCTGGCGTTTGCCGTTGACTCCAGTGTGGATGGCGAGCGGTTTGCCGTAGGTCTTGTAGGCAGCGCGGGATTCGAGGTCGGCGACGGACTTTTCGATGTCGGGGACGACGAGGGAGAGATGGTTCTTGCCGCCTAAGCTTTTGGGGTCGAGCGGCGGGTGGAAGAGCATCAGCTCGACGTAGTCGTCGCCGTCGGGGACCTTCATGTTGATCCAGCTGATCTCTTTGGGGCTGGGGCCGTTGCGCCAGGTTTCGGTGAAGCCGAGCATCTTGTAGAAGTCCACGGTCTTTTCGGCGTTTCCGACGCTGTAGCCTGCGTGGTAGATGCGCGGCGAGATGCGTGTGGCGGGGAGGAACTTACCGGCTGCCTGCATCTCCTTGCCGGTGGGGAGGCTTTGGACGAACTCGATCAACATGCCGTTCGGGTCTTTGATCTCGAAGGCGTAGTCGCCGGTGCGGGTTGTGCTATTGCCAGGTTTGATGTCGTAGCCATTGGCGCTGAGATAGGCGCGCATCTGCTCGATGCTGTCGACGGAGAAGCAGAGGTGGCTCATCATGCTGGGTGGATTGGTGGGCGGCTCGTTGAAGAGTTCGATGTGCTGATGGTCGTTGATCTTGATGAAGGCGATGCGGGTGTCGTCGGTGTTGGGCTTCGAAAGGGTATAGGCCACGTCGTAGCCGAGGAGGCCGTGCCAGAAGTTGAGGGCTTTGGGGAGATCGGAGACGAAGTAGCCGACGTGCGAGATGCCGGTGATATGTGGACGTGGCGCAGGCTGTTGCGCCGGAAGCGTTGCGCCGGAGAGCGTGAGAGCTAGGGAGAGTACGAGCTTTTTCATGAAGGCCCCAGAGCGAATGAGTATAGTTCGCGGTTGTTATGAATGTCTTGTGCGGGTGGAAAAGAGGACACCTCCCTGGGCTGAGTTGATTCAGACAGAACTGCAGGTCTTTCCACTGCGCAGGACGATAGAGCCATCCTGCTTCGGTCGAGATGACAGAGTCGTGGCGGTTCAAGCAAAAGCAGATCCTTCCCTTCGACAGGCGCAGGGTCAGGATGACAGAGGCGAGTGCGGTTCTTCGGGCCAGGAGTGGCGCGGGTAGCGGCGCATGAGCTCGCGGCGGACCTGCGGGTAGAGGCGTTGCCAGAAGCCTGCGAGGTCGGTGGTGGTTTGCACTGCGCGGTGGTTGGGTGCGAGGAGATGGATGACCAGTGGGGTCTTCTCCAGGCCGATGCGTGGCGTGTCTTTCATGCCGAAGAAGTCCTGCAGGCGCGAGGCGATCCAGGGTGGCCGGTCAAGTTCGTAGTGGATCTTTGTCTGGCGGCCGTTGTGGAGGCGGATTGAGAGTGGAGCGATTTCGTTGAGATGCTTGAGGTCGAGGGTGGAGTCGAGGAGTGGAAGGAAGTTTTTGGCGGCTGCGCGGAGCTCTGCGAAGGACTTGAGGCCGAGGCACAGGTTGCGGAGAGTGTGTTCCAGGTCAGGTGGTGGTAGGCCAGCAAAGTTGAGGCGCGCGAGGAGAGCGTCGAGGGATTCCTTGTCGACGAAGTGTTCGAGACCGAGTTCGAGGGCTTTGCTTGCAAGGAGTGCGGCCGCTTCGGATTCGGAGGCGGGCCCGCGGGATTCGTCGATGACGAGCTTGTCGTAGAGCAGGGCGCTGATGCGTTCGACGCGCTCACCTGCGCGGTTCCAGACGGGTTCGGCGGTTTCGGTGATGCTGTCGGGAAATAGGTCGAGGAGCCAGGAGGGCTCGACGCGCGCGGCCATGCGGATGAGCGGCATCGGGTTTTCTTTGCGGTCTTCGGCGTCGAGGGCGAGGAGGAACTCGTAGGTCGGTGTGGTGCCGGCGAGCTCGGCGGTGAGACCGTTGGAGAGTGTGACCTGATTGGCGGTACGGTGGCGGGCGACGCGGTCAGGAAAGCCGGAGAGGATTGAGAGGAGCAGCGCTTCGTCGTCGTGGCGTGAGGGTTTGGGTGGGCGTGCGATGCGGAGGAGCTGGTCGGTGTGCTGGCGGAGGCGGTCGTCGGGTGGGAGATCGAGAGCGGCGAGGATGTCGTTCTTGTCGGTGCGGGTGTTGAGGCCGAGGAGGGCGGCGGCGCGGCAGCCGTCTTCGCCGACGCCGCGGTCGAGGGACTCGACGAGGACGCGGGCCAGGCGTGGCGGCAGCGGCAGACGCGCGAGTCGCTGGGCCATGGTGCCGGTGGCGCCGATGCGGTCGAGCAGAGATTCGGCGAGGGCGACAGCTTCGTGTGGTGGCGAGGTGAGCCACTCGATGTGGGCGAGGTGCGCGATGTTCATGGCGCGGAGGGTGAGGAGGAGTTGCGAGAGGTCGGTTCTTGCGATCTCGGGTGTGTCATGGTCGGGGCGGAGGCGGAAGTCTTCCTGCTGATAGAGGCGGAGGACCTGACCGGGTGCGGTGCGGCCTGCTCGGCCGCCGCGTTGTGTGGCGGAGGCTTTGCTGATGCGGGTGATCTGCAGCGTGGGCAGGCCTGTCCATGGCGAGTAGGTTGCTGTGCGGGCGAGGCCGCTGTCGATGACGGCGGTTACGCCTTCGACGGTGACGGAGCTTTCGGCGACGTTAGTGGCGACGATGAGTTTGCGTTCGGTGGTGGGGAGGACGGCGCGGTCCTGCTCGGCGGGTGTGAGGTCGCCGTGCAGAGGAAGGACGACAAGGCCGGTGGTGCGGGCGAGAGGTTCGCACTCGCGGATGGTGCGGCGGATCTCGGCGGCGCCGGGTAGAAAGGCGAGGATGTTGCCGGTGTGGCCTTCACTGTTCAGGAGGGCTACGGCGTTCTTTACCTGCGTGTGGAGCGGGTCGGGTGAGTAAGGGAGATGGCGGACGGTGAGCGGGTACTGGCGGCCTTCGGAGCGAAGGATTGGGCAGTCGTTGAGGTAGTGTGCGATAGGTGCGGCGTCGAGTGTGGCGGACATGACGATGAGGCGGAGTTCGGGGCGCTGGCGTTGCAGGCGCTTGAGGAGCGCGAGGGCAAGGTCGCTGTCGATGTGGCGCTCGTGGAACTCGTCAAGGATGATGGCGTCGATGCCTTTGAGTGTGGGGTCGGTGAGGAGGCGGCGGGTGAGGATGCCTTCGGTGACGAAGCGGAGGCGGGTGCGGGCGGAGACCTTTTCTTCGAAGCGGACCTGATAGCCGACGGTGTTGCCGACCTCTTCGCCGAGTTCGGCTGCGACGCGGCGGGCGGAGAGACGGGCGGCGATGCGGCGGGGTTCGAGGACGATGACTTCGCCTTGGATGAGGGAGAGCAGTGCGGGTGGGACCCGCGTGGTCTTGCCGGCGCCGGGTGGGGCTTCGATGACCAGGTTAGGGGTGTAGCGGAGACTGTCGACGATGGCGGGGAGGATGGCGTCGACGGGAAGTGCGGTGCGAGAGGTCACTATGTTGATCGGAACATGCGGGTTTGCGGAGCGTCAATGTGAGTGGCTGATAGTCTGGGCTGGTTTGTGGGTGAGGGTGTGATGGCGTTGCGAGACGAGGCGCTCAGGATCTTTGCGAATGCGCTGCGTATGGTGCGGGTCGATGCGGTGATGCAGCGTGAGGTTCGCTGCGTGGATGGCGTGCTGCATGTGAAGGGGATCGCGTATCGGCTGGCGGATTTCGAGCGGGTGGTGATTGCGGCGGTGGGGAAGGCTGCGGGGCCGATGGTCGATGGGGTGTTAGCGGCGTTCCGTGGCGAGCAGATTACGTTGGAGGGCGTTGTTGTGGGGCCGACGGCTCCGATGAGTGTTGATGCGCGGGTGAGGTTCTTGCAGGGGAGTCATCCGATTCCGGATGAGACGTCGGCTGCTGCGGCAGATGCGATGTTGGAGCTGCTGGGCCGGTGCGATGAGCGGTGTCTGGTGCTGGTGCTGCTGAGTGGCGGGGCTTCGAGCATGGTGGAGAAACCTCTGAGTGCGGCGATGACGATGGAGGATGTGGCGGATTTGCACCGTGGGCTGGTGCACTCCGGGTTGGCGATTGGTGAGATGAATGCGTTGCGGAAGCATTTCTCTGCAGCGAAGGGTGGACGGCTCGCGGTGGCTGCGGGTGGAGCGACGATGTGCACGCTGATCGTGTCGGATGTGCCGCCTGGAGTAATGGATGTTGTGGGGTCGGGGCCGACGGTGCCGGATGTGACGACGGTGGAGACTTGTCGCGAGATCATTCGCAAGGCTGGACCGACTCTGCAGCTTACGGAGACGCTGCGGGCTTACTTTGATGATCCGGATTTGGCGGAGACTCCGAAGGCGGGAGATACGGCGTTTGCGAAGGCTAAGGCGGTGATGCTTCTTTCGAGCGATGATCTGTGCGCTACGGCGAGTGCGTGCGCTGCGGCGATGGGGTTTGCGGTGGTGTTCGATAACGGCTGCGATGAGTGGGAGTATCGGGGGGCGGCCAGGTATCTGCTGGATCGGGCGGAGACGTTGGCGCGCGAACATGAGCGGGTTTGTGTGGTGTCGGCGGGTGAGGTTTCGGTGGTGGTGCAGGGTGCTCATGGGCGCGGTGGGCGGAACCAGCAGTTCGTGCTGGAGTGTGCGCGGCTGGCGGCGGAGCGCGGGCTCGTGGTGACGGTGTTGAGTGCCGGGTCGGATGGGATCGACGGGAACAGTCCGGCGGCGGGTGGGATTGTGGATGGGACTACTGTCGCGCGGGCGAGGGAGTTGGGGCTTTCGGTGGACGATGCGCTGGCGCGGTTTGACAGCTATGGGCTGCTGGCGGCGTTGGGCGATGCGATTGAGACGGGGGCGACGGGGAACAATCTGCGCGATTTGAGGCTGGTGCTGCTGTAGATATGCCTGATTCGAAGCACGGTAAAGCGTCTATGAACCGAATTTGGTTCAGGATATCCACTGATAATTGAATATTCACAGGTTAAGGCCTTGAATGGTGCGGTATTGCAACGCATACTCGCAGCTAGAGCGTTGCTGCGCATGCAGTTATGCACTGTGAGTCGCTTGGCCCTGACGTGGGACAACCAGGCTGAAACCAGCCCGAGAGATGAGCACCATGAGCCGTTACTGCCGTGAAGATGTACTACGCATCCTACGACTGCCGGTCCGCCAGCTTGCTGCATGGGAGAGGGCAGGTTTGGTTTCCAGCTCGAAGGAGTACTCCTTCGATGAGTTGGTGCAGCTGCGGAAGCTGCGCGATCTGGCTGCGACGCGAATTTCGGTGAAGAGCATCGTGCGCTCGGTAGATGCGATGCAAAAGGTTTCGGGGATGACGAACCCGCTGCTGGAGTCTGTTGCGGTGTGTCACGGTTCACGTGTGGCGTGGCGTCAGTATGGTGCGCTGGTGGATCCGGTGACGCGGCAGATGGCCTTCGATTTCGACCTGACAGCGACATCCGGAGGATTGGCTGTGGTGCGGCAGCGCGGTCAGGCTGCGGTGGCGCAGAACGGCGAGACTCAGGAGATGTTTCTGCGCGCGGTGCGGTTAGAGGAGATTCCGGGCCGGATCGGCGAGGCCAAGGAGATCTACGAGACGATTCTGCAGATGAATGCGGGCCATGCGGCTGCGGCGATCAACCTGGGCACGATTCGGTATAACGAGCGCGACTATGCAGGAGCCGAGGCGATGTACCGGCGTGCCGCAGAGGCCGATCCAGAGTATGCGCTGGCGTTCTTCGACCTGGGCAACGTGCTGGACGAGCAGCAGCGGTTGCCGGAGGCGATTGTGGCCTATGAGCGCGCTCTGAAGCTGGTTCCGCAGTATGCGGATGCGCACTACAATCTCGCGCTGGCGTATGAGCGCACGAAAGAGCCGCGCAAGGCGTTGCGACACTGGACGGCGTATGCACAGCTGGATCCGACCGGGCCGTGGTCCAACCATGCACGTGGGCAAGCGAAGCGGATTCTTGCGAGCGAGCGGCTGGCGATTGTGAGCCGTCATGGGCGCACGATGATGAAGATGGCCGGCTGACGCTGCGCACCCCTCCCCATCTGGGCTATGATCCGCATAAATATAGGGTTAGCGGTGTATCCGCCTTGTAGCGTGTGCTTCCGTTGCGGAATACCCTACCTTATACATCCCTTTTCCATCTTTGAATAGAATCATTGAGTTAGCCGGACATAAGAGACTAGGTTGGACTTGGTCTGAGTTTCCTTAGGGGGTTCTGAACAAATCCTTCGATGCTAAAGCCAGACCAATGTTTTGTCTAAAATCCAGTGGTCTAAAGACCACTGCTCCCTCACAGACACGCAATCAAGAGCTTCCTGGAGTGCGGATGAGGTGTGTTTGCTAGTCCCCTATAAGTTAAGTATAGGTGTTCGAGCCAGCAAACAGTCTTTTCGTTTGTCTTGCTTAATGCTTTATTTTGAGTGGCTTGGGCGTATCGTGCTGCGTACGGGGTTGACAGCTTTATGGGGTGACGGTGGAGAGGTCTGCGGTGGGCTCGGCGGTGGGTGGTGTCGCCATGATGAGGGTTGCAATGATCGTTGCGAGGTAGATGAAGGCCACGACTAGGGGCATCAGCGAGAAGCGGGTGCTGGGGAACCAGTTCCAGAGGATGAAACAGACGATGGCGCGGACGACGGCGTGGGTGGTGAAGAGGGCGGTGCGTCCGTAGAGCCAGCCGATGACGGGCCAGTGGATGGACATGCCGATGGCGAGCACCAGCGGCACGATTGGCGGGTAGGTCCACCAGGCCGAGATGGCGATGGGCCAGAAGATCAGCATGGAGGCGAAGGCGGGAACGATGGCGTCGCTGACTGCGGTGCGGTCGGACATGAAGTTGTTGCGGAAGAGGCGCGCCAGAAGAATGGCGAGCGGAAACATGAAGCCGCTGCTGAAGAAGGCGACGAAGATCCAGAAGTGATGCTGCGTAGGCATGAGGTAGCCGAGGGTGCCGAGCATGGTCCAGTAAAAGATGCCGGCCATGGGGATAGGGAAGCCTCCCTTGAGGCGATAGAAGGAGGCGACACGCTCTGCGAGGAGGGCTTTCTTCAACTCGATGGAATCGACCATGCAGTGATGCTGCCAGAGGTGTTGCGCGGCTACAAGTGACAGATGTCATGAAGTTTTCGGGCGCTGTTTCAATGGGGTACACTCCGATTGCAACGCTAGATAAACCCCCGCTGGTAATGGAGATTGCGCCTGATGGCTGAACAGACGACCTTTCGCCCCTTTGTGTCCGCCGATGAGAGTCCAAAGGAGCTGACGTTTCGTGCGCTGCTGATTGGCGCTGTGTTTGGCGTGATCTTTGGCGCGGTAACGGTGTATGTGGGGCTGAAGGCTGGGCTGACGGTGGCGGCGTCGATTCCGATCTCGGTGCTGTCGATCTCGATATTGCGTGTGTTTGGGCGGGCGTCGATTCTGGAGAACAACATCGTTCAGACGACGGGCAATGCGGGGCAGTCGATTGCTTCGGGCGTGATCTTTACGCTGCCGGCGTTGATCTTTCTGGGGTTCGATCTGGAGACCTCGCGGATCTTTGCGCTGGCGCTGTTTGGCGGATGGCTGGGTGTGCTGTTCATGATTCCGCTGCGACGGCAGCTGATCGTGGAAGAGCATGGGACGCTGGTGTATCCGGAGGGAACGGCGTGCGCGGATGTGCTGCAGGCCGGCGAGCGTGGTGGGTCGTTTGCGAGCCGTGTGTTTCTGGGGTTGGGGTTGGGTGGGCTGTATGCATTGTTTCAGAATGAGAACCTGCTGGCGCTGTTTCCGGGAACTCCGAACTGGCAGCCGAACTTTGATCCGCATGGACAGCAGGTTCTGAAGGGCGCGGCGATCCGCGCGGATGTGACGCCGGAGTATCTGGGTGTGGGTTACATCATTGGGCCGCGTGTGGCGGCGATCATGCTGGCGGGCGGCGTGTTCAGTTGGCTGGTGCTGATGCCGGCGATTGTGTTCTTTGGGAAGCATCTGACGGGGCCGCTGTATCCGGGGACGGTGCCGATCTCGCAGATGGAGCCGAGCGATCTTTGGCGAACGTATGTGCGGCCGATGGGTGCTGGGGCTGTTGCTGCGAGTGGATTGATTACGCTGCTGCGGACGCTGCCGACGATTGTGAGCGCGTTGACGGCTGGTTTCGCGAAGATGGGGATCAAGAAGGCTGCGGTAGCTGATGCGCCGAAGCGGACGGATGATGATCTTTCGATGGTGGTGGTGGCGGGCGGGAGCTTGCTGCTGGTGATCCTGATGGTGCTGTTCCTGGAGTTCAAGCCGGTGCCCGGTGCGCAGGTGGGGCTGCTGGCGAACATTGCGGCGGCGCTGCTGGTGGTGGTGTTTGGGTTCTTGTTTGTGACGGTGAGCGCGCGGATTGTGGGCATTGTGGGGTCGAGTGCGAGCCCGGTGAGCGGTATGACGATTGCGACGCTGATGGCGACGTCGGCGATCTTCCTGGTGAAGGGATGGACAGCGCCGGCGTTTGGCGCACTCGCGATCACCATTGGTGGCATGGTGTGTATCGCTGCGTCGAATGCTGGTGATACGAGCCAGGATTTGAAGACCGGTTACCTGATTGGCGCTACGCCGTGGAAGCAGCAGCTGGCGGTGATGGTGGGCGTGATCGTGAGTGTGTTTGCGATTGGGCCAACGCTGACGGCGATGAATCGCGGGTATGAGAGCTTTCGGCAGATGCCGCAGCCTCGGACGCTGTCGTTGGCGGCGTTGCCGGATGGTGTGCAGAATGAAGGGGCTTTTTCGCGGGGGTCGTTCACGCTGACTGTGCCGGGAGCAAAGGTGACGGGCACGGGTGCGACGGTGAACGATGCGCATAAGTATGTGCTGCTGAACTCGATTGGCGCGAGCACGCTGGAGGATGGCAAGTATCTGTATGACCCCGCGACGCAGAAGATTGAGGTGCAGTGGGTGCAGGGCATCGGCAGCGAAGAGGTTGCAGCGCCGCAGGGCCGGCTGATGGCGACGGTGATCAACGGGATTCTGAGCCGAAGGTTGCCGTGGAGCCTGGTGCTGCTGGGTGTTGCGCTGGTGATCGGCGTTGAGATGCTGGGTGTGCGGTCTCTGACGTTTGCTGTGGGCGCGTATCTATCGATTGGGACGACGCTGGCGATCTTCTGTGGTGGTGCGGTGCGATGGCTGGTGGACCGCGCGGCGGAGAGGTCGGGCGAAGCTGCGAAGACTGAGGCAGAGAAGGAGGTCTCTTCGGGAAGCCTGCTGGCTTCGGGCTTGATTGCTGCGGGCGGCATCGTTGGGCTGACGGGTGTGGGTTTGAAGCTGTTGGAGAGTGTGACGCATAAGGCGACGCCGCACTTCAGCGCGACGAACCCGCTTTACAAAGACTGGGTGAGCGTGGCGGCGTTTGCGCTGCTGGCTTATAGTCTGTACTACTTTGCGAAGAAGCCGATGCCGAGTGAGGTGGTGCTGGAGGCGGTGGAGCGAGAGGAAGAGTAGTTTTTGCGGAGTCGATTTTATCGCCAGCCGTCTTGTGCGGCTGGCGTTCCGTATCGCGGAGCCTCTTGGAGAGTCTGCTTTCCTTGCATGGGAGAGAATGGCTCTGTGGAGGTCGCTATGAAATGTTCGGTGCGGATTTTGAGTCGGTACTGCGCGACGATGGTTGCGTTCGGGTTGTGCTTTGGGTGCGTTGGTGTGGCGCAGCAGGCTCCTGCGAGAACAGCTGTTCCGTTCCATGAGCCGGACCCGTTGGCTTTCGATGACCATGCGGGCTTCACGTCGATCTTTGATGGCAAGACGCTGAAGGACTGGGATGGCGACCCGACGGCTTGGCGCGTGGAGAACGGTGCGATTGTTGGTGAGAGCTTCAAGGACAAGCCGCGACCTAATAGCTACATCTCTTATCACGGGACGGATGCGAAGGACTTTGATCTGAAGCTGGAGATCAAGGTTGAGAACGGTGGCGGCAGCGGGATTCAATATCGCAGCAGCGTGGGAAAGCCCTGGATACGAGGGTTTCCGGCAGGGGTGGCGACGCCGAACCTGAACTGGATGATGACCGGACCGCAGGCGGATTTCTGGTATCCGGTGAACCCACAGCATAACTCGTACAGCGGACAGTTTTATTCTGAGAACACGCCGCTGGGGATTGAGGCGTATCGCGGGCAGGTGGTGGAGGCTGAGCCGGGTATGACGAAGCGGCTGGTGGCCAACATTGGCGATCGTTCAGCGCTAGGTGGGTATGTGAAGATCAACGACTGGAACGAGTATGAGATCATCGCTCGCGGTGGGGTGTTTCTGCATATTCTGAATGGTCAGTTGATGGCCGTGCTGATTGACGATGATTCGGCGTCGTCGAACAATGCGACGGGGTTGATCGGCATTGAACTTGAGGGCCAGCCGTCAAAGGTGTCGGTGCGGAACATCTGGTTGAAGAAGCTGAAATAGAGTGGAGATGGTGGAGCGGTAGCGCGTCTTAACGCGCGATGCCCACCTTAGCGACGATGAAGCCGTCGCTAAGATGGGGCACCCCAGGGTTGAGCTTAGAGTTCGAGGATGATGGGCATGATGAGCGGGCGACGGTTGGCGTTCTTCTGGATGAAGCGCTTGAGGTCGCCGCGGATCTTGTCCTTCATCACGCCATAGTCGCGTCGCTCTTCTTCGCTCGATTGCTCCAGCGTGCGCACGACGATGTCGCGCGCATTGCGGAGAAGATCGGGATCATCGGCCGCAAAACCGCGCGTGGTGATCTCGGGCTGTCCTTCAACCGCGCCGGTGCGCTTGTTGATCGCGATGATGGGCAGGAATACGCCGTCCTCCCCGAGATGCTTGCGATCCCGGATAACGGTGTCTTCGACGACATCCGCGGTGGAGTTATTGTCGATGCAGACGCGACCCGTGGTGACTTTGCCGGTCTTCTGCGCGGAGTCTTTGTCGAGCGTGAGCACGTCGCCATCTTCGAGCAGCAGTACCTTTTCAGGCACGCCGGTTGAGGTTGCCAGCTCAGCGTGGCGCTTCAGATGGCGGTAGTCGCCGTGCACCGGGATAAAGAACTTCGGACGTACGAGGTTAATCATCAGGCGGAGCTCTTCCTGCGAGCCGTGGCCGGAGACGTGGATCAACCCGTTCGTCCCGTCGTCATGGATGACCCGGGCGTCGCGGCGTTCGAGATGGTCGATGACGCGGTAGATACCCTTCTCGTTGCCGGGGATGATGCGTGAGCTGAGCAGAACGGTGTCGCCTGGATCGATCTTGGCAAACTTGTGGTTATCCACCGCCGCGCGCGAAAGTGCCGACATGGGCTCGCCCTGCGTACCGGAGATGAGGATGCAGAGCTTATCCGGAGAGAAGTCGCGGATCTGGCCGGGGTGG
>CAJCIM010000007.1 GCA_903970395.1 Acidobacteriaceae bacterium
AACGCATCGAGCGTACCGGCTATGGCGACTTCCTCTTCTACGACTGGCGCCGCATCCAGTCAGGCCCGGACGCCGGCCAGCCTGACCAGACCTTCGTGCTCAACAAGCATCATCACAAGGGCGCGAAGATCCTCATCGCCGAAAAGAACTTCGGCTGCGGCAGCTCGCGCGAGCACGCTGCCTGGGCGATCAATCAGTACGGCTTCCTCGCCGTCATCGCGCCCAGCTTCGCCGACATCTTCTTCTCGAACGCCGGCAAGAACGGCATCATCCTAGCGCGCCTCACCGAGGCCGAAGTCGAAACCCTCATCCAGCGCTCGACCGCGAACCCCAAACACCTCATCACCATCAACCTCGAAGCCCAGACCGTCACCGACGAACAGGGCTTCCACGCCACCTTCGAGATCGACCCGTTCCGCAAGCACTGCCTGCTCAACGGCCTCGACGACATCGGCCTCACGCTCCTCCACGAAGACTCGCTCGACAAGTTCGAAGCTAAACACAACGACGAGTTCTGGCTCGCGCCAAAGTCAGAGAAAGCCGCTTAACTCTCCACCCGATGAAGCGCTCACCTCTACTTGCGATTGCGTTCGTGTTGATCTTCATCGGTGCATCATTGTTCCTCTGCGGCTGGGTTCGCATGTCGCAATACAGAGGATTTATTTATGACAATCACTCGAACTCAGTTTGTGAATCATCGTTCTACATATCAGGCAACAGGCTTACAAAATTTGGTTGGCCACTCTTTGCAACTGGCCTTCTCATTGGCGGTTACACCCAGCGCCGAAGGCGCGAAATATCACAGCCTAGGACGAAGCCCTAGGTAATGGCACAAACAAGAACTGAGGGCTGAAGGCCCGACATATAAGAGGAAGACTCAATGAGCACCCCCGGCAAAACAAACTCCATCGCCCTCACCGAAGGCCCGTCGCGCGCAGCAGCCCGCTCCTACCTCCGCGGCGTAGGCTTCACTAAAGAAGAGCTGCACCAGCCCATCATCGGCATCGCCAACACCTGGACCGAGATCGGCCCCTGCAACTTCCATCTGCGCGACGTCGCCGCAGCCGTCAAGGAAGGCATCCGCGCCGCCGGCGGCACACCCATGGAGTTCAATACCGTCACCATCTCCGACGGCATCACCATGGGCACCGAAGGCATGAAGGCCTCGCTCATCTCGCGCGAAGTCATCGCCGACTCCATCGAACTCGTCGCGCGCGGCAACTCCTTCGACGGCCTCGTCGTCATCGCCGGCTGCGACAAGAACATGCCCGGCGCCATCATGGCCCTCGCCCGCCTCGACATCCCAGGCCTCATGCTCTACGGCGGCTCCATCGCCCCCGGCCACATGCACGTCGCCGCCGACGGCAAAACCCCCGAGCCCGGCTCCAAGAAAGAAATCGACATCACCATCCAGCAGGTCTTCGAAGCCATCGGAGCGCACGCTGCCGGCAAGATCACCGACGCGCAGCTCGAAGAAGCCGAAGCCACCGCCTGCCCCGGCCCCGGCGCCTGCGGTGGCCAGTTCACCGCCAACACCATGGCCATGGCCGGCGAGTTCCTCGGCATCTCGCCCATCCAGCTCACTGGCGTCCCCGCCATGTCTGCCGAAAAGCACGCAGCCAGCAAGGAAGCCGGCAGGATCGTGATGGACCTCGCCCGCGCTGGTCTGAAGCCTTCACAGATCATCACCCGCCAGTCGCTGGAAGACGCCATCGCCGCAGTATGCGCCTCCGGCGGCAGCACCAATGCCGTTCTGCATCTCATCGCCATCGCGCACGAGCTCAACATCCCGCTCACCGTCGACGACTTCGACACCATCAGCGAGAAGACCCCCTTCATCTGCGACCTGCAGCCCGGCGGCAAGTACGTAGCCCGCGACTACCAGGACGCAGGCGGCTCTCGCCTGCTCGCACAGCGCCTCGTCGAGAAGGGCCTGCTCCACGGCAACACACCCACCGTCACCGGCAAGACTTTGCGCGAAGAAGCCGCCAGCGCGCAGGAGACCAAGGGCCAGCACATCATCATGCCCTGGTCCGCTCCACTCAAGGCAACAGGCGGCCTCGTCATTCTCAAGGGCAACCTCGCGCCCGAAGGCTGCGTAGTCAAAGTCGCCGGCCACGAGCGCCTGCACCACACCGGCACGGCCCGCGTCTTCAACTCAGAAGACCTCTGCTTCGCCGCAGTGAACGAAGGCCGCATCAACCCCGGCGACGTCTGCGTCATCCGCTACGAAGGCCCCCGTGGCGGCCCCGGCATGCGCGAGATGCTCGCCGTCACCGCCGCCATCAAGGGCATTCCAGAGCTCTCGGAAACCGTCGCTCTTCTCACCGACGGCCGCTTCTCCGGCGCAACCCGCGGCCTCATGGCCGGCCACGTCGCCCCCGAAGCCCAACTCGGCGGCCCCATCGCCGCCGTCCACGAAGGCGACACCATCACCTTCGACATCCCCAACCGCAAACTCACCCTCAATATCAGTGACGAAGAGATGAAGCAGCGCCTCGCCAACTTCAAAGCCCCCGAACCACGCTACAAGCGCGGCGTCTTCGCCAAGTACGCCAACTCAGTCAGCAGTGCCAGCAAAGGCGCAATCACCACCTAGAGAGCGAGAAGAACATCATGCCACTCACAGGACCGAGCTTTCGAGAAACACGCGTTTGGCGCGCCGCCGACGACGGCCACTTCTACATCTTCGAGTGCTTCGAGCGCCTCTCCGAAGGCGGCTTCATCTGTCCCTACGCCTCCGTGCATCGCAACTGGAATTTCATGAGCCAGCATATAGAGGACGTCCAGCTCCGCCATAAGGTTTTCACGGAACTCTCGAACCCACACGCCAAGGTCTACACCACACTTGAAGAAGCTATCGACAACTTCGACTTAAGCCAAGCCTACGCCGGCTAATACAAACACTCTACTGCTATCCGACACACTCGGAGGAATCACATGACGAACGCGAACCAGCACCCCACCCTAACCGGAGCCGAAATCCTCTGGGCCTCACTCGCCGGCGAAGGCACCAACACCGTAAGCTCTGCCAGCGAAGGCACTGTGACGACCTAGAAACTGACCGATGCCAATTCTGCAACGCATACAAGGAGCAACTTTGCCTGAGAGCCTCATATTGGGTAGCACCCCGAGCGGTCGTCATCGCTTCCATGCTCTGGATGCGTTGCGTGGAATCGCGGCCGTGATGATCGTGTTTCGGCAGGCGCCTCGTTCTCTCCAGAGGAGCTTCCCGCATAATGCATTTCTGGCCGTCGATTTCTTCGCCTGCCTCAGCGGGTTTGTCATCGCCTTCGCTTATGAACGCCGCCTTGAAAGCTCTCAGGATCTGGGACAGTTCTTCATCAAACGGCTGATACGTCTCTACCCCACCTACCTCCTTGGCATCGTGCTGGGGACGTTTGTCTTCCTTCTGGTCCAGGTGAAGTTCCCTCTCTCTGCTGTACCCCAGGTCAGGCTGGCATTGCTCATCGGCGTTCAACTCGCGTTCTTGCCCAACCTCCATATCTTCCCGACCGGCGCATTATTTCCGCTCGACTATCCAGCTTGGTCCATGTTCTACCAGCTTCTAGCCAACGTAGCGTACGGCTGGCTGGTGTGCAAACGACTTGCACGAAGCCGTCTCCTGATTGCTCTCTATCTCATCTCTTTTGCTGTCATGTTGTTTTGGTCTCGAAAAGTAGATGTCGGGTTCGCCATCTCTAAGAGACAGGTTCTTAGCGCAGTATTTCGAGTCATTTTTTCATTCGTCGCAGGCGTGTTGGCCTTAAGACTCTTTCGCGAAAGGCCTCGCCGCTACTTCGACCATTTCTCCAGCACGATCACCGCAATTGCAATAGGAGCCGTATTTTTCCTCACCCTGTCAGCGCCATTCGCTGCTATGCAAACCAAGGCATTTCACCTTTTCAGCGCTGCTCTCCTCTTTCCTGCACTGGTCTTTCTCAGCGCACAGTGCAAATTACCATCTAGCTGGACGCCAGGCTGCGCGCTTCTCGGAGATCTCTCCTATCCCATCTACCTCATTCATGGTCCTCTCTTATCCCTGCTATATTTACCCCGGATCAGCCAGGCTTTTCAACTTCATCCCACGTTGCAGCCGTTCGCTGTACCAGCGGTTGTTCTCGTATCCGGAACAGCATCGTATATCGCTCTAAAGATCTACGACAAACCTCTTCGCGCTTTTCTCACACAGCGACTTAAAACTTTAATGCACCCCGCACCATAGCGCGGCAGGCTCCAACGTTGTACGAAAGATTCAAATACCGGCTGGCTCAAATCCACTAAACGAGTACGCTGCAAAGGAGTTTCCAAGTGGCCAACAACCAACACCCGCAACTCACCGGAGCCGAAATCCTCTGGGCCTCACTCGCCGGCGAAGGCACCACCACCGTCTTCGGATACCCCGGCGGTGCGATCCTGCCCATCTATGATGCGCTGCGCAAGTTCCCGACGATCCATCACGTCCTCGTCCGCCACGAGCAGGGTGCGTCCCACATGGCCGACGGCTACGCCCGCGCCAGCGGCCGCGTCGGCGTCTGCATGGCAACCTCCGGCCCCGGTGCGACCAACCTCGTCACCGGCCTCGCCACGGCCATGCTCGACAGCATCCCCATGATCGCGATCACCGGTCAGGTCTCCTCCAAGGTCCTCGGCTCCGACGCATTCCAGGAAGTCGACATCACCGGCATCACGCTGCCTATCACCAAACACAACTTCCTAGTCACACGCGCCGAAGACATCGCCCCCGCCATCCGTGAAGCCTTCCAGATCGCACGCAGCGGCCGCCCCGGCCCCGTGCTCATCGACATCACAAAAGACGCGCAGCAGGCCACCGCAACCTACGACTTCGAAACCGCCGCGCCGCCCGTCTATCGTCCACATCCGATGCTGCATAAGCAGCTCCACGCCAACTCTCCATCCATCAAACAGGCACTCGAGCTCATCCTCGATGCAAAAAAGCCCGTCATCCTCGCCGGCCACGGCATCGTCGAATCCGGTGCCGAGAAGGAAGTCATCGCCTTCGCCGAAGCCCTGCAGATCCCCATCGCCAGCACACTGCTCGGCCTCGGCGCGATTCCCGCGGCACATCCACTGCAACTCGGCATGATGGGCATGCACGGCGAGTCCTGGGTCAACAACGCCATCCAACAGGCCGACCTCCTTCTCGCCTTCGGCATGAGGTTCGACGACCGCGTCACCGGCAACCTCGCCAGCTACTCGCCCAACTCGCAGAAGATCCACATCGAAATCGACCCCAGCGAGATCAACAAGAACGTCCGCGTCGACGTCTCCCTCATCGGCGACCTCAAACAGGTCCTCAACATCCTTCTTCCACAATTGGGTGCCCCATCTTCGCCGACGGCTCCATCGTCGGCTAAGGTGGGTTCGCACGATGCATCCCCCTGGCTTGCCGAAATCAACAAATCCAAAGGCACCGCCGCCGTCCGCGACATCATCAACCTCCCCGACAACGGCCACCTCTACGCCGCCCACGTCATCCACGACATCTGGCGCGAGGCCCAGGCCGCAGGCCGCCTCGAAAACACCATCATCGTCACCGACGTAGGCCAGCACCAGATGTGGGAAGCGCAATACTTCAAGCACGAGTCCCCACGCTCTCTCGTTACCTCCGGCGGCCTCGGCACCATGGGCTTCGCTCTGCCTGCAGCGATCGGCGCAAAGGCCGCGCAGCCGCACAAGGACGTCTGGGTCATCGCCGGCGACGGCGGCTTCCAAATGACCGCCTCCGAGCTCTCCACCATCCAGCAGGAGGGCCTTGCCATCAACATCGCCGTCATCAACAACGGCTTCCTCGGCATGGTCCGCCAGTGGCAGGAGACCTTCTACGACAAGAACTACTCCGCTTCGCCCATCCTCTCGCCGGACTTCGTCATGCTCGCCGCCGCACACGGCATCGCTGGAGCCCACGTCAGCCAACGCGCCGACGTCACTCCCACTGTCACGCAAGCCCGCACCAGCGGCAAGCCATTCCTCATCAACTTCCAGGTTGAAAAAGAAGACGGCGTCTACCCCATGATCACCCCCGGCGCCGCCCTCCACGAAATGGTCCGCCGCCCCGTCCATGACCCCTTACTCGAAACTGCGGAGGACGAATAGACAATGGTGTCCTGGCAATTAGCGCCAAGGGCGCGCTATATAACAGCCTAGGGCGAAGCCCTAGGTTATCGACCGCCCAATACCCGAGGGCTGAAAGCCCGTCATATAGAACTCAATCGCACCGGCTCTTAGTCCCAAACATAACGCTCATCGTACGCCACATGATACTTCTCCAAAAACGCTCGCATCTCCTCCTGAAAACTCCGCTTACGGTGATGCACTTCCTGCGTCTCGATGTACTGAATCAATGCCTCACGGTCGGTCGGCCCCACGGAAAAAGCTCCATACCCGCGCTACCAGTTGAACCCATTGACGCCTTGGCTCTTCATCCACTTCGAAGAACCGGTCTTCAATTCCTGAACCAACTTTGCAACGCTAATTGTCGGATGCAGGCGCACAGCAAGATGAACGTGATCGGCAACTCCGCCGACTCGAAAACTATCACACCCGATCTCACGGGCCACAGCGGCGAGGTAAGCATGGAGCAGAGGGCGAACATCCTTATTGAGAACAGGCAGACGATCCTTAGTGCTGAAGATGACGTGAACCAGAGTGAGACTCAGCGACTGGGGCATGGCGCAGATTATATGCCGGGCTTTCAGCCCTCGCCACCTTCTGTTGCCCGTACATGGGGCTTCGCCACATGCTGTTATATGGCCGCACCGTTGGCGCTCATGTTGTCGCTCACGCTAGGCTGTAAATCTAACCCCAGTCAAGTATCGCTCTCGCAGCTCCCCAAGGATGCGAAAGCCACGTTCGTCTCCATCCGCCCCACCACACCACCACCACCCTTCAAGCTCTTCCACCAATCCAAAGACACCCTAACCCTCGTCACCGACGAGCACGCCACCGACGAGCAGATCGAAGCCATCGTCTGGCAGTTGCACGACGCCTCACAATCCCACACCTTCGACAAGCTCCACCTCCCGCAGAAGGCCATCGACGCGCGCGACCCGATCATGTTCTTCCACATCTACCGCGGCGCGAAATGCGCGGCTGAAAAATACGCGCCTGGCGAACCACCCTGCGGAGGCAGCTACCACGCCGCCGGCGATTACACCCTCGGCAGCTTCAAGAACCCCAACCGCGACGACGGCGTCCTCCTCCACGACGAAACGCACCAGGTCGAACTCTGGAACGCCGACGGCCCTTCTAATCCCTAATCCCTGTTCCCTAATCCCTGAGGTCGTATGCTCCACACCTTTGTAGCCCTCGTTCAAGACAAACCCGGCGTGCTCACCCGCGTTGCCTCGCTCTTCCGCCGACTCAACATCAACATCGTCTCGCTCACCGTCGGCGAATCCGAACGCCCCGACACCTCGCGCATGACCATCGTCTGCGAGGCCCCCGACAACGCCGCGCACCGTATCAAGGCCTCGCTCTACAAGCTCGAAACCACCGTGCACGTCGACGAGCTCAACCGCTCCGAGGCCGTCATCCGAGAGCTATGCCTCATCAAGGTGCAGGTCGGTCCCGACTCACCCCACGGCCTACAGTCGCGCTCGCAGGTCTTTGAGCTCGCACAGGTCTTCCGCGCCCGCGTCGTAGACCTCGCACCTGAGTCCATCATGCTTGAGATGACAGGCTCTGCCTCCAAGATCGAAGGCCTCATCCAGGTCCTCGGCGAATCCAACTACTCCATCCTCGAGGTCTCCCGCACTGGCCGCATGGCCATGCGCCGGGGCCACCACACCAGCCGCGTCCTCAAGGCACTCGGCAACCCCACCTCGCTACCGCTCGCACACTTTCCCACCCTCGACCCCGACGCTCTCAATGAGGACGAGATTCTTCCCAACGAATTCGACGAGGCCTAATGCGAACAACCTCTACACTGTCATCCTGAGCGCAGTGCGCAGCACGAAGCCGAACGCCCCCGAGAGTCAATAACCGCCGCTACCGCTCGAACCTTTCAACCCGAAATCTCAACCTAGACCCCACTGACACAGAAAGAAGACACCATGGCAAAGACATACCACGATCAAGACGCTGACCTCTCTCTCATCCAGGCCAAGAAGGTCGCCATCATCGGCTACGGCTCGCAGGGCCACGCCCACGCGCTCAACCTCAAAGACTCCGGAGTTCACGTCAAGGTCGGCCTGCGTCCCGGCTCGCCCAACGCCAAGAAGGCCGAGCTTGCCGGCCTCGAAGTCGGCTCTGTCGCCGAGGTCTCCGCATGGGCCGACGTCATCATGAACCTCACGCCCGACCAGACCGCCGCCAAGGTCTATCACTCGGACATCGAGCCCAACATGAAGCCCAACGTCACACTCATGTTCGCGCACGGCTTCAACATCCGCTTCCGCACCATCACCCCGCCTCCCACTGCAGACGTCTCGCTCGTTGCACCGAAGGGCCCCGGCCATCGCGTCCGTGAGGTCTTCACCGAAGGCGGCGGCGTCCCGGGCCTCGTCGCGGTCGAGCAGGATCCCAGCGGCACAGCGCTCGCACTTGCGCTCTCTTATGCCAAGGGCATCGGCTGCACACGCGGCGGCGTACTCGAAACCACGTTCACTGAAGAGACCGAGACGGACCTCTTCGGCGAGCAGGCCGTTCTCTGCGGCGGCACCGCTGCCCTCGTCAAAGCTGGCTTCGAAACCCTCACTGAGGCCGGCTACCAGCCCGAACTCGCCTACTTCGAAGTCCTCCACGAGCTCAAGCTCATCGTCGACCTCATGTACCGCGGCGGCCTCGAGTACATGCGCTACTCCATCTCCGACACCGCGGAGTGGGGCGACTACGTCAGCGGCCCGCGCGTCGTCACGCCCGAGGTCAAGAAGGCGATGAAGGAGATCCTCAACGACATCCAGTCCGGTGCCTTCGCCAAGCGCTTCATCGAAGACCAGAACAACGGTCGCAAGGAGTTTGAGGCCTTCCGCGCACAGGACCGCAACCACCCCATCGAAAAGGTCGGCTCAGAACTCCGCGCGGCGATGCCCTTCCTCGACCCGGTCAAGGTCGAAAACGGCACCGTCGTCAAGGCCTGACCAAACAACTCACCACAACGAAGCGGGAGGCCCAGAGCCTCCCGCTTCACTTTCTACCTAACCTATAAAGTCTGTCATCTCGACCGAACAGGAGGGCGTTATCGTCCTGCGCAGTGGAGAGATTCCGGCATTTGTCTTCGCTGTTGCTTGTCTTCCTTTGCGACCTTTGCGGGTTCTTACTTCGCGCCCTCTGCGGGAAAGCCTTTGTCGCAGCGAGAGCCGAAGGCACGAGCGCAAGAACAAAGGGTAGAGCCTACCCGCGCATCACCTGCTCGGTCACCCAGTCCGTCCAGATCGCCTCACGCCCCGGCGACACCAGAGCAACACCGTCCAGTACCGCCTCCACGAAATTCTCAATCAGCGGCAGATGCACATTCGCCACCACCGGCAGCTGGTCCACTCCACCCGGCCAGCGTATCTCCGGCCCATTCAGCGGAGTCATCTCAATCGCGCCCTCCGTCCCCACCACACGAAACTCATCACGCCCCACACGCGAGTTCCACCGCGCATCCACCACCGCATTCACGCCACCGGCATAACTCATCACTACCGTCGCCGAGTCCTCCACCTCCAGCGCATGCACCGCATTCGACCGCAATCCTGTCGCTCGTTCAGGCTTGCCAAACAAAAAGTTCAGCGCATCAATTCTGTGCGACGCAACGTCATACAGCGGCCCACCGCCGGCCATCTTCGGATCGCGTAACCACCCACGCTCCTCACTCTCAAGCCAGCCGTGATAGATCCCCTCAGCAAACACCGGCTGCCTAATCGCCCCGGCAGCAATCAACTCCTTCGCACGCACCAGCTTCGGATAAAACCGCCGATAATACGCCACGCCAAACATCCTCTTCGCTTCATCGGCAGCGGCAACCATCGCCTCTGCCTGCGCATAGTTCATCGCCACAGGTTTCTCGCAAAGCACATGCTTGCCAGCCTTCAGCGCAGCGATCGTCTGCTCCGCATGGAACACCACCGGCGACGCCACATACACCGCATCGATCCACTCATCCTCCAGCGCAGCATCCAGCGTCGCCCACGCAGCCACACCGGGATACGCCTCAGCCTTCTTCACATCCCGCGTCACCACCCCACGCAGCGCGCTGCGCTCCTCCATCAGGATCGCAGGAATCACCCGCTTCCGCGTAATATCGCCAATGCCCACAACCAACCAATTCACATGCATGCGTCCCAGCATAACTGACTCGCATCTCATCGACTGAATAGGAGCCCCGCATGCAAGCGCAGTCCCTCCGCCTCAACGCCTTCGGTCTAGACAACATCGCGCTCACCCCCGTTGACGTCCCCGAACCAGGCCCGCACGAAGTCCTCGTCTCGCTCCACGCCGCCTCACTCAACTACCGAGACCTCATGGTCGTCCTCGGCATCTACAACCCCAAGATGGAGTTCCCTCGCATCCTTGGCTCCGACGCCGCAGGCATCGTCACCGCCGTCGGCTCTGCCGTTACGCACTTCAAACCCGGCGACCGCGTCGCCACACTCTTCTTTCAGGACTGGCTCTACGGCCCATTCACACCTACCACCGGCAAATCCGGACTCGGTGGTCCCATCGACGGCACCTTCACCACCACACGTCTCTTCCCAGAACACGGCCTCATCCACATCCCCGGCTATCTCACCGACGAAGAGGCCGCCACGCTCCCCTGCGCCTCCCTCACCGCCTGGAACGCACTCGTCGAAAAGGGCAATCTCCGCGCCGGGCAGACAGTCCTCGTCCTCGGCACCGGCGGCGTTAGCCTCTTCGCTCTGCAGATCGCCAAACTCCACGGCGCACGCGTCATCGTTACCAGTTCATCCGACGAAAAGCTCCAGCGTGCCCGTGCCCTCGGCGCAGACGAGACCATCAACTACCGCACCACACCCGCATGGGACAAGGCCGTCAAAGACCTCACCAACGGCATCGGTGCGGATCACATCGTCGAAGTCGGAGGCTCCAACACCCTCGCACTCTCCGCCTCAGCCGCCGCCTTTAACGGACACATCTACATCATCGGAGTCCTCTCCGGCACCGACGGCCCCGGCCTTGACCCGCGCTCAGCCCTCGTCAAGTCCCTCAACGTCCACGGCGTCTACGTCGGCAGCCGCGCCATGTTCCAGCGCATGAACGCCGCCTTCTCCCTCGCGCGCACGCACCCTGTCATCGACCGCGTCTTCCCTCTCACTGAAGCCCGCGCCGCCTTCGAGCACATGCAGTCCGGCAGCCACTTTGGCAAGATCGTCCTCTCTCTCCAATAAACTCGCTCAACCCACTGGCGCATGCGGAAAGGATGCGATATCTTCGCCGCATGCGCTCTCTCCTCGTCACCCTACTTGCCGTCTGCACCGTCGCTGCCGTCCCGGCGCAGGCTCCCGCATCCTCCGCGCCTGATCCGCTCGCGCCACTCAGCTTTCTCCTCGGCACATGGTCGGCCAAAACCACCTCCGGCGGCGCAGCCGACAGCTCCGGCACCTACGCCTTCCACCTCGACCTCAACGGCCACGCCATCGACCGCACCTCCTCAGCCGACTCCTGCAAGGGGCCGGCGACCTTCGACTGCACGCACCACGACCGCCTCACCCTCTTCTCCGACCCCAACGCCCTCGCCGCGCATCACACATCGCTCCTCGCCTTTTACATGGACAGCGAAGGCCATGTCATCTACTACACCATCGCTCTGCCTGACCCACACACCGCCGTCTTCTCCTCGCAGGGTCCACCGTCCGCTCCAAAGTTCCGCCTCATCTACCACCTCGAAGGCGAGGGCCCCGGCGCCGTCATGACCGGCAAGTTCCAGTTCGCTCCCCCCGGCTCGGACGACTACCACTCCTACCTCGAGTGGTCCGGCACCCGGCTTGCGAAGCCCTAGGTGTTCACGCCACTCACAAACGGCCCAAACCGCCCCTTGATCCTGCCGTCCTCCACGCTGTCGTCCACCACCAGCACCTCATAGCTCGCGCCGCCCTCGGCCACCCGCACCACCACGTGTCCCTGCTGGCTCAGCATCCTGTCCGCAAGCCGCGCATCCGCCAGCGCCGCAGCCTCCACCAGATTCGTCGCCAGCACATCCCGCTCGCCCTTATACAAGATCGGGCTGTACAACCGGTCCAGCGTCGCCAGTGCTGGGTGCGACGCATGCCAGCTCTGCAGCACCCACACCCGCGCCCGCATCGCCCGCACATACCCCTCGCCGTCTGCGTCATAGTAGCCGTGATGGTTCAGCGCGGCCACATCGACTGGCCCCGCCACCCGAGCCACCGGCGTCTCCACGTCCATCCACGGCGTCGTCCCATACCGCGTGTCGCACGTCAGGTCCCCGCCGTTGTAGTACCGAAAACGTCCATACTCCAGCCGCAACGCCGCAGAACACGCATTCTCCGTCGGGTATTGCTCCCGCGTCAGCTCCCGCAGAGGAGGAAACAGCGCCCTCGCCTCTTCACCCTCGCCGGCCCACACCTCCCCGTTCACCGCCAGGTTCCGTACCGCAAACTGCCCAAACGCCTCCGGCTCATACTGCAGCACCACCTGCCTCGCCGACCCCGCCCTCACACGCTGCACTCTCACCCCATGCGCCGCGCTCCACCGCGCAAACGCCATGTAGTTCAGCGCGCTCGGGTCCGTCGGAGCCGACGGATAGCTGTACTCCGGATACCCCCTGTCCAGCAGCGTCCGCACCCGCACCATCTCCGCCACATCGCTCGCGCCCGTCAGCCGGTACGCCCCGCCCTCCGCCAGCGGCGACTCCGCAGTGCACGTCCCCACGTGGTCGTCATGCAGATGCGTCATCCACATATAGTCCAGTTCGACGCGCCCCGTCGCCCGCAGCTGCCGCTGCACATACCGCCCAATCCACTGCCCCGGCCGCAGCGAAGCATCCGGAGTCTGCGCAGCAAGGTCCTTCCCCGTGCCCGCCTTCGCACCCGCGTCCACCAGAACGGTCGTCCCATCCGGCCCCACCACCAGCAACGAGTTCCCGCGACCCGTCGCAATATGGTGGATATCCAGCAGCCCGCGTCGCCACGGAGCCGGCCGCTCCCCCACTCCGGCGACCTTCGCCAACGTCGCTCCGCACCACCCTCGCGCAGACAGCGCCACCGCTCCCCACCCCACCGCACGCCCCAGAAACTCCCGCCGACCCCACCGCCGCATCGCTCAAACACCTCGCCATCCCACCATACAACGGCCACCCGGCCACCAGCATGACGGCCTCCGTTTCCTACTCTTCAAAACAGAAATGGCTCCCCGCAAGGAGCCACTCTTCTACTTCCGATTCACAGCCAATCCTCAACTAATTCGTGACGATCTCCACACCCCGCCAGAACGCCACATGACGCTTTACCGACTTCGCCGCCGGCTTCGGGTTGGGATAGTACCAGGCAGCATCAGGGTTCTCCTGCCCATCCACAAGCACCGTATAGTACCGTGCCTGTCCCTTCCAGGGGCAGTTCGAGCTCGTCGAACTGGGCTTCAGAAAAGACCGGTTCACGGCCTCCTCTGGGAAGTAAATGTTGCCTTCGATCGTCTCTACCTTATCGCTCTCCGCGATAGTCTGTCCGTTCCAAATCGCCTTTGGCATATCCGTCCTCTTGGCTTTTCAATAAGATACGGTTCATAAGGGCCAGGCGGCTACTACCCGCCTGCGCCTCGGTTCGGTCGTGATGACCCGAGCACAGTTACAATCGTATCACACTTCTATTGGAAATGGAAAGTCCCCAAAGCAGCGCCTACCAAACTTCATAGACTTCTTGCCCTTTTCGGAACTCCCCCTCAGGCGACTGCCTCCACCATCGGCCGCGTCAGCTCCGGATCAGGCCGTTTCAAGTCCACCGAAGCCTCCTTCGGCTTCGGCGGACCGATCTTCTTCTGATATCCACACGTCGGCGTCGTCGGAGCCTCCGGCTCAGCACCCTTCTTCACTCTGCGCTTCGGCATCATCTCGTGGTTGTTCGGACACACCAGGAACGTCCCGTCAGCGTTCGCCACCTCCACCAGGTAGGCCGAATCGCACTTCGGACACGTCTGGTTCACCAGCTTCTGGTTGCTCGTAAAGTCGCACTTCGGATACCGCGTGCAGCCATAGAACGTATCGCCACGCCGGTTCTTGCGGACGGCAACCTCGCCGCCACACTTCGGACAAGGCACATCCAACAGGTCCTGCTTCACATATTTGCACTTCGGGTAACCGGAACACGCGATGAACTCGCCATACTGCCCATCCCGCTGCAGCAGCGGCTTACCGCACTTCGGGCAAGGCTCTTCCAGCACCACCGGAGGCTTGCTCTGCACCTTCTGCGTCAGCTTCCGGATCGTCTTGCACGGCGGATCTTCGTTGTACCCCGGGCATGCCATAAACGGCCCCCACGGCCCATTGCGCAACACCATGGTGCGTCCGCAGTTATCGCAGGCCTCATCCTCCTGCTCCGCAGCATCCGCCCCCGGAGTCGTCAAGTCAGGCTTAGCCGAAACGTTCTCCTTCGTGAAGTCGCAGCTGTCCGGCTCAACAATCAATTTGCCGCTGACCTTCTTCGCCTCTTCCGCACCACGCTCCAGCGCCTCAAGCAGAGCGCCTTCTTCGGTTACGTCGAGCGTCAGCTCCGTCACGTCGTCGTTCATCACCTTCACATGCACCGGAAAGCTGAACGCATCCGTGACCTTCTTCACTGAGACCTTCGGCGTCTTCTTCAGCGGCCCCAGCGCAATCGTCACAGGCTTGGCCTTCGTAAAGTTCGAGCACGAGTAGAAGCTGCCGAACTTGCCCCACTTCAAAATCAGCGGCGCACCGCACTTCTCGCAGACTTCGTCGGACGGCTTCTCCCACGCCTTGATGTCCTCCATCTCGATCTCGGCGACCTTCAGCTCTTTTTCAAGGTGCCCATAGAAGCCCTTCAGCAGATCCGTCCACTTCTCCTTGCCCTCTTCCACGTCATCCAGCTCACTCTCCAGCTGCGCCGTGTATCCAGTCTCAAAGATGTACGGAAAGTTCTTCACCAGCAGGTCGGTTACCACCATGCCGATCTCCGTCGGCACCAGCTTCTGCTGAATCTTCTTCACATAGTCGCGTTCCTGAATCGTATTAATGATGGACGCATACGTTGAAGGCCGGCCAATGCCGTTCTCCTCCAGCGTCTTCACCAGGCTCGCTTCGTTGAACCGCGGCGGCGGCTGCGTAAACTTCTGCTGCGGATCAAGCTTGTTGCAGACCAGAGCCTGCTTCTCCTTCAACTCCGGCAGTCTGCGATCGGCAGAGCTCTCTTCGCTCGTCGAATCACCCGCGCCATCGCCCTCTTCAGCCGCGGCTGCAGCAGCCTTCGCCTCAGCCTCAGCACGAGCGGCCTTGGCCTTCTTCGTCTCTTCATCGAAACGCAGCCAGCCATCGAACTTCAGAATGCTGCCCGTCGTGCGGAAGTCATATGTCGCATCCGCCTTCGCTTCAATCTCCACCGTCGTCTGGTCGAACACCGCCGGCACCATCTGGCTGGTCACCGCGCGCTCCCAGATCAGCTTGTACAACCGGTACTGCTCATCGCTCAGATACTTGCGCATCTGCTCCGGCGTGTACTGCACATTCGTCGGACGAATCGCTTCGTGGGCCTCCTGCGCGTCCTTCTTGCTCTTGTACGTGTTCGGCTTCTCCGGCAAGTACTTGTCTCCGAACTTATTGCCCACCCACTCGCGAATCTCGCGCACAGCATCCGCGCTCATGTTCGTCGAATCGGTTCGCATGTAGGTGATCAAACCCACCGTGCCTTCGCTGCCAATCTCGATGCCTTCATACAACCGCTGCGCCACGCCCATCGTGCGCCGCACATTGAAGCCCAGCCGCCCCGCGGCCTGCTGCTGCAACTGGCTGGTCGTAAACGGAGCCTTCGGGTTCTGCCGCCGCTCACGCTTCTCAATCGAACGCACGCTCCACGTCGCGCGTTCAAGCTGCGCCATCACCTCATCGACAGCCGCCTTGTCCGGCAGCGCGTTCGCGAGAAACTGCTCCTTGCCATCGGCATCCGTGCCATTCGAAACACGCACCGGCTGTCCGGCCACGCCAATCATGCGCGCCGTGAACTCCTGCCCGTTCTTCTCAGGAGAAAGTACCGCATCTATATTCCAGTACTCCACCGCGTTGAACGCATTGATCTCCCGCTCGCGCTCCACGATCAGACGCAGCGCCACAGTCTGCACACGACCCGCGCTCAGCCCGCGCTTCACCTTGTCCCACAGCAGCGGAGAGATCTGATACCCCACCAGCCTGTCCAGCACGCGCCGCGTCTGCTGAGCATCCACCAGGTTTTCATCCACATCGCGAGTATGCTGAAACGCCGCCTGCACGGCCTTCTTCGTGATCTCGTTAAAGGTCACCCGCCGCAGCTTCTTCTTGTCCTTCATCGAAGGCAGCAACTGAAATTTGAGATGCGCGGCAATCGCCTCGCCCTCGCGGTCAGGGTCAGCGGCCAGAAACACGCTGTCGCTCTTCGCCGCCAGCTTCTTCAGACGGTCAACCACCTTCTCTTTGCCCGGAGACACAATCAGCGTCGGCTCAAACGTCCGATGCTTCAGCTCCACGCCGATATCGTTCTTCGGCAGGTCCATAATGTGCCCAATCGAGGCCTCCACTACGTAGTCCGAGCCGAGATACTTCCCAATCGTCTTCGCCTTCGCGGGCGACTCCACGATTACCAGGTTCTTTGCCATACCGCACACCTATTCAGAGACAAACAGCCGAAGCCTTGTCTCCGTTTCCAATTCCTTTGCAACCTATCACGCTTTGCGGAGGGCAAGTCAAACCCGCCCTCCAACTGTTTACTGCATTCGCGGCCTCAAAGCCGCTCCCCCGCCCTGTCTTGGACGCATCCGAAACGCTTCGGTGAAAACCGCCTATCGCAATGAAAAGAAATCTCTAAACCACTAGAAACAGCGGACGTACTTTTTGCCCGGCATCTGCCTCACGCGGCCTGCAATCTCCAGCTCAAACAGGGCGGTAAATATCTCACCCGACACAAGCTTCGCTTCCAGCCGTTCGATCAGCGCATCCAGCTGTAGCGCCTCGTCCTGCCGTAACTCTTGTATCACGAGCCGCTCGTGTTCGCTCATCGGCTGGCCGGAACCGGCGTCGGCAAATAAAGATGCGCTCCCACCACCCGACGATTCATTTGCCCCATCTCTCGATCCAGCCCGCGCCTGCATCTGGTCTTCCAGTTCCACCCGCACCTGCGACGGCAGATCCTCCCAGATGTCCTCCCAAGTCGCTGTTAACTTAGCCCCTTGCTTGATCAGCGTATTCGGCCCCCACGAGTTCTTGTTCGTCGCATTCCCCGGCACCGCATACACATCTCGTCCCTGCTCCAGCGCGCACCGCGCCGTAATCCGAGTCCCCGAATACTCCGCCGCCTCCACCACCAGCACCCCAATGCTCATCCCGCTCAGCGTCCGGTTCCGAATTGGAAAATTCTGCGGCGCAGGAAACGTCCCCAGCGGAAACTCACTCACCACCGCTCCGCCCTGGGCCACAATCTGCTCCGCCAGCTTCTTGTTCTCCTTCGGATAGATCACGTCGATCCCCGTCCCCCACACCGCTACCGTCGCTCCATTCACATCCAGCGCTCCTTTGTGCGCCGACGTATCTACACCACGAGCCATCCCGCTCATCACCACCATCCCACGTTGCGCCAGTTCACGGCTCAACATCTCCGCCATGCCCGATCCATACACCGACGGGCTCCGCGTGCCCACCACCGCAATCCCCGGCCGCGACAACAACGACGCATCTCCCCGAACCCACAACACCGTGGGCGGATCATAGATCTGCAACAGCCGCTCCGGGTACGCCGCATCATCCGGAGTGAGAAAGAACGCCCGCTGCTCCGCCGTGCGCGCAGCCTCCTCCACCGCTGCCTTCCGGGCGCTCCCATCGGCGATAAACTGCGCCGACTGCGCGGGAATTCCCGTACCCTCAAGCTCGGTCAGAGCAGCAGTAAACACCCGCTCCGCACCACCCAGCCGCTGCATCATCCGTGCCGACCGCGTAGGCCCCAACCCCGGCGTCAGCGCCGCTGCCAACCATCCCAGACGTGCCTCTTCACTTGCACTCAACAAGCTGCCGTTCATCCGCTACCCTCTCTGCTGCGTCGTGCGCTCATCCTACAGCATCAAAACCGAGCGTGTACTCTGGAATAGGCGACCTGTCCTTCTCTACACTCTGCCCTCTACACTCTGCATGCTTCGTGTCGCCGCCATCTCGTTCCTCAACCCCGCCCCTCTGCTCTACAACTTCGAGCACGAACCCACAGCGACCGACCTCCGCACGCGCTACGACGTCAACTACACGTTGCCCTCCGCCTGCGCCGAGCAGCTGCACGCAGGCACCGCCGACCTCGGCCTCATCCCCATCGCCTCGCTGACGCCGCAACTCGCCATCGTCCCCGGTTGCACCATAGCCTCCCTTCATGAAGTTCGCAGCATCCTCCTCCTCGTCAAAAATCCCCAAGGCCTATCCCGTGATGAAGCCCTCACCCACGTCCGCACCCTCGCCGCCGACACCGCCAGCCGCAGCTCACAGGCCTACGCCCACATCCTCTTCGAGCACTTCCACCACACACGTCCCATCTTCGTAGAACACCCCGCAGACCCAATCCCCATGCTCGCCGTCAACGATGCAGCCCTCCTCATCGGCGACCCCGCACTCCTCGCCCGCGAGCATCACGTCTCCATCGATGAAGCCTACCCCGACCTCCTCTGGCTCGATCTTGCAACGCTCTGGCGCGAACTCACCGGCCTACCCTGGGTCGCCGCGGTCTGGGCCGTCCGCCCCGAAGCCCTAACGAGCTTCCCCACCACACAACTCATCAACGACCTCATCGCCAGCCGCGACGCCGGCATCGCCAACATCGAAACCCTAGTCACCGAGTGGACCCCACGCATCTCCATCCCCGCGTCGACCATCCGCACCTACCTCACCCAAAATATCCACTACACCCTCGACCCCGACTGCCTCCGCTCCATCGAACTCTTCCGCACGCTCGCCGCAAAAACCAACACCCTCCCACCACTCCCCGCCCTCAACCTCCTCGCCTGACCACCGATCAGTACCCCGACGCTTCAACGTCGGGTCTCATAGCACCCTCTATAAAAAGGGGCTTCAGCCCCGAGGTTGCTTTCCTCAACCCCCCGGTGCCCACGTCCACCCCTCCACCACATGCAGCGGCTCGCGCGGCTTCGGCAACGACACAAACTCCGCCCGCCGCTCCGCCATCACCATCATCGTCACCAGAGCATCGAACGCATCCTCACTCCCCTTCGCCTTCTCCATCACATTGCGCGACAGAGCACGATACTCCGCACTCTCGCTACGCTTCTTCACCAGATACGCCGCACGCGCCGCTGCACTCGACTTCCGCACCGCGCCCGTATTCAGCCGCGTATAGATCTCCACCACCAGCGGAGACGGCTTCTTCAAACCGAGCGCAGGCACATCAAACGGCCACACCCTGAACCCTGCCGCACGCAGCTTCAACAACACCGCAAACCCACGCAACGAAGCCGTCCCCACGCTCCCCGCCCCACCAATCTGAAACACACTCTTCGGCGCAATCCCCTTCACACGCGCCTGCCGCTCCGCCTCAGGAATCAGCGCCGCAAGCTTGCAATCAATGTCCGTCGCCCGCAGCATCCGATGCAGCTTCTCCCCCGAAAACTCCTCCGGTCTCTTATGTGGCTTCCCCCAAAACCGCGCATCTACGCCACCCGGCGAAAGCCACTGCTCCACGTGCCCCTCACGCTCCACCAGCGCCCAAAACTCCGGAGCACTCGCCACCCCATGCTCCCCACTCACAAACCAGGCCGGAAACCCAAAGCAGAAATCAAACCCCACCACCATCCTCGGAGTCTCCTTCGCCAGCCCAATCAACCACTCCGCAATCTCCGCCCGTGTGCGCCCACTCTCCAACCGTACGCGCTCCCCTTCGGTCCACACCCCAGCCCAGATATGCCGCCGCTGTCCCGCCGCATCCACCCTCCCCGACCAATCAATCCCAACCACCCGCTGCACATCCGCGCTTTTCACTACTCCTTACTCCTTACGCACTACTCCTTTACTCCTTTACTCCTTTACTCCTCTGCCCCATCCACATCCACCTCCTCCACCTCCGCACCCCACCCTCTCAACACCTTCCAAACCGTCTTCGTAGAAAACCCCGCCGCCATCAGCCGACGCATCGCCCGCGCCGTCTCTTTGTCATCCTCCGGCTTCTTCATCCGCTTGCGTTCCACATACGCCTTCGCCAGCGCGACCTCATCGACATCCTCATACGCCGCCGTCAGCGCTGCGCTCGCTGTCTCCCCGCCGATCCCCTTCTGCATCAACCCCTGCTGCACGCGCCGCTTGCCGAACTTCTCGTTCTCCTGCCGCAGCCGTGTGTAGTCGGCCGCAAAGCGCTCATCGCTCAGGTAGCCATACTCCTTCAGCTTGATCATCACGGCATCGATCGCCGCCCGCCCATCCTCACCCGGCTCCGCGCGGTCCTGCATCAAACGCCGCAGGTCACGCTCGCTCTTCATCCGCGACCCCAGCGACTTCACCGCATACTCCAGCAATCCCGCCACATCCAGCGGAGCCCGATCCTTCTTTGCCCGTCCAAAAGCCATACCCCGCAGTCTACGCCGCTTGCCTCAGGATGCGACTCAACCAATTCCCGCCCAAACCCGTCTATCCTGTTGAAGACCGCACCCACATGCTGGGTGCCCCATCTTCGCGACGGCTTCCTCGTCGCTAAGGTGGGATGCACGGACTTCAACTCACCCATGACTAGGCTTCTCCTTACCCTCGCTCTCCTCACCACACCAGCCCTCGCCCAGGGCTTCGGTCCCCTCGACCCCACGCCCCCCGAAGGCATCACCGTCCCGCAGATCATCGAAAAGATGGGCCAGCAGGAGTCCGCCTTCGCCGCCGCGCGCCTGGACTACGTCTTCACCCAGGACGTCAAGTTCAACACCATCTCCGACGACACCGGCCGCCCCGACGGCGAGTACCACCAGATCACCGACATCTCCATGGACAACGCCGGCCACCGCCTCGAGCACGTCACCTTCGCTCCGCAGAACACCATCGAAAAGGTCATCATGACCGAGAACGACTTCAAGGACATCGAAAAGAAGCTGCCCTTCGTTCTCACCGCTCCCGAGATCCCCCAGTACAACCTCACCTACCTCGGCCGCCAGCACGTCGACGATCTCGACACCTACGTCTTTGACTGCGCCCCCAAAACCCTCGTCAAAGGCCAGCGCTACTTCCAGGGCAAAGTCTGGGTCGACACACAGGACAACGAAATCGTCCTCATCAACGGCCTCACCGTCCCGCAGGACACGCGTGTCGGCCACGAGGACCTCTCACCGCCCTACACCACCTACTACCAGCAGATCGACGGCAAGTACTGGTTCCCCACTTACACCAAGGCCGAAGGCATCCTGCACTTCGCCGCGCAACACGGCGCGCTCTCACAGGACGTCCACGTCAAAACTGTCGTCCGCTACACCGACTACAAGCGCTTCCACACCAACGTCACCATCCACTACAACGGCGAAGACATCCCCAACGCGACGCCCACACCGCTAAAGCCACCGCCTCCGCAGTGATACCCCCTACGCCGCCGCCTCGTTCTCAAAGTACAAATA
>CAJCIM010000008.1 GCA_903970395.1 Acidobacteriaceae bacterium
GACCTCACCCTGGCCTTCCGCTATCGTTTCGACCCCACAACCCGCGTTGTGGCCGACGGCGAGTATCTCAGCTCCTACATCTATCGCGAGGCCTTCACAGAGAACTTCAACCAGGCCGTCAGCTCCGACATCACCTCCACACTCTTCCTTACCCACGAGAACGACGGGTTCGCCACCGACCTGCGCATCGACCGATACGAGGGCCAGAAGGTGGTGCCCGTAGCCGACCACGCGGGTGAAATCGTCAAGATCTTCCACGCACCCTCGCTGGACTTTACCGGCGTCGACCGCCGCATCCCCGGGACACCGTTCTTCTACAACATCAGCGCCTCCGGCGCCGGTCTGAAGCGTGTGCAGCCGAACTTCGTCTCCGCGATGACAGGCCGTATTGATGTACGACCGGAGATATCGCTGCCACTGCGCCTTGGCGACTGGCACGTACTGGCCAGCGCCGCCGTACGCGAGACCGCCTATACGGACTCTCGCAAGGCCCCCTATGGGCCAAACGCCACGCCAATTCTGCTGGGCAAGGCGCTCAACCGCGCCGACTTCGAGCTGAGCGTGGATATTCGTCCGCCAGCCATCGAACGCACGTTCACGGTGCCTGAGCGCTGGAAGTGGCTGTTCGGCGAGCAGGTGCGCCACACCATCGAACCGGAGATCACCTACCGCAACGTGCATGGCGTCGACAACTTCCTCAACGTGCTCCGTTTCGACGATAAGGATCTGGTGAGCGATACCGACGAGCTGCGCTACGGCGTGGTGCAGCACCTCTACTTCCGCCCGAAGAAGCAGAAGCCCCGTCCTGGCTGTCCCTCATCCTCTGCCTCAGCCGGGCCGGAAGAAGAGGCCCCGCGCGCCACCACCGACGCCAACGGCATCCCCATGGCCGATACCGCCGCGCCCGACCAACCTACCCGCACCCACGCTAAGCACGCAGATCCCTGCGCACCCACAGGCCCTGCACCGCAACAGGAGTGGTTTACCTGGGAACTCGCGCAGAAAACCTTCTTTGCCCAGGACTTCGGCGGCGCGGTCATCAATCAACGCCGCAACATCTTCGACACCACCCTCGACCTCTCCGGCATCGCCTTTCTTACAGAGGCGCGTGCCATCTCACCGGTGATCTCGCGTATGCGCTTCCGCACCAGCGGCCACGCGGATATCGAGTGGGACTTCGACTACGACACCGGCGCCAAAAAGTTCAACAGCTCCAATATCTTCCTCGACGTGCATGAAAATAATTGGTTCGGCGGCTTCTCCTATGCACGGCTCAACGCACCGGGGCGCTTTTACACCGAGAACATCAGCGGTGTGACCAACACCGTCACCAACGTCACCAGTTCGCCAACCTCCAACTTCTCGCAGATGCGCGTGCTGCTTGGCTACGGCTCGCCGACACGGCCCGGTCTGTCAGCCGCTGGCGGCGCGGGCATCGACCTCAACGCCGGCAACTCGCAGTACATCACCATCCAGACCGGCTACAACTGGAACTGCTGCGGCCTCTCACTCGAATACCGCCAGTACAACCTGGGCCCCATCCGCGACGAGAGCGCCTACCGCTTCAACTTCACGCTCGCTAACATCGGCTCCGCCGGCAACCTGCGCCGCGCCGAAGCGCTGTTCTAAAGGCAGAGAAGTAGAGGAGTAGATAGCTAGAGGTATGAAACTCTTCTCCTCTACTCCTCCGCCTTCTGCTTACCTTTCCCCTCTGCGATAATCAAAGCATTGTGCTGAATCTTCGCAGTCTCCCCTCTCTCGTTCTTACCGCCGCGTTTGCCAGCCTTGGTTGCCACGCACAGACGGCCAGCATCGTGCCCGGCCAGCCGCTGGCACCAGCCACCGCTCGCCGCGTTGAGGTACTGCTGCGCCAGAAGGCCAATCTTCCGCCGGACTCCGCTGTGCAGATCAGCGTACCCAAGGCCTCCGAGCTGCCCGGCTACGAGAGCCTCACCGTCACCTTCTCCAATGAAGGCAAAGTCTCGAAGCCGATCAACTTCCTGCTCTCTTCCGACGGCAAGACGCTGGCCCAGTTCAACAAGTTCGACATCTCCGCCGACCCGCGCTCCCTGGTCTCCGCCGATGGACGCCCCGCACGCGGCGGCCCGCTCACCGCTCCTGTGCTGATCGTCGGCTTCGACGACCTGGAATGCCCCTACTGCGCACGCCTGCATGAGTCCATCTTCCCGGCCATCACTGCACGCTATGGCGACAAGGTCCACATCGTCTACAAGGATTTTCCGCTCGAACAGCACCCCTGGGCGATGCGCGCTGCAGTGGATGTGAACTGCCTCGCAACCGCCTCGCCGACCGGCTACTGGAGCGCGGTGGACTACATCCACGCACACTCCTCCGAGATCGGCGTCGACCCCAAGGACGCCAAGGCCGAAAAGACGTTGCCCCGCGCCTCCGACCAACTCGATCAGATCACCCGGGACCAGGGTGCAGCGCAGCACGTTGACGCCACGGCGCTTGACGCATGCATCAAGAAGCAGGACACCTCCTCAATCGAGGTGAGCCGGAAGCTCGGCACCTCGCTCGGCGTCGACTCCACGCCCTCGCTGTTCATCAACGGCGCCAAGATCGACGGCGCAGTACCCATAAGCTTCATCTACCAGATCATCGACGACGCCCTGCGCGCAGAGAACGTCCCACCGCCGCCACCGTACGTTGATCCTGCGAAGCCGCCAACGCCAGCACCTGCGGCAACACCCGGGGCCAGCACTGCCGCCAAACCCGGCAATTAACATCAGCGGTAGCATGGCTCGGTAGCTACCCTCATCCGGAACCCGCACCCTGCGCAGCTCAGCCAGCACTCTCTCCCAGTGCGCAAGCTCCTTCCCCTGCGTCGCCGGGTCCACATGCTCCAGATGCTCTGGGCCCAAGGTGTCGCGCTTCATCCTCAGCCGAGACGCTGCCCACCTGCGCGCGTCGCCACACGTCATCCGCCTTGTAGATCGCCGTAAGCTTTGCGCCCGCTACAGTGGCCTTTGCCGCCGGAACTGGCTTGATCCCTTGTTGCCCAACCGTACACCGCGCCCAGCATCAGCGCCGGCAACACACCCACATTCACTTTGACCATGCCAACAGTTGTAAACGACCCACAGCCGCCGTGGCGAAACTCCGCTCACTTTGCGTCCTTGGCGGGAGAGCTTTTCCCGTCGCTCGCCGTCTCGGTTATCCTCATCCCTGCGCTGCATCCAAGCAGGAGAAGGAGTTCCAACCATGCGTGTAGGCCTGATGACCCGCGAGTATCCCCCTTACGTCTACGGCGGCGCCGGGGTCCACGTCGAATACCTATCGCGCGAGCTCGCCAGGTTCATCGAGGTCGAAGTCCACGCCTGGGGCGAGGTCCCGCCCGCAGACTCCCTCCACGACCCCGAACTCCCGCACAACCCCAATCTGCACGTCTACTTCAACCAGCCGTGGCCCATGATCTCAAACGGCACGCAGGCCAAGTTCAAGGGCGCGCTCGAAGCCCTCTCGCTCAACCTGCTGCAGCAGCTGCATCTCGAAAAGCTCGACGTCATCCACACCCACACCTGGTACGTCTCGATGGCCGGCTTCCTCGCCAAGACGCTCTACAACATCCCCTTCGTGCTGACCACGCACTCACTGGAGCCGCTGCGCGCCTGGAAGGCCGAGCAGCTCGGCTCCGGATACGCTCTCAGCAGCTGGATGGAGCGCACCGCCATCCTCGAAGCCGACGCCATCATCGCCGTCTCCAACGGCACCAAGGCAGACATTAAGAAGGCCTACCCCGACGTCGACGAAAAGAAGATTCACGTCATCTACAACGGCATCGACCTTGACCAGTATCAATACACCGACGCGAAGGATGCTCTGGACAAGTACGGCGTCGACAAGTCCAAACCCTACGTCCTCTTCGTCGGCCGCATCACTCGTCAGAAAGGCGTCACCCATCTCGTCGATGCCATCCCTCACCTACCGCCCGGCACACAAGTTGTCCTCTGCGCCGGAGCACCGGACACGCCGGAGATCGCAGCCGAGATGCGCGACAAGGTGCAGGCGCTGACCAACGTGGACGTCTCCGCCGCTCTGCACGACGATGCGCCCGCGCCCGGCACCAAGCCGCCAGCCTCCACCGTCGACTCCGACAATGTGAACAACCCTCCGGGCCACGCCGCCGCAACAGGCGATCCCTCCGGACGCGGCCACAACATCGTCTGGATCGAGCAGATGGTCTCCAAGCAGGAGGCTATCCAGCTCTACAGCCACTGCGCCGTCTTCTGCTGCCCCTCGGTCTACGAACCCTTCGGCATCATCAACCTGGAAGCCATGGCCTGCAAGGCCCCGGTCGTCGCCTCGGCCACCGGAGGCATCCTTGAGGTGGTCATCGACGAGTCCAACCCCGGTGACAAGACCCCCACCGGCCATCTGGTCGAGTTCGAAGCCGACCCGACGACGAGCTTCCCTACCAACCCACAGAAGTTTTCGCAGGATCTCGCCAGCCGCATCACGGAGCTGTTGAAAGACCCCGCAAAGGCCAAAGCCATGGGTGAGGCAGGTCGCAAGCGCGTAGAAGAGCACTTCTCCTGGACAGCCATCGCGCAGCAGACCATCGACCTCTACAAGAGCCTCGTCAAGACCCACAAGAGTTCCTAGACCGCTTCGAACACCGGCAGCTTCGTCGTTTCATCCAGAATCGTTCCTTCAAACTGCTGGCGTATTCCACCATTCGCCCCGTCGAAGCTCGCCCCAATCAGGCTCGCTTGCTCGAACTTCGCTCCAAACACATTCGCACTCGCAAAGTCTGCGTGCCGCAGCGTCGCGCCGGCAAAGTTCGCGACCTTCGCATCGCAGCCACGAAAGCTGCACTCGCGCAGGTAGGCCTCGCTGAAGTCGGTCGCCACCAGGCTGGCTCCATCGAACGCCGACCCCGGCATGCGGCACTCCCGAAACACCGTCTCGTCCAACAACGCACCGCGCAGATCCAGAGCATCCGTCATCAACCCGGCAAAGCGGCACCCACGCAGGTCGATCGTCGCAACCCGGGCCCACTCCGCCGTTCCCAGGAGCATCAGCACAGCACGCACATCCGCAGCGGGGCTGCTCGCTCCCGGCACAGGGCCTGCTGGCGCAGTCGCTGTTGCATCTCGCAGGTACGCCGAAAAGATCTCAACGATGGTCGCGGCGTCCCGCGCTGAGTCTGCCGCGATCCTGGCTAGCGCATAGATGCCTCCCAGCCGCACCGCCAGCGACGCCCCACCCAGGTGTTCAATCGCGTCGTTGAATCGCCCCGTAATCTGTCCCTGCTGAGACACATACAGCGTCCGCGAGGTGAAGTAGAGCCCGGTCAGCACCACCGCTCCACCCACAAACTGCAGCATGGTCTGTAGCACGGCATTCTGCGCGGCAATCCGGTCTTTCATCTCCGGCAGAGCATTGATGGCGCGTTCCCAACCCGGCACCTTCACCACCAGCGCAACCACCACGCCAAGAACCAGGCACAGCGTCACCACCAATAGCGCCAGGCGCAGTGCCCGCGCCACACGATGATGAATATCCCGCGACACGGCGCCCCCAGGCTTCATGGCTTCGCCTCCGATGCCGACGCCAGCGCAGCCTCCACGCTGTCGAAGACCGAAAAAACCGTGTACAGCTTGGTGATCTGCAACAGGTCCTTCACCCGCTTCGTCACGTCGACCAGGACCAAATTCGCCCCGGAGTTTCGCGCCACCGTATACACAGAGACCAGCTCCCCAATGCCCGAGCTGTCGATGTAGTCCACACCGCCAAGCTCCAGCACAAGCAGCTTTGCGCCGTCTCGCAGTGCGTCCCGGGTAGCGTCTCTCAGCGAGACAGCACCCTCTCCGAGCGTAATCCTGCCGTCGCAGTGCAGCACGCAGGCGTCACCGGCTATCGACGCAGTGATCTTCAGGGCCATCGCAGGAGATCCTCGATCAGGCCGAAATTGTAGCTCAGCGGTGCGGCACCGTCGACAAGTCCAGGGTTAATACATACACCGCAATCGCAATGGCGATCGCTACCGCTCCGACCCAGAACCGCCAGTCCTTGTGCGCACGCTTCCAGTAGGGCTCCTGCTGTTTATGGGGCATCACCGGCCCCGCCTGGGCGTGATGGTGGTCAGGGTGCTTGCCTTCGGACATCTTCGTTCCCCGTTCTTTTTGAAAGATCCAGCGGATTCGCGCCGCTGTAATCTTGGATGCACGATCGATCCAAGACACCGCCCGCTGTCTGACCGCATCCAATCAAATGTTTGCTGCCGCGGACTATAATGATGAGGTCGCGAATTGTCCGTCGCCAGCGCGTCGGGCCCGCATCCTCCACCAACAACGTTCAGGAGCCTCCAATGGCCAATCTTCTCGATCAGCTCAAGTCGTTCACCACCGTCGTCTCAGACACCGGCGACATCAACGCCATCAAGCAGTACAAGCCCACCGACGCGACCACCAACCCGTCGCTGATCGCCGCTGCCGCGCAGATGCCCGAGTACCAGTCCATCGTGGATGACTGCCTGAAGGCTGCCCGCGAACGCGTAGGCGACAAGGCCACCGATGAGCAGGTTGCCGCCGACGCCTTCAAGTCGCTCGCCGTCGCGTTCGGCAAGAAGATCCTGGAGATCGTCCCCGGCCGCGTCTCCACCGAGGTCGATGCGCGCCTCAGCTTCGACACCGAAGGCACCCTCGCCGCCGCCCGCGACATCATCGCCCAGTACAACGCCGCCGGCATCACCAACGATCACGTCCTGGTCAAAATCGCCTCCACATGGGAGGGCATCAAGGCCGCCGAGATCCTCGAGAAGGAAGGCATCCACTGCAACCTCACGCTGCTCTTCGGCCTGCACCAGGCCATCGCCTGCGCTGAGGCCAAGGTCACGCTGATCTCGCCCTTCGTCGGCCGCATCCTCGACTGGTACAAGAAGGACACCGGCAAGGACTACGTCGGCGCAGAAGACCCCGGCGTCGAGTCCGTCACCGAGATCTTCTACTACTACAAAAAGTTTGGTTACAAGACACAGGTGATGGGCGCCAGCTTCCGCAACATCGGTGAGATCATTGAGCTCGCCGGCAGCGATCTGCTCACCATCGCACCCAAGTTGCTGCACGAGCTGCAGAACACCGAAGGCGCGCTCGCACTGAAGCTCGACGCCAGCAAAGCCGCCGCCATGAACATCGACAAGATCCCCATGGACAAGGCCACCTTCGACGCAATGCACGAAAAGAACCGCATGGCCAAGGACAAGCTGCAGGAGGGTATCGACGGCTTCTCCAAGGCGCTCGAAGACCTCGAAAAGCTGCTCGCCAAGCGCGTCGCGGAACTCAACGTCGCAGCGTAAATCCTCACAGCCACCCAAGCAAAGAGCCGACATCCATGGATGTCGGCTCTTGTTATCTTGTAGCTAGCGCTAGCGATCTTCCTGAATCCCAGGTTCCTTCGCGATATCGTCTACCGTGATTCCATCGAGCCACTGGTGGCGGTCGCGGGTATAGTCGCCACTACCCATGCGAAGCTTCATCAGACGGACCATGCCTGCAAGCCCAAGCTCGCGGTGCAGTATCTCCGCCGCATGTTGTTCTAACTGCTCGTCTGTCATATTCTGGACTGCGCTCATGGCCGCCCCCGTTGCCGCCAGTCTAGCGGGTTCGCCAGTTCTACGGTCGGTTTTCCGATTCCTCGGCTTGCTATGCGCAGAAACCGGTCATCGGTAGTCAGCAATACATCGACTCCTGCTTGCTCTGCCAAAGCTAGATGCCATGCGTCGATAGCACCATATCCGATTCCCTGTAATTTCTGCGCGCGGTCGAAAGACACCGGCGTTGGCATTGCTCGCTCACTTGAATGAAGAAGCAACGCGAGCACGTCCTCTCGCTTTCTGCCATCGGGATCTCTGCGGACCTCCAACTCCAGCACAGAACTCGAAATCCAATTGATAGCGCCTTCCGCAACCAAGTCCAGGATCGCCGCGATCGCCTCAACCTCTGCCAGAATGCGCGGCTACAACTTGTCATCATCAAGACGGCTCAACACGCGCGAATCCAAATAAACCCTCATCGCCCCACCGCTCCGCACCCCGTCCGCGACTCCACACTGTCCTCACGCGTCACGGTCTGCACGAGCGCGGCGTCTGCATCGCACGGCAGCAGAAACCACTGCGGCTGCGACGTCAGATACCGGTAGTTCTCCAACCCGGACGAGATCTCCAGCGGGTACGCAACCCCGAACTTCCAGTCCGCACCCATAGGCTCATGCCTGTCCACGACCACGGCGGAGTAACGATGTTCCGCAATCGCCGCATCGAACTGCGTGCGCAAGGCCTCGCTCGTGCTACCGAGCTTCGCATCCAGCACCGCGCCCAGAGCCTCGCCCTCGGCAAGGGGCTGCTTGCCTGCCAGCACAGCGTCGTAGCTGTGGTTCAGCACATACACATCGCCGGGCAAAGCGCGCAACCGATCGACAAACTGCTGCGACCGATCCACCGCATCCGGCGGCGGCACAAATCTGCCGGGGTTGTAGATCATCGCCACCAGCTGCACCGCCGCAGCCAGCAGCACGGCCAGCGCCAACCGTGGCGAGCCGCTCTCCTCCGCAAGCTCCAGCAGCCTCGCCAGCGACACCCCAAACAGCACCGCGATCCACGCATACACCGGCATCAGCGAGTTCCCGGAGGCCCCCTTATGCGCCTCCACAAACCACACCCCGCCCAGCAACGCGACCGACACAACCAGGTAGAACATCACGCGCTCCAACCGCACACGCGCAACGATGGCAGCCGTCACAATCACCGCCCACGCCGCAGCCATCGGGCCCACAACCAGCAGTGGTACATACAACACCGCCTGCCGCAACACCAGCGGCAGCCCACGCGCTACGCCAAAGATGTAGAACCCATACCATCCGCCCGTCGCATGGTTCATCCACACCACGCTCGCCGCAGCCACCACGGCAAACGTCGCAATCGCAGCAACCATCCTCCGCGGACGCTGCCACTCCGCCAGCAGGATCAGGACCGCCAGCGGCAGAACAGTCTGCTTGGTCTGGAAGGCCAGCACCCACACCAGCGCCGCCACCACCGGATAGCCCCTGCGCTGCAGCAGCAAAGCGAGCAACAACAGCAGCACAAACAGCGAGTCCACGCGGCCGATGTCATAGAACCCATCGACCACCGCATAACACGCCATGTAGAGCCCCGCTGCCGCAATCGCAGCCACGCGCCGCTCCGTCTCCAGCTTCACCAGCGCGTAGATCACCACCGCACTGCCCAGCGTCGCTACCGTTGACACCAGCCGCATCGCCAGATAACCATGCCCCGCCGTGCCCACCACCTTCGTTACAACGGCGGCCACGTACAGGTACAACGGCGTATACAGATACGGCACATAGTCCAGCGTCGGCGCAACATACAGGCCCTGCCCATGCAGGATTCGCAGCACCGAGACCAGCATGCCGCTCTCGATCCACTCCACCTCAAACGGATACAGCATCCGCTTCACAGCAGCCCACAGAAACAGCCCCACAAACAACACACTCAGCGCAACCACCAGGCAACGCGCCCAGCGCAACGCCCGCGGCGATCCAGCCCAATCCCACAACTTCGCCCCGCCAGCACTCAGGTACCCCGGGACTTCAGTCCCTGGTCTCATTGCATCTTTGAAGAAAGGGGCTTTATCCCCTGGGATCCGCCCGCCGCCGTCACTCACACCCAAACCTCATCGTGCTGCCTCGAAGCAGTGTAGCCGTTGCATCACTTATCGTCTTCATACACTACGCGCAGCAACTCGCCAGCCATCTTGTGCAACGGGCGCAGCAGAGGCACCTGCGCAATCTTCAGGGTCCACACCAGCATCTTCAGCGTCTGACCAAACAAGGCCTCCGTCCGTCTCTGATCTTTCGACCGGTCATACACCCAGAACAGAATCAGCCCCATCTGGTACATCCACAGCAAACGCGGCAGGTACGGCGCAACCTCCTTCGGCAGCTTCACTCCACTGTCGCGTACCGCGGCTTCAAAGAACGCCAGGTCTTCCTCGCGAATTCGCCGTGTCTCGACACTGAACGGGCTCAGCGGATGCTCCGGGTCCGTATGCGCCGTCAGCGCGCCCAGCAGCTTGCGGTTCGGCGCAAAGTACTCCAGCTTCTCCCCAATGATGGTCTTGAGGCGCGACTCCAGAGTCTTCGCCCGCGTCATCTTCGCTTCGATATCGGCGCGCATCTCCGCCTGCGCCTGGTCGTAGAACGCCATCACCAGCGCATCCTTCGAGTCAAAGTAGTAGTACGCCGCGCCCGTCGCCACCTCCGCCGCCTCGGCGATCTCCCGCATCGTGGCCCGTTCAAACCCACGCTCGCGAAAGACCGCCAACGCCGCCTTCAGAATCCGCGCCCGCGTCTCCTCCGACTTTTTGCCAGTCTCCTTCGTGCTCTTCTTAGCTGCGCAGATGGTAAGGCCCTCCCAGGATGCCTGCCGGGGTATGCACTGCATGCCCCGGCGTCGTCCGTTCTGCTCCGCGACGGAGCCTCGCCAGAATCAGCATATTGAACAGGTGCACAATCCCAAGGATGAGCATAACGCTACCCAGCTTCGGCAGCCCCACCTCCAGCACCGACTGCGCACCGCGCAACGGCTCATAGATACGAATCACTGCAGCAATGTATCCCACACTCGCCATATAGAAGCCTACCTGCAACAGATGGTTGATCGTATCGGCAAGATCGTCGTCGGGCAGCGTACGCACCAGAAACTTGCGTCCATTCCGCCGTAGCGTCACACCCACCCACACCGTAATACTGAGACTCACCGCCAGATAGCCGGCATAGAAGGTCATATTCGTCATCGCCATCTCCTTTGCATACGTCCAAGCCCGTTCCAAACGTCGCCGCTCCTCTACCGGGTGGGCGGCGGAGCAGCTGGCAACCACGCCGTGCGGCTCTCCTGCACCGGAGCCGGTCCTTCCACTGCACGACGCCGCATCCTCGCGAACACCAGGATGTTGAAAATATGCATCGCTCCCAGGATGAGCAGGACCACGCCGATCTTCGTGCTCTCCAGCTCGATCGCCTCTCGCAACGTCTCCAGCGGCTCGGTCGTCTTCAGCGCCAGCGTGATGTACCCGATGTTGATCAGGTAGAACCCCACCACCAGCAGATGGTTCACCGAGTCCGCCAGCGCCTCATTCCCATGAAACGCATCCACCAGAAACACTCGCCCATTCGTATGCAGCGTCCGAGCCACCCATACGGTCAACGCCACGCTAATCAACAGATAACTGAAGTAAATCACCGCGATATTCATGGATCTCACCTCGTCAATCATTATTTTGAACATGTTCAATGAATAGAGTACGCCGATTTCTCCTCGCGTCCAGTTAAAAATGAACACGTTCATAAAATGATCTCCCCACAGAAAAAGGGAGCGGCGTCCTCCGCCACTCCCTATTCCCTATTCCCTATTCCCTATTCCCTGCCTTACAGAATGTATCGGCTCAAATCCTGATTCTTCACGATGCTTGCCACTTGCTTCTGCACATAGGCACGATCCACGACGACCACCTTCTGCATCACTCGCTCACCAGCCTGCTCCACCTCGCGCAGCTCCACAGGAGGCATATCCTCCGTGGTGCGCCCCTCGTTGGCGGCCTTCGCAATATCCGGAGCTTCAAAGCTGATCTCATCCAGCACGCGCTCCATGATGGTGTGCAGCCGCTGCGCGCCGATGTTCTCCGTCGTCTCGTTCACCTCGAAGGCAAACCGCGCCATCTCTTCCAGCGCTTCGGGAGAAAACTCCAGCGTCAGGCCTTCGGTCTCCAGCAGCGCCACGGCCTGCTTTACGAGGCTCGCGCGCGGCTCCGTAAGGATGCGCAAAAAGTCCTCCACCGTCAACGGCTTCAGTTCTACGCGGATCGGGAACCGCCCCTGCAACTCCGGAATCAGGTCGCTAGGCTTGGACACGTGGAACGCGCCCGCAGCCACAAACAAAATGTGGTCCGTCGCGACCATGCCGTACTTCGTGCTGACCGTCGTGCCTTCCACTATCGGCAGAATGTCGCGCTGGACACCCTCGCGGCTGATGTCCGGACCATGCCCGCCCTCGCGTCCGGCGATCTTGTCGATCTCATCGAGAAACACAATCCCCGACTCTTCCACGCGCTCTACCGCCACGCGCGTCACCTGGTCCATATCCAGCAGCCGAGCCTCTTCCTCCTGTACCAGGTAATCGAACGCATCGGCCACCTTCATCGGCCGCCGCCGCGTGCGCTGCCCAAACATCCCGGCCAGCATCTCGCGGATGTTGCCCATCTCCTTCGCGCCACCGGCGTCCAGGTCGTCAGGCATGTTGCTGATGATCTCCACCTGCGGCTGATTGCGGTCGCGCGTCTCCAACTCCACCATCCGCCCGTCGAGCTTGCCCTCGCGAAACTGCACCAGCAGCCGCTCACGTTCACGCTGCCGGTCGGCATCACTGACCGCCCTGGACACGGCATCAATCGCGACCGCCTTTTCGGTCTCTGCAATCGGCTCATCACCCGCGCCTTTGGGTGCCGCATCTTCGCCGACTGTCTTATCGTCGGCTAAGGTGGGCTGCAGACTCTCACCGCTTTGCTGCATCAGCAACTCAATCAGCCGCTCCTCTGCAGCGAACTCCGCGCGGTCCTCGACCTCTTCCAGCTTCTCCTCGCGCACCATGTCGATGGCGATCTCCACCAGGTCGCGCACCATGCTCTCGACATCGCGTCCCACGTAGCCGACCTCGGTAAACTTCGACGCCTCCACCTTCAAAAACGGCGAGTTGGTCAGCTTCGCCAGCCTGCGCGCGATCTCCGTCTTGCCCACGCCGGTCGA
>CAJCIM010000009.1 GCA_903970395.1 Acidobacteriaceae bacterium
CGAAGAGGATGCGGATGTGGTGCTTGGCGGCGATGCCGAGGAAGGTGTCGAGGCGCTGCTTGAAGCCGTCGGGGTCCTGTTGCCAGAGCTGGTCCTGCAGGAAGACGCGCATGACGTTCATGCCAATGCCTTCGGCGTAGCCTAGCTCGCGGTCGTTGATGGCGGGGTCGAAGGTGGTGGCCTGGAACATCTCCAGCTGGTTGATAGCGTTGGATGGGATGTAGTTCGAGCCGACGAGCCAGGGTTGCTGCGCGTACCAGTCGTTGGCTTTTTGCTCGGGCCAGCGCTGTGCGGATGCGGTGAGGGTGGAGGCGAAGATTGCGAGCAGCGAGAAGAGTTTGAACGCGCGCGAAAGAGGCATGTTGGCTCCGTGGGGAGGGTAGCATGTCGAGGATTCAAACTACAGCGCGAGGTCTGCGGGGAACAAGCTTGGATGAGCCGACGACGAAGCGAAGCGGGAGATCCGCAGCTTTCCGGATGCCGATGCGTGGGGTGACCTGTATAGCTTCGGGGTGGTGGCCGTCGTCGAGTACCTGAAGGATGGAGCGGGGGCGAGTGACGTCGATGTCATTGTGCGTGGCGCGGGTGATGCCAAGGGCTTCGCAGAGGCGTCCGGGGCCGCCGGTGAGCAGCTTTGGCGATGCTCCGGCGGGCAGGTGGCGTAGCTGCTCCATGGTGGCGACGCCCTCGATGGGCTCGAGCGCGCGGATGAGGACGCCGCCAGCTTGCCCGTCGGGCTCGCAGGAGAAGTTGAGGCAGTAGTGCATGCCATAGATGAAGTAGATGTAGCTGAATCCCGGCGGGCCGAAGAGCATAGCATTGCGCGCGGTGAGACCTGGGAACGCGTGTGAGGCGGGGTCGTTGAGACCGAGGTAGGCTTCGGTTTCGAGGATGCGGCCGGTGAGGCGTTTGCCGTTGCGACGCACGGTGATGAGCTTGCTTAGGAGGTTGCGGGCGACGATCTCCGGCGAACGGAGATAGAACTCACGCGGCAAGAGCTTTCGCGAGCTTATGCTTTGAGCCATATGTCCCACGCTTCGAGGGCGCGTTCGCATTGGATGCGGTGGCGTTCTTTCTTGTCGCGGATCTTCTTGCGGAGTTCTTCTTCAAGCGGTACCAACAAGTCGAAGGTGATGTTGGCGGGTTGGAAGTGTTTCGTCTCTGCGTGGGTGATGTAGTGCGTGAGCGAGCCGTTGGCGGTGAGGCGAGGGGCTGGCATCGGCTGCTCGCCGCGCGCGAGGGCCGCGGCGAAGCGTCCTGCGAGGAGGCCGCTGGCAATGGATTCGGTGTAGCCCTCGACGCCGGAGAGCTGGCCTGCGATGAGGATGTTGGGATGCTGCTTGAGTTGCAGGGTTTCGGTGAGCAGGGACGGTGCGTGGATGTAGGTGTTGCGGTGGACCTGGCCGTAGCGGAGGAACTTTGCATTTTCAAGGCCGGGGATCATGCGAAGGATGCGCGCCTGCTCGCCGTACTTGAGGGAATTCTGGAAGCCGACGAGGTTGTAGCTGTCGGCGCGAAGGGTTTCCTGGCGAAGCTGCACGCAGGCGTAGGGCCAGCGACCGGTCTTGGGGTCGGTGAGGCCGGCGGGCTTCATGGGGCCGAAGCGGAGCGTGTCGTGGCCGCGGCGGGCGGTCTCTTCGATGGGGAGACAGCCTTCGAAGTATTGGGGGGGCTTGGCATCCTGCGAACCCACCTTAGCCGACGATGAAGCCGTCGGCGAAGATGGGGCACCCAACTCGTTTAGTGCTGGGATTTGTTCCCAAGATTTGTGCTGGATCTTTTCGGCGGCGGCGAGGGCGTCGATGAAGGCTTCGTACTCGGGCTTGGTGAAGGGGCAGTTGATGTAGTCGGCGGTCCCTTTGTCCCAGCGGGCGGCGAAGTAGACCTTGTCCATGTCGATGGTGGCAGCGTCGACGATGGGCGAGATGCTGTCGTAGAAGGCGAGCTGTTCGGTTCCGGTGAGGCGCTGGAGTTCTGCGGCTAGTGGAGAGCTGGTGAGCGGGCCGGAGGCGAGGATGGTGATGGTGTCGGGATCGCTCTCGTTGAGGGTGGTGACCTCTTCGCGGCGGACTTCGATGTTTGGGTGTTGCGCGATGAGTTGCGCGACGCGCTCGGAGAAGAGGGCGCGGTCGACCGCGAGAGCGTGGCCGGCGGGGACGGAGGTGGCGTCGGCAGCCTGGAGGAGGAAGCTGTTGGCGCGGCGCATCTCCTGCTTGAGGAGCCAGGGGGCTGAGTTTTCTGATTCCGATTTAAGGGAGTTGGAGCAGACGAGCTCGGCGAAGTCGGAGGTCTGGTGCGCTTCGGTGGAGCGCAGGGGGCGCATCTCCGAAAGAATGACTTTGCAGCCGAGAGATGCGGCCTGGAGTGCGGCTTCGGGGCCAGCTAGGCCGCCCCCGATGATGTGAATTTTCTTCATGTCTTTCTAGGATACGCGGTGATGCAGTTACGTCTTGGTGACGCTTCGGATAACGATGTCGCCATCGAAGGCGGATAGGTATGCGCTGAGTGCGTCAGAGAACTCGTCGAGAGCGCCTAAACCATCGTTATCGACGTCGCTATTGACTTCCAAAAGCAGAGTCGATCCCGTCCAAGTGCAGAGTGCGTCGGAATACCATTGGCGATGTTCTCGAAACTCAAGTGTGATTCCACCTGCGGCTTCCTCACCCTGATTGATTGGCACTCCTTCACACTCCAGAATGATTCTGTACACTAGACCCCCGAGGCTGCGAGTTGAGTGAGGTTTTCGCCGGAGAGGCGCATCATGAACCACTCGGATTTTTTGCGGGCGCCGATGCGATGGTAGAAGTCGATGGAGGGCTGGTTCCAGTCGAGGACGGACCACTCCAGGCGTGGGCAGCCTTGTTCGACTGCGATGGCGGCGACGCGGCTGAGCAGCGATTTGCCGAGGCCTAGCTTGCGGAACTCGGGCGAGACGTAGAGGTCTTCAAGGTAGAGGCCGTGGTGGCCTTCCCAGGTGCTGTAGCTGGTGAAGTAGAGAGCGAAGCCTGCGGGAGTGTTGTTGTGCTCGGCGATGAGGCAGGAGAAGCGCGGCGTGGGGCCGAAGCCGTCGCGGATGAGGTCGGACTCGGTGGCGTGGACGGCGTCGGGTTCGCGCTCGTAGGTGGCGAGGTCGCGGATGAAGCGGAGAATGGTGGGGACGTCAGCGGGTGTGGCGGGGCGGATGGTGGTCATCGTCTAACAAACAGGATACGCGAGACATTCCAGTACGCTCGCGTCTACGACGCTTGCTGCGGCAGAGGCTTTCACGCAGAGGACGCGAAGGAGATGCCTGCAGAGGTCGCAAAGGAAGACAAGCAACGGCAAACGCAGATTCCCTTCGGGAATGACAAACAAAACTACTTCGCAGCTGCGGGTTGGTCGGCGGGGTGAAGGGGGATTTCGAAGGATTCCAAGTAGTCACCGCCGGCGTAGCGGACCTTGCGGAGTTCGAGTGTGGCGTGGGTGAGGGCGGGTTTGTCGAGGTCGGATATGTCGTAGTAGAGGTAGCCGGCGACGGTGGTGTGCGGCTGAATCGTGGTGGTCTGGAAGCCGAAGTCGTTGTCGTCGTCGGTGATCTTTTTGTCGACGTTCTGCTTGCCGGTGGTGATGGGGATGGGAATGCCCAAGGGCAGCGGGGTCTTTTTGCCGGTGGCGGATTTGAGGGTGAACATGCGGCGTTGGAGGTCGTCGAGCGTGGCGGCGGGGATGTTGTCGTTGGCGGCGGAGATGAAGTGGATGCGGGCGTCGTCGAGGGTGAGGGGGCGTTCGGAGTCGTTGGTCACGATGACGCGGATGGGGAGCAGGTCGTGGCCGAAATAGTCGAGGCGGGTGTTGGGGCGAAGCTCCTTGATGTCGCCGGGCTCGGCGGCGATAGTGACGTGGCCGTTTGTCTGGTGCATGGGGTAGGTCTCGGCCGGCTGGGGTGGGACGGGCTTGCGGGCTTTTTCTGCGTGAGCGGAGGCGACAGAGACAGAGAGGAGCAGGGCGGCGGCGAGACGGCGCATGATGGCTCCATTATCCTCTGAAACGCAGGAGATAGAGTGTAGGGGATAGAGGATAGAGGCGAGAGGTGCTTGTTTGGGAATGATGCTTTACAGCGTGGCGCTGTTGGTGGGGCTGATGATTGCCTCGCCGTGGTGGCTGCTGCGGATGGCGACGACGGAGCGGTATCGCGAGGGGTTGGGGGAGCGGTTGGGCTTCTTGCCGAAGCGGCTGCTTGAGACGCTTGGTCTAGAGCTCTCTCTAAAACGCATCGTTTGGGTGCACGCCGTCAGTGTGGGCGAAGTACTGGCAGCGACGCGGCTGGTGGCGGAGCTGGGGGCTGCGTTGGGTGAGGATTGGGCCGTGGTGGTGTCGACCACGACGCGTACCGGGCAGGCGCTGGCTCGGGAGCGGTTTGGAGCCGAGCGGGTGTTTTATTACCCGCTGGACTTTCGGTGGGCGGTGCGGGCTTACCTTACCGCGTTGCAGCCGGCGATGCTGGTGTTGATGGAGAGCGAGCTTTGGCCTCGGATGCTGCATGAGTGTCGCAAGGATGGTGTGCCGGTGGCCGTGGTGAATGCTCGCGTGAGCGATCGGTCGTTTGCGCGCGGGATGCGGGGGCGGAAGATTTGGGGACGCGCGCTACGGATGCTGTCGTTGTGGCTCGCGCAGAGTGAGGAAGATGCTCGAAGATTAGTGGCGATGGGGGCGAATGCGGCGAGTGTGCAGGTTAGTGGGAATCTGAAGTTTGATGTGCGGGCGGCAAAGGAAAGTAGGATCGCAGAACTGATCACAAGTGAGGCGCAAGGGCGACCCATCATCGTAGCTGGCTCCACGGTGGGAGACGACAACGATGATGAGGAGTTCGACCTGAATACTGCCTTCGGCGAAAACATTCGCAATGAGTTGAATGCGTTGCTAGTCGTTGCGCCGAGACACCCCGAACGTTTCGAAACGGCCTGGAAAATCGCTATCGAGTTCCCAACTCTTCGAGCGACTGAACTTCTCGCAGGCAAGACCGGCAAGGACGCATTCGCACAATTTCTGGAACCCTCCCAAATTAGTCGTTCGGACGTCATTGTTCTCGATACGATTGGCGATCTGGCGGCTGTCTATAGGGTGGCGGATGTGGCGTTTGTGGGGGGAAGCCTCGTGGACCGGGGTGGGCATAATCCACTGGAGCCGGCTCAGTTTGGTGTACCGGTGGTAATGGGGCCGCACTTTCAGAACTTTCGGGGAATTGTGGGTGCGATGCAGGAGGCTGATGGAATTCGCATTGTGTCCGATACAGTAGAGCTAAGGAAAGCATTCACTGAACTTCTGCAAGACCGTGCACGTGCCCAGGCGATGGGACGGCGCGGGCAAGAGGTGTTTGAGCAGCAGCAGGGCGCCACGGGACGGACCGTAGCCGCTCTGTTGGCGAAAGTACGAGGAGAGTAAACAAGAGTGAGCGCACGCAGACCCTGGGCCTGGCCGTTGGTTCCGCTGTACGCCGCCGTACTGGCGGTGAAGACGTGGATGCGTCGCGTGGGCCTTCTGAGCACACGGCGGCTGCGCTGGCCGGTGGTAAGCGTAGGGGCGATCTCTGCGGGAGGCTCGGGCAAGACACCGGTTGTGATTGCGCTGGCCAAGCTGCTGAAGGACCGCGGGTGGGAGGTGAATGTGCTCTCGCGCGGGTACCGGCGCAAGGGGTCAGATGTGGAGCAGGTCGACCTGAACTCTCCTGAAGCAGCGGAGCGCTACGGCGATGAGCCGGTGGTAATTGCTCGTGACGCGAAGGTGCCGGTGTGGGTGGGCAGCAATCGTTATGAGTGCGGACAACGGGCGCAGGATTCGACCGACCTGACTTGGCATGGGCTGCACCTGCTGGATGATGGGTTTCAGCATAGGCAGCTGGCGCGAACGCTGGACCTGGTACTGGTGACGAGTGAGGACCTGAAGGACTCGATGCTGCCTGCGGGCAACCTGCGCGAGGGGCTGGAGGCGCTTTCCAGAGCCGACGCGGTGATTGTGCGCGAGGACGAGTTCGAGGTAGCAGGCAAGACGGTCTGGGAGCTGGTGTGGGCCGGAACGCCGGTGTGGACGGTACGGCGGAAGCTGGTCTTCCCTGCCCCAATGAGAGCGCTGGGTGCGGGTTTGCGGCCGCTGGCGTTCTGCGGGATCGCAAGGCCGGAGAGCTTCCAACGGATGCTGCTGGACGAAGGCTGTGGTGTGGTGGAGACGTTGGCCTATGACGACCACCATGCGTATACGATGGCCGACATGGAGCTTCTGGTGAAGCAGGGTGAGCGGCTGAACGCTACTGGCTTTGTTACCACAGACAAGGACGCGGTGAAGCTGACTCCCGAGATGCGGACGCGCCTGGAAACGGTGGGGCGCGTGATGGTGGTGACGCTGGAGGTTGAGTTTATAAACACCTATGAGGTGATGCGCGCTGTGGAGGCGCGGATTACTTAGAGTAGTGGGTAGACAGGAGTGGGTAGACAGTAGAGATACTGTAAGGCATATGGTGCGTTTGCTGATTGTTCGGGTTGGGGCGATGGGGGACGTGCTACATGCTCTGCCGGCTGCGGCTGCGCTGCGCAAAGTGCGGCCGGATTGGAAGATTGACTGGGTGGTGGATGAGCGGTGGCAGCCGCTGTTGACGGACGATGGACCAGGGCCCGTGGTTGGTGTTTCGTTTGCGGTGCCGGTGCGGGCTTGGAAGCAGGCACCGCTGTCTCGGGCGACGGTGCGGTCGTTTCTGGAGTTCCGCAGACTGCGCGGCCTTTATGACGCCGTGGTCGATATGCAGGGGACGCTGCGGTCTAGCGCGATCGGTTGGCTGGCTGGCGGTGGAATGCTGGCGGGGTATGACGATCCTCGCGAGCGGATGGCTAGTGCGCTGTACGGACAGACCTTTCTACGTCAGGGCGGGCATGTGGTGGAACAGGGTGCGGCGCTGCTGAGTGCGGTTTGCGGCGTGGAACTGGAGCCGGTTGCGGCTGAGATTCCGCGGACGGAGTGGGCGGAAGAGTGGGCACGAGAGCTGGTTGGCGAAGACAAAGTCTGCGTGTTGAGCCCGCGGGCTGGGTGGACGACCAAGCAGTGGCCGGTAGAGCGGTTTGGCGAGCTTGCGTTGCGGTTGCGGGAGCGAGGGTATCGCTGCCTGGTGAATGCTCCACGGAAGGACGATGAGCTTGCCGAGGGCGTGGTTGCGGCCAGCGACGGCGCGGCAGAGGTTACGGTGTGCAACGTCGCTGGAATGATTGCGCTGGTGCGGCGGGCACGGTTGCTGGTGGGTGGTGACTCCGGGCCGATGCACCTTGCGGCGATACTGGGGGTTCCTGTGGTGGCACTGTTTGGGCCGACGAACCCGGTGCGCAATGGACCGTGGGGGCCGGGCCCGAAGGCTGTGTTGCGCGATGCGAGTTCGCGGAACACGTATAAGCGGTCGGGTGAGGTGGATGCGGGGCTGGCGAAGCTGACGGTGGAACAGGTGGTCGCGGCGGTGGACGGGCTGGGAGTTTGAGAGAATAGCCGAATGGGTTCAGGTTCGGCGACGACGCAGACAGGTAAGAGCCGGTGGCAGAAGATCGCGCGCCGGGTACGGGTTCCGCTGGGGTTTGTTGTGGCTGCGGTGTTTCTGGTGTTTGCACGGCCGACCTGGTTGACATTGGCGTGGAGCCTGCCAGCGGTGCTGGCAGGGTTGTGGCTGCGTGGGTATGCGGCCGGTTATGTGAAGAAGAACTCCGAGCTGACGCGGACAGGCCCGTATGCCTATACGCGCAACCCGCTGTACCTGGGGTCGATGGCGATTGCGTTTGGGTTTGCGGTGGCCGCTGGACGGTGGTGGTTGGGCGCTCTGCTGGTGGTGATGTTCCTGGCGATCTATATGCCGACGATCCTTTCAGAAGAGGCATTTTTGCGGGGCGTCTTCCCTGTCTTTGACGCGTATGCGGCGAAGGTACCGAGGCTGCTGCCGAGGCTGACGCCGGCCCGTTTTGCGGACGTCGAGGGCGGCGGGCGGTTCTCCGGCGAACGCTACCAGCACCATCGCGAGTACAATGCAGCCATGGGCGCTGCGGCAATTTATGCGGCGCTGCTGTTGCGGATGCTGTTGGCTGGGCATCGCTGAAGCGCTGATTCGATGTATGTTATTCCTACTATGTCGCCTTGCGACTGGCGGGCGATAGCCAAAGTTGAAGGCTGATACGTCCATATCGTATCGAGGGCAGGCGCACCGGTTAGCCCTGCTACCCCAAGGAGACTTCCATTTGAAGGCTGGGATCTGGACGACGAAGGTAGCCTTCATCTTGACGGCGCTGGGGTGGGCGGGCTGCGTGCACGCGCAGTTCCTGACCAGACCGCTGGTATCCAAGCCGGCGGGACCGCCCCGGCCGATTCCCGTGCTTCAGGCTCCAGTTGCAGGGTTTGATTATCCGCAGCACGAGACGCTGACCTACGCTGTGGACTGGCGCGTGTTTCAGGGCGGAGTGGCGGTGTTTCATCTGGACCAGACGACGCCGGGCGTGCTGAAGATCGCGGCGACAGCGGACACGATTGGCGCGGTGAATATGCTGTTTCCGGTGGTGGACCGGTTTCAGTCGGGCATGGATGTGAAGACTGGCTGCTCGACCGGGTTCAATAAGCAGATCCAGGAGGGGCGGAGGAAGATCGCGACCGACCTGGTATTTGATTACGAGCACGGCAAGCAGACGCAGAATGAACGCAACCTTGTGAAGGGCACGGCGACACACAAGGAGGCGAACATACCGGCGTGCGTGACGGATTCGCTGGCAGCGATCTTTTACACGCAGTCACAGCCGATGACGGTGGGCCAGACGATGTACTTTCCGCTGGCGGATTCGATGCGGACCGTCACGGTGGGCATGAAGGCCGAAGATCATCAAGAGATCAAGACACCCGCAGGGACGTTTCAGACCATCAAAGTACAAGCGACTGCCGATGAGGGCATCGTAAAGAACCGCGGCGCGATCTGGGTGTGGTACACAGACGACGCGCGACGTCTGCCCGTGCAGATACAGGCCAAGCTGTTCTGGGGCACGATCACCTTCCACCTGCAGTCGGTGGAGATTAAATAGCGCACAACCAACCGATGGATGAACGCAGCCGAGGCACCATGAGCAATGCAACGAAGCATGACGAACTGGTGACGGTGGCAACATTTCCTGAGCCGATTGAGGCAGCGGTAGCACGCAGCGCCCTGGAAGCAGCCGGGATTGAGGTCTATCTGCGGGGCGAGACTGCCAACAGCATGGTTCCGGTGGCGTTTACCGCACAGCTGCAGGTGCGGACCGAGGATGAGCAGGCTGCGCGCCAACTGCTGGACGCGGCGGACGATTTTCAGAGTTCTGCCGAGGATCTGAGCGAGGCCGAGAGCGGCGACGCGAGTAAAGATTCATAGAAAATCGGCAGGTTGTAAGGATTGCAGGCCGTGCAGCGCAGGTAGCAGGTTGAAACAGGCGGTGCAATCCATGTAAGTTTGACGTTGCTGACGCGAGGAACCTCGAAAGGAATCAAAGACGATGTTGAAGCGCACACTCATTGCCGCAGTCGCTATGTTTGCGACCGTATTTGCCGCACCAGTCCTGGCCCAGGGCCCCGCACCGGCCAGCGTTCATGGCCATGTGAACGATCCGACGGGAGCTCCGATGGTAGGCGCCCAGGTGAAGTTCACCACTGACAAGACCTCGGAAGCGAAGGACCGGAAGTACCCATACTCATTCGACACGGATGCCAACGGCAACTACAAGGGCACCGGGATCGCACCTGGCGACTACCTGATCCAGGTGTTCAAGGGCGCGGTCGCGGCCGATTACCAGACGGTCACGATCAAAGCCGGCGACGATAAGACAGTGGACTTCGACATGACTCGCGAAGAGTACATGAAGACGCTGACGCCGGAGCAGCGCCAGCAGATTGAAGAGTTCAAGAAGAAGAACGCTGCGACGGTCGACGCCAACAAGGTGATTGCGCAGTTGAATGCGACGCTGAAGCAGACGCGCGCCGACCTGGCAGCCGCAGCGCCGACCAAGGGCGACGTGACCACCGACGTGACCAACATGAAGCAGGCCACGGACGCGAAGCCTGACCAGAGCATCCTGTGGGTGACCTATGGCGATACGCTGCTGGCGCAGGGCGACCACCTTGCAGCAGCGGACAAGGCTGCCGGCAAGCCTGCGATGTCCGATGACGACGTGCTGAAGCAGTACGGCGACGCGGTGAATGCGTACCAGAAGGCGATCGACATCGACACCAAGAGCGCGAAGCCGAACCCGGAGCAGATTGCCGCAGCCTATAACCAGATGGGCACGGCGCTTTCACGCTCCGGCAAGACGGCCGATGCGGCCACGGCGTTTGAGAGTGCCGTGAAGGCTCAGCCCACGAAGGCGGCGATGTATTACAAGAACGAGGCCGTGGTCCTGTTCAACAGCAACCAGAGCGATGGGGCCCTGACCGCCGCGGACAAGGCGATCGCAGCCGATCCGAACAGCCCTGACCCGTACTGGATCAAAGGCCAGGTGCTGATCGCGAAGTCAACGTTCGACCAGAAGACACAGAAGCTGAGCGCGCCTCCGGGATGCGTGGATGCGTACAACAAGTTCCTACAGCTGGCTCCGGATGATCCGAAGGCACAGGGCGTGCGCGAGGTGCTGGCGAGCCTGGGCGAGAAGATCGACCTGAACTACAAGAAGGGCAAGAAGTAGCTCTTCGCTACCAAAGACAGAGGGTCCCGGTTCAGATGAGCCGGGACTTTTTTCTTTTGCGCGGGGGACCCCTCCACCGCCTTGGGGCTAAGATCCGCAGCAGATTGGAGTTAGGAGTGGATCCCCCAACTGCGCGAACCAGGCCCTGATGCTTTCCTGCTTACTTTTAGTCTCGCAAGTTGAGTGGGGTAATTCGTTGCGGGTTATCTTGCTTGCATTGTTAGACTTGAAGCGAATCGTGGCTTGACAGGAGTTTGTGCGATGGCGGATCAGGTGCTGGAATTTGCGGAGGCGCTGGCGGTGGTGCTGCGCGAGGCGGCAGGGGTGGCGGCTCCGAGCAAGGTGGAGGACGTGAAGCTGCTGGATGCGACGGGGCGCGTGCTGGCGAAGGCGATTGTGGCCGACCGCGATCAGCCTCCGTTTGACCGGTCGACCCGGGATGGGTTTGCGGTGCGAGCAACAGATGTTGGTGAGTCGTTAAAAGTGGTAGGCCAAGTTCGCGCGGGTGAACGATGGACGGGAGCTGCGGTGGGAGCGGGTGAGGCGGTGGAGATTATGACCGGGGCTCCGATGCCGAAGGGCGCGGATGCGGTGGTGATGGTGGAGCATACGTCGCTGACGGATGGGATGTTGCGGGTTGAAGCTGGGCGGGTGCTGAAGGCTGGGGAGAATGTAGTGCCGCGTGGAGCGGAGGCTCGGATGGGCGCTTCCCTTTTGCCGGTGGGGCGTGTGATGGGGCCGGCGGAGATTGCGGTGGCGGCCAGTTGTGGGGCGGCGACGGTGAGCGTGTTTGCGCGACCGATGGTCGGGATTGTAGCGACGGGGGATGAGCTGGTGGAGGTTGGAGGAGAGCATACCCCAAGAGCCCCTTCCGCCGGCGACGCTAGGTACCCCGACCCTGAAGGACCGGGGTACCTAGAAGCAGAGGCACGGGAGCGTACATCCCACCTTAGCTCGACGATGAAGCCGTCGAGCGAAGATGGGGCGCCCAGTGGTTTGCGCGAGTTTGAGATTTATAACTCCAACAGCTATGCGATCTCGGCGCTGGTGAAGGCTGAGGGCGGTGCAGCGGCGCGGCTGGCGATTGCGCGGGACTCGTTTGCCGAGCTGAAGGAGCGCGTGGAGCGCGGGATGGCCGCCGACCTGCTGGTGCTATCGGGTGGCGTTTCGATGGGCAAGTATGACCTGGTGGAGCATGTGCTGGCGGAGCTGGGCGCGGAGTTTCTATTTACCGGGGCGAAGATTCAGCCGGGTAAGCCTGTGGTGTTTGGACGGCTGCCAACGTTCGATGCGCAGCGCCCTTGGGTGTATTTTTTTGGGCTGCCGGGGAATCCTGTGTCGACGCAGGTTTGCTTTGCGCTGTTTGTGGGGCCGATGCTACGGGCGCTGGCAGGGCGGCGGGAGGTTGCGCCGGTGTTTGTGGAGGCTAAGCTTGCGGAGGATGTTCGCGGGGGTGCGAAGGTGATGAGGTTTTTGCCGGCGGAGTTGAGTGGAGGCTGGGATGGAGTGACCGTGCGGCTGGTGGGGTGGCAAGGGTCGGGCGATGTGGCGGCGAATGCGAGGGGGAATTGTTATTGTGTGTTGCCGTTGGGGGTGGATGCGTTTGCGAAGGGGGATGTGGTGCGGGTGTTGCTGCGGTAGGATCGAATTCGTGAACACACGCCGGGACAGTCTTTTTCTTCGCAGCGGTCTTATGATCGGCTTTGGAGCCGGTCTATGCGTAGGTCTGCTTTTCGTGATCTTCTCGCTCAGCATACTGCTTCACCATATGTTCATCATTGGCGTTCAATGGACAGCTCCCGGACTACTCATCCTGCTGATCCTTCTTCCAGTGCTCTTCATCATGACTGGCGTTGTTCTTCATAAACGAGCTCGCGGGGTAGAGGCATGAGTGAGAAGCTGTCGCACTTTGACGAAGGCGGGCAGGCGCACATGGTGGATGTGGGCGCGAAGGCGGCTACTCGGCGGGAGGCTGTGGCTGGAGCGTTTGTGGAGTTGAATGACGCTGTTCTGGCCGCGTTGCCGCAGAACCCTAAGGGAAATCCGCTGGAGGTAGCGCGGTTTGCGGGGATCCAGGCGGCGAAGCGGACCAGTGAGTTGGTTCCGATGTGTCATCCGCTGGCGCTGAGCTTTGTGGATGTGCAGGCGGAGGTGGTGGCGGGTGGGGTTGAGATTCGCGCAACGGCTGCGACTGTAGCCGGAACCGGGGTAGAGATGGAGGCAATGACGGCGGCGGCTGTCGCGGCGCTGACGGTGTATGACATGACCAAGGCGCTGGATAAGGGGATACGGATTCGCGAGGTCGTGCTGTTGTCGAAGACGGGTGGGAAGAGTGGGGAGTATAGAAGAGGTTAGAGGGTAAGAACAAACAACGGCAAAGAAGGAATCAGAAAGGCAACGGTGGGACTGCCGATGCATGGGTTGGTGCTGCGAGTGCAGCCGTAAAGCCAAGGCGTTTCCCGCAAAGTTCGCCAGGTGAGCCAAGTTTCGCCACGGCGGTTGTGGTCTACGTTGCGGTGGCGAGGGTGACGGCGAAGGTGTGGTTGGCGTCGGTGAAGGTGCGGGTGGGGGTGAAGCGGGCGTTGGTGAGCAGCGTCTTGAGTGCGCGGGTGGTGAACTTGTGGCTGTTTTCGGTGTGGATGGTCTCGCCTGGGGTGAAGGCGATGCGCTTGCCAGCGATATGGACGGTCTGGTCGGCGAGGCTTTCGAGGTGCATCTCGATGCGGCTGTCGCGTGCGTTCCAGCGGGCGCGGTGGGCGAAGCGTGAAAGGTCGAAGTCCGCGGCGAGCTCGCGGTTGAGGCGGGTGAGGATGTTCTGGTTGAAGGCGGCGGTGGTGCCGGCAGCGTCGTCGTAGGCGGCGAGCAGGGTGTCGACGGATTTATGCCGGCCGGGTGCTAGATCGACGCCGAGGAGGAGAGCGTCGCCGGGGGCGAGGTGGTGGCGCAGGTTGCAGAGGATGGAGATGGCCTCGGTCGGCGAGAAGTTGCCGATGCTGGAGCCGATGTAGAGGGCCATTACTTTGTAGTGGGCAGGGCGGGTGATGGTGTAGCGCTCGGTGATGTAGTTGGCAACCTGCGGGATGATGGCGACGCCGGGGATGTGTTCGGCGATGGAGGCCGCCGCTTCGTCGAGCGCGGAGGCGCTGATGTCGATAGGTTGATAGAGCACGTTGGGCTGCGCGGCGGAAGCGGCGCGGAGGAGGATGCCGGTCTTGGCGGCAGAGCCTGCGCCGAGCTCGGCGAGGGTGATGTCGGAGCCGAGGGCAGAGACGATCTCGTGGGCGTGCTCGGCGAAGATGGCGCGCTCGGTACGGGTGAGGTAGTACTCCGGCAGCGCGGTGATCTGCTCGAAGAGCGCGGAGCCGAGGTCGTCGTAGAAGAGCCAGGGCGGGAGCGACTTCTGACCTTTGACGTTGAGGCCGGTGAGCGCGGCGGAGAGGACGGCGTCGTTCAGCGTTGAGACGGTTGCGGCAGCGGTCACGAAGAGGCCTCGGGGAAGATTTATGGCGGGGTAAAGACAAAAGAAGATTCCCTGCGGGAATGACAACAAAGGGCGAATGAGTCGGGGTTAGCTGGCGGCGTCACGAGCGAGGCGGAGGCCGGAGAACTGCCAGCGCGTGGCCGGGTGGAAGAAGTTGCGATAGGTGGCGCGGATGTGCGTGGCCGGAGTGACGCAGGAGCCGCCGCGGAGGACCATCTGCGAGGACATGAACTTGCCGTTGTACTCGCCGAGTGCGCCGGGGAGCGGTTTGTAGCCGGGATAGCCGGTGTAGGGGGATTGCGTCCACTCCCACACGTCGCCGTAGAGCTGATGGATGCCGTTGCGCGAACCTGCGGGACGCGGGTGGAGAGCGTCGGATTCGAGGAGATTGCCGTGAACGGCGGTTTGGGCGGCGACGAATTCCCACTCGAACTCGGTGGGGAGACGGTGGCCTGACCAGCGGGCGAAGGCATCGGCTTCGAAGTAGCTGAGGTGGCAGACGGGGGTCTCAGAGAGCTCGCCGAGCGTGCGCCAGCCGTGCAAGGTGAAGATGGACCAGCCGGATGGGTTGGAGGTGTCGCGCCGCCAGTAGAGCGGAGCCTGCCAGCCTTCGCGCTCGACGGTGTCCCAGCCTTCGGAGAGCCAGAACTCGGGATGAGCATAGCCGCCTTCGTCGATGAAGGTGAGGTACTCCGCGCAGGTGACGGCGCGGGAGGCGAGGCGGAACGGCGCAACGTAGACAGAGTGGCGCGGGGTCTCGTTGTCGAAGGCGAAGCCGTTAACCGAATGTGGGTCGGGGGTGACGCCGATCTCGATGACGCCGGGGCGTACGGGATAGCCAGGCGAGAAGGGGAGCCACTCCATCGGCGGCGCGATGGCGTGGCCTACACTGTGGCCGGGAGCCAGCGGCAGATATGAGGGCTGCAGCGGGTTGGTGTAGAAGGCGTGTTTGATGTCGGTGGCGGCGAGCTCGAGGTGCTGCTGCTCGTGCTCCAGGCCGAGGGAGACGCGGCGGAGGATCTCATCCTCGGGAGTGTGCTGCAGCAAACGCTCGATGGCGGCTTCGACGTGAGTGCGATAGGCGAGGATGCGATCGAGCGGAGGGCGGGAGAAGCTGGCGCGGAGCTTCTTTTCCGGCATCTCGCCGAGCGCCTTGTAGTAGCTGTTGAAGAGCCAGCGGAAGTCGGGATCGAAGGCCTGATAGCCGGCGACGAACTCGGTGAGGATGAAGGTTTCGAAGAACCAAGTGGTGTGTGCGAGGTGCCACTTGACAGGCGAGGCTTCGGCGCAGGACTGCACCATCATGTCCTCTGGCGACAGCGGGCCACAGAAGTGCAGGGTAGCCGCGCGGACGGAGCGAAACCTGTGTAGCAAAGCGGCGGCGGTGGACTGCTGGGTCAGCATGGAAAGACTCCAATCCTGCGTTAGATGCCGAAGCGCTAAGACCTTGTTGCTCTACCGAGGCGACATGCCCCTGCTACGGGGCGCAAGCGACTACGTTCAACGGCTCGGCTATTGGAGTCGAGACGGGTGCTCAAGGTTTCAGGGGGCCGCTGTCAAAGGATGATACGCGCCGTTAGGGGGTTGGGGATTCAATTTTTTGCTGATGCCAGCGCCGATGTTTAGAAACCCATACTTAGGTATGGGTGTTGAGCAGGCGGGCCAGGCCGAAGGCTGCGGCCGCCGCGATGCCGCCGATGATGACTGTCTGGAGGGCGCTTTTGAGCACGCCTGCGCCGAGTAGCTTGCCCTTGACGGCCCCGAAGACGGCGAGTGCGATCAGTGTGACAACAATGGATACTTTGAGCGCGACGTTGATGTCGCGAAAGATGAGGTACGACGCGAGCGGAACGAAGCCGCCGACGATGTAGGAGAACGCAATGGTGGCGGCGGAGCGGAGAGCGCGGCCCGGTTCGGGTTCTTCGAGGCCTAGCTCGAAGCGCATCATGAAGTCGACGTAGGCCTTGGGGTTGGCTTGGAGTGAGCGCAGGACGGGCGTCGCGGCCTCGTGGTCGACGCCGTACTGCTCGAAGATCTCGTAGATCTCGGCGGCCTCGTCTTCGGGGCGATGGACGACCTCGTGCTCTTCGCGGCGGCGCTCAGATGCGAAGTGCTCGGTGTCTCCGCGTGAGGCGAGATAGCCGCCGAGACCCATGGCGATGGAGCCGGCAGCGATTTCGGCAAGGCCGGCGGTGACGACCAGATGGGTGGGCGAGGCGACGTTGGTGACGGCCCCGGCGATGCCGGCGGCGAGAGCAAAGGGGACGGTGAGGCCGTCGGAGAGGCCGATGACGATGTCGCGCACAGTCTCCGAGGAGTCGAAGTGTACCTCGTGGTGACTGTGCGGCTTCGGCGTGGACTCATTCGGGTTCGACATAGGTTGCAGTGTAAGTGTCTGTGCGGTGGAACAGAGCACGCTGCAAGAAAAATTGACGGTGGATGTGCGTCTTCGCGGATTGGAACACGTCTCTCAATGCAGGTCACAACAACGCGGAGCGGAGCTGAGGTGGACTTAGCGATGAAAGAACGTATGACGACCAAGTCGATGCGGTGCGGAGCGTTGATGCTGGCGATGGCCTTCTCGGCTCCAATGGCGCTGGCCCAGGACGCGACCGCTGCGGGCGGCCAGCGTGGGCAGTTCGGCGGACAGTTTGCCGGGATGCAGCGCGCAGGTGGCGAGGTGACGGCGGTCTCGGGCGCGACGGTGACGATAAAGACCGAAGACGGCGCGACCGTGACGGTGGTGACCACTGACAATACGCGGGTGATGAAGGGCAGGCCGAACGAGGGTGGCGGCGCAATCAAGGTAAGCGACCTGAAGGTGGGCGATGGGCTGGTAGCGGTGGGAAACCTGGATGCGCCGAACAAGACTCTGCATGCAGCGATGATTATGGCGACCGACGCGGCGGTGCTCGCAAAGATGAAGGCCGACCTGGGCAAGACGTATATCGTGGGCAAGGTGACGGCGATCGACATGGACAACGCGAAGATGACGGTGTTGCGCAACGATGGCGTTTCGCAGACGATTGGGTTCGATGAGACGACGTCGTTTCGGCGTGGACGCGTGGGGGCCGGGATGGCGATGGGCGGCGCTGGCGGACGCCAACGCAATGGCGGCGCTGCGGGTGCCAATGGCGCTGCTGCCGGTGCTGGAGAGGCCGCCGAGAGCATCACGCTGGCGGATGTGAAGGTGGGCGATAGCGTGGCGGGACAGGGCTCCGTGAAGGCAGGTGTGTTTGTGCCGACGCAGGTGGTGGTCGCAACGCCAGGGCAGCGGAGGCAGAGGCCGGGAGCTACGGACTCCGCGCCGGGTGCCGCTGGTCCGAGTACAGCAGCGCCGAGTGCAGCACAGCCGCAGTAAAGCAGAGCTTGCGAAGACTGCAGATTGCAGTTTCGCAGGGACGTGCGGATGATCTTTGACGACAGACGAATGACGTAGCCGTTGACGGGTCAGCGGCGGTTGGAGGCGTGCAGGTGTCGGTAGCGATGAGACAGAAGCAGGCGCGGATGGCGGCGATGGGCGTGGTGGGCGTGGCGCTGGTGTGGGCTCCGATGATGCTGGCGCAGGATGCTGCACCGCAGGCCGCAGCTCAGGCGACCGCCACAGCTGTGGCACAGGGTGGGACGATTCGCGGGACGGTGGTTGCGGGCACGGCGGGCAAGCCGGGTGGGGTGCCGCTACCGGGTGTTGCGGTGACGGCGACCAATACGCTGACCGGGAAGAAGTACACAACATCGACGGACATCGACGGCGCGTATGCGATGACGATTCCGAAGAATGGCCGTTACGTGGTGAAAGCAGAGCTGACGGGGTTTGCGACGACGACTCAGGAGGTGCTGCTAAACGGCACGGATGTCGCGGAGAAGAAGGCGGAGTTCGGGTTGGAGCTGGCGAGCCGTGTCGCGGCGCAGCAGGCGGCTACTGCAACGACGACGCAGACGGGGCGCACGGCGGGCGGGCGCGGGACGGTGAGCCTGAACCTTGGCGAGAGCAGCCTAGATGCTTCGGATGCGAGCGCTGGCGGTGGCAGTACGGGGACTTCCCTACCCTCGCTGGGCGGGCTGGGCGATAGCGGCGATGCAGGGAATGAGTCGATTGCGGTGAGCGGGAATGCGACCGCGCAGGAGAATGGGCTGGCTGGGATCAGCCAGGATGAGCTGCGTAACCGCGTGGACGATGCCGTGGCGCAGGCACGGGCGAGTGGGTTGATTCCGCAGGGGGGCGATCCGACGAGTGCGATTGTGAGTGCTCTGGGTGGGTTGATGGGCGGCGGTGCGCCGGGTGGTGGTGGGGGCGGCGGATTTGGTGGGGGCGGCGGCCGCGGTGGGCGTGGCGGTGGAGGAGGAGGTGGTGGGGCGTTTCGAAACTTCAATCCGGCTCAGCCGCATGGGAGTCTGTTTTATCAGGGCGCGAACGCGGCTCTGAATGCGTCGACATGGCTGGTAAATGCGCTGGATACAGGACCGCACTTTACACCGAATCCTTCGGCGTACTCCAACCGCTATGGCGTGACGATTGGCGGGTCGCCGTATCTTCCTGGGCTTACCAAGCCGAACACGAAGCAGTTCGTATTTCTGAACCTGACCGGGCAGAAGAACCTGAATGCGTTTGCTCCGAGCGCGGTGCGAGTGCCGACGGCGCTGGAGCGCAGCGGAAATTTTTCAGAGTCTGAACAGTCGGTGAATGGTATAGCGACGCCAGTGACGATCTATAACCCGCTGACAGGGACGCCGTTTACGAACAACACGATCGTTCCTTGTACGACAGTGGTGACGCAGGCCTGCATCACGCAGCAGGCGATGAACCTGTTGAACTACTATCCGCTGCCCAACCTGACGACGACGGACCCGACCGCGCCGAACTATCAGACGATCTCGAACGCAGGATCGAACAATGTGGCGATCAATACGCGGTATGTGCGGACGTTGGGCCAGGCGACGAACACACCGGTGGGAAGATTTGGCGGCGGTGGTGGTGGCGGAAGGCGTGGGCAGAACAATACGAATACGAAGCCAACGCTGCGGCAGAACATCAATGCGAGCTACAACTACTCACACTCGGCGAGTGATCTCCGCAACATCTTTCTGCCTCTGGGTGGCGCGTCGGAGAGCGATGGCAATGCGGTGACCGTAGGCTACACGATTGGTTATGGGCGGCTCTCAAACAATGCAAGCGTGACGTGGAACCGGCTGGACAGCAAGGTGCGGAATTACTTTACGGATACCCCGAATAATCCGAATGCGACGTCGGGACTGAATATTCCTAGCCAGACGGGCGGCTTTGCCGACCCGGGGTTCTACAACGGACTGGCGACAATTGGGATTACCAACTACGGTGGCATCAGCAACCAGACACCAAGCCAGACGATCAACCAAACGATTAGTTTTTCGGACTTCGTGAGCTGGCGACACAAGAAGCACAACATGCGCTACGGGCTGGATATTCGTCGCGTGCACAACGATGAGATTGGCGGCAACAATCCGCTGGGACGGTACAGCTTTACAGGCTATGCAACGGAGTCTCCCTCGGACCAAGTGAGCAGCGATTCTGCAGTGAGCAATCCTGTTACTACCGGCTCGGGGTTTGCAGACTTTCTGCTGGGGCTGCCACAGTCGACTTCGATACAGGCTGGACTGTACAAAATCTATCTGCGCGAGAATGTGTACGACTGGTATGTTACGGACGACTATCGCGTCGCGGCGGGGCTGACGTTGAACTATGGGCTGCGCTATGAGTACTTCGCGCCGTATACGGAAAAGAACAACCGGCTGGTGAACCTGGACCACAATGCGAACTTCACGGCTGTGGATACTGTGATGCCCGGCGCGACGAGCGCATTTGAGGGCAAGTACAACTCAAGTGTGGTGAACCCGGATCGCACGATGTTTGCGCCGCGGATCGGGCTTGCGTACCGGCCACCGCAGAAGATCAAGGCGTTCAAGGACGTGGTGGTGCGCGGTGGGTACGGCATCAACTACAACACAGGCATGTTTACCGCGTTTGCGCAGTCGCTGTCGCACCAGGTGCCGTTCGCGGTGACGCAGACGAATACGGCGACGACGACTGCGGCCAGTGTTGCCTCCGGTTGCACGACGACGCAGACGGCGATTACCTATACGAACAAGAACCAGCAGACCGTGACACGGACTGCGACAGCGGCCAACCTGACTCTGGCGAATGGGTTTGGGTGCTCGTCACAGTACACGATCTCCAACAACTATGCGGTAGACAAAAACTACCGGCTGGGGATGGTGCAGATCTACAACCTCAACATCCAGAAGACGCTTCCGCTGCAGACGGTTTTCAACATTGGGTACAACGGGACCTATGGCGACAATCTGGACATCTACGGCACGCCGAATGGGACTGCTACGGGTACGACGATAACGGGTGTGGCGCCGTTTGACTTCGAGACGTCGGGTGCGACGCTGCGGTCGAATCAACTCGTCATCAGCTTACAGAAGCGGCAGCAGAAGGGCATCGCGCTGGGTGCGACGTATACGTATGGCCATGCGATCGACGATGCATCCGTCGTCGGCAACGGCGCGGCGCGTGTGGCGATGCAGAACTTCTTCAACCTGCGCGGAGAGGAAGGAAACTCCAGCCTGGATGTGCGGCACAACCTGACGGGCAACTGGGTGGCAGAGCTGCCGTTTGGGCCGAACCGCAAGTTCCTGAACAAGGGCGGCGTGATGGCGAAGGTGCTGGATGGATTCTCGATCAGTGGTACGTTTACGTTCGCTTCAGGTACGTATTACACGCCGCAGTTTTCAGGCAGCCAGGCTGAGGCGGGATCGGGCAATACGTATACGCAGCGCGCGGATCGGAACTACAGCGTGTCGTCAAAGGGGCCGGGACAGCTGAAGAGCTTCTTCAACACAAGCGCATTCACCGCGCCCGCCGGAACGTTTGGCACAGCGGCTGTGGATTCGATCGAAGGGCCGGGAACGGTGTCGGTAAGCACGTCGCTTTCGCGGACGGTGCAGTTCAAGGGGACGAACTCGTTTGAGGCTCGTGTAACGGCGAGCAATGTGTTCAACACGGTGCAGTACAGCGGCATCGGAACGACGGAGAACCTGAGCACCTTTGGGCAAGTGACCGGCGCGGCGGCGATGCGTACGCTGCAGGTGCAGGCGCGGTACAGGTTCTAAAGGCAGGGAGTAGCCGGTAGGAAATAGGGAGTAGATATGCGGCGAGTGATGTCGGCGGCGATGGTGATGAGTCTCGGGTGGTTGAACCCGATGGTGGGGGTTGCGCAAGAGGTGCAGAGCGCGCCGCAGCAGGCTCAGCAGACGGGTGACAGCAGCTTTACGCTGAAGGTGAACACCAACATCGTGCTAACGAATGTGGTGGTGCGCGATAAGAAGACCGGCGTGGTGGTAAAGGGCCTGAAGGCGAGCGACTTTACGATCTATGAAGACAAGATGCCGCAGAAGATTGCGAGCTTCGATTATGAGAACGTGGACGAAGCTGCGGTGCTGAATGAGAAGGCGACGGCGAGTGGGAAGGTGAGTATCGCCGATATGCTGGAGCACAACTTTGCGGCAAGCCCGGAGCAGCTACGCGACCATCGGCTGATGGTGTTCTTCTTCGACCTGAGCTCGATGCAGGATGAGGACATCGACCGTGCAGTGGATGCGGCGACGAACTACGTGAACAAGCAGATGCAGCCGGCGGACCTGGTAGCGATGGTGAGCATGTCCACTGGTTTGAGCATGGACCAGGACTTTACCAGCGACAAGGCATCGCTGCTGAAGGTTCTGGCGAAGTACAACGGTGACGATGAGACGGGATTCGCGAATGGGACGACGGGGTCGACCGACGGGACGAGCGATGACACCAACGCGTTTGCGGCGGACGACACGGAGTACAACAGCCTGAACACCGACCGCGAGCTGTTTGCGATCCGTGCGATTGCGAAGAGCCTGGAGCGCGTGGATCAGCGCAAGTCGATGCTGTATTTTTCCGGCGGACTAACGCGGAACGGGATTGAGAACCAGGCGAGCCTGCGCGCTGCAACGAATGAAGCGGCGAAGGCGAACATGGCGATCTATGCGGTGGATTCGCGCGGGTTGCAGGCGCTGCCGCCGGTGGGCGATGCGAGCAAGGGCAGCTTGCGCGGGAACTCGGCGTACAGTGGCGGCGCGGCGACGGCGCAGCTGGCAGCTAACTACTCGTCACAGGAGACGCTGGGCACGCTGGCGGCGGATACGGGCGGCAAGTTCTTTGGGGACTCGAATGACTTTGCGCCGGCGTTTCAGCAGGTGCAGAGGGACACGGAGGCGTACTACATCATCGGGTTCCATTCGACCAACCAGAAGAAGGATGGATCGTACCGGCACCTGACGGTGAAGATGAACCGGCAGGATGTGAAGATCGAGTACAGGCCGGGGTACTATGCGCCGGCGGACTTTGGACATCAGAAGACCGAAGATAGAGAGCTTGCTCTGACCGAACAGATGCACAGCGACCTGCCGGCAACGGATGTGGCGCTGTATCTGCAGGCGCTGTACTTCCGCGCGAATATAACAAAGCAGAATGAGAGCCTGCTCTACATTCCGGTGAGCCTGCTGGTGCCGGGATCGCAGATTCCGTTTGTGAAGAATGGCGACCGCGACAAGGCAAGTCTGGACATCATGGGACGGGTGCAGAACAGCCAGGGCGTTACCGTGGGCAATGTGCGCGACACGGTTAAGCTGGCGCTGGACCAAACGCAGGAAGTGAAGCGGAAGAACATTCAATACTCTACGGGGTACACGCTGGCACCGGGCAAGTATCACCTGAAGTTTGTGGTGCGCGAGAATCAGACAGGCAACATGGGCAGCTTTGAAACCGACATTGATGTTCCGGACCTAAAGAAGGTGCCGCTGAAGCTGAGCTCCGTGGTGCTGGCGAGCCAGCGCACGCCGAATGCCGCGAAGAACCCTCAGAGCCCGCTGATACGCGATGGCGTGGAGTGGGTGCCGAATGTGGCGCATGTGTTTCGACAGGACCAGCACCTGTACTTCCTGTACGAGGTCTACGACCCTGCGAAGGCGAAGGGCGCACCTGAGCCTGCGGCGTCGCCGGGGCTGGTGCGGCGCGATGGCGGGCCGGTGCGTGTGCTGACCAGCATCGAGTTTCTGAGCGGCGGCACGAAGGTGTATGAGACGCCAGCTGTGACAGCGGATATGATCAACGATCCGCAACGCGACGCAGTGGCGTTTCAGTTCGATGTGCCGTTGACGACGCTGAAGCCGGGGACGTACATCTGCCAGGTGAACGTGATTGACGATGCGGGCGGAAGCTTTACATTTCCGCGAATGGCGGTGCGTGTGATGGCTCCGGCGGCGACGACGCCCGCTGTGGCCGGAACACCCGCAACGACAGGCCGCTAGCGCCGGTAAGTGCAGTCCGCTGCTGAGGATGCGGAGTACGGGCAAAGATCCGTGATTTCCGTACTTGACGAATTGGTCCCCGAAGAGGAGACTGGTGGCCTTCCTGGACAGGAGGGACCAAGATGCGTATTCGCGCTCTGCTTCTCTCGTTATCGTTCGTAGCGGTTGTCGTCCGAGTACCGCTTTCCGCCCAACAGACTATGGCATCCTCCGACGCCGAGGAGCGCCAACTGCTGCATCAGAGCGCCGACTGGGCGCTGATTGCCCCACACCTGCCCGATCCGGCGACAGCCAGCGAAGCGCAGCTGGAGATGGCTGGCGGCGTCCTGCAGGCGCGGCGCTTTCCTGAAGATGCGCTCGACTACTATCAGTATGCACTGCGACGCGGAGGCGACCCAGTGACGCTGATGAAGAAGATGGGCGTAGTGCGGCTGGAGCTTCGGCAGGACGTGCTCGCACGGGCGATCTTCGAGCAGTGTGTGCACCTGGCGAAGAAGGACTCGCAGGCGTGGAACAACCTGGGGGCGACGGACTACTCGTTAGGCCGCTACCACGACGCCATCAACGAGTACAGGCACGCAGTTAAGCTGAACAAGAGTTCGGCCGTGTACCACGCCAACCTCGGCATGGCGTACTTCACGAATAACGATGTGCAGAGCGCACAGGCCGAGTTTGCCACGGCTGTTCGCCTAGATCCACGGATCATGGACCCGCAGAACAGCGGCGGCATGACACTGCATGTTCTGCAGACACAGAACTACGGCAAACTATGCTTCGAGATAGCGAGGCTGTACGCGCGCAATGGAGATATTCCAGAGACCGAGCTGTGGCTGCAGAAGGCCGCCGAGCACGGCCTGGATCTTCGCGAGGCGCTGAACAGTGACGCGGATATGCGGGTGTGGCTGAAGAATGCCGATGTTCGTGTGCTGATGGCCAACACGGCTCGTCTGCAGAAGCACGGCGCGGGAATGATCCCGACGCTGGGGGCCGGAACCGAGAGTGTGCCGGATTAGGCGGCGATGCTTTCGGCACGGACTTTTATCCCGCTGAAAATATAGTGCAGTCTCGCATGTCTGCTCATGCGTCTTAGTAGTTGTAGGCAGTTGAGACGCGTGGCAGGGGCATGAGGCTCTCGCAAGGCCACGCCGGTCTCAGTCTGCGGGAGAATGTTCGATGTCTGTGATCAAGTACACCAGCGCAGCTATAGTCGCCTTCAATTTATTGCTTCCAACCGGAGGCTCGTTTGCACAGCAGGCCGCAGCGACGAGCGGGGCAGCCGAGAAGATTCAGCTCGACGTGGATGTGACCACGACGAAGGGTCAACCTGCGGCAAGTCTGACGGAGAAGGACTTTACCCTGCTGGACAACAAGACACAACGGCCGATCTCGTCGTTCACACCGGTTGCCGGCAAGGAGGCTCCGGTTGAAGTGGTGATTGTGGTCGACTCAGTAAATACTCCCTACGTCAACCTGAGCTATCAGCGTGACCAGATTGCGAAGTATCTGCGGGCCAACGATGGGGTACTGCCGTATCCTACGACCTTTGCCGTACTGACGGACACAAATTTCCGACTGTACAACGAGAGCACTAAGAACGGCATGGTGCTTGCCAATGCGCTGGACAAGACAGAGATCGGATTGCGTACTATCAACAGGTCCCAGGGATTCTACGGGGCAAGCGACCGGCTGACGCTCTCCTTAAATGCGTTGCGGGAGTTGACTGCGATGGAGGCGAAGCGCCCTGGACGAAAGCTAGTCTTATGGGTGTCGCCAGGGTGGCCGTTACTCTCCGGCCCACGGGTGGAGATGAGTAGCAAGCAACAGAACCAGGTGTTTCAGAACGTCATCACCTATTCGACGGAGATGCGGAAGGCCAACATCACACTGTACAGCGTGAATAGCTGGGGAGCGAACGAGTCCGTGGGTCAGGCGTTTTACTTCGAGAGCTTCGTTGCCGGGTTGAAGAAACCGGGCGATGCGCAGTTGGGCGACCTTGCCCTGCAGGTTCTTGCGACGCAGAGCGGTGGACTGGTGCTGAACTCCAGCGATGTGATTGGGATGTTTAAGCAGTGCGTGGCCGATGCTGACAGCTACTACCGGATCACGTTTGACCAGCCTCCCGCCGACAAGCCGGATGAGTACCACCAGATACAGGTGAAGGTAGCGGAGGGTGGACTGGTGGCGCGGACGCGGCAGGGGTATTACACACAACCCTGAGGCAACGCGCTATTTGTATGGACAGTGGCGGCAGTCTGAGTTGCAGCAGTAACCGCGGCGCAGGTGGTAGGCGGCGGTGAAGACCATGTAGAGACCTTCCATATAGAAGTCTTCAGGGCGAAGAGGCTCCGGCGTGAGTGGGGATTCACCGGGTAGCGGCTCTGGCGTTGCGGCAACGGGGGCTTTGGGCTCGGTCACGAGAAGAGGTCCTGTGTGGTGTTCATCTGCGCGGGGCGCGGCGGTAGCGTATCCGCGCGGATCACATCAAGTATGGAGCGAGCACGCGATGGTTTGCGTGGAACCCTAATGACGCCTTCTTCCTGAAGGGGAACTCCATTGACAAACAGTATCTGCTTGCCGGGCGTTGCGGCGACGCGGTCGCCGGGCACGAGGATGCCAACGAGGTTGAGAGGGTCGGCAGCCGTTACAGCGATAGGAGCGTCGTTGGCCGCGTCGGCGTAGCGTCTGCGGGCTTCGCGGAGGGAGTCTGCGGCTTCGGGCAGGGCATACTGCTCGCCGAAGGGGCCGCCGACGAAGCGGCCGCCGCGGATTTCGCCGCGGGCTTCGAGACGCCGCAGGATAGGAACGAGGTCGCGCCACTTGGGGGCGTTCGATTCGCGGGCGAGGAGGTCACGGAAGAGGATTCCGTAGCGACGGAGGAGGATGCGGGCGTGGGTGTCGAGGGCGAGGTCGCGTTGCTTGGCGTCGGCGATGGAGGTCTGCTGAGAACTGGTGAAATCCTGCAAACCCACCTTAGGTGACGATGAAGCCGTCACCGAAGATGGGGCACCCGGAGTATTGGGTTGTACGAGTAGTGACCATCGGCCTGCGGTGGTGCGGGCGGCAGCGCGTTTGCGGAGGCTGGTGGCAGTTCCCTGCTCTGTTATGGCAGACTTGCGGCGTGGGTCCATCATGGCGCGGAGCTGGTCGAAGCCGTCGGCAGCGGCGAGGCCCGCGGTCGCGAGCTCCCAGAGGGCGGTGGATGTTTGCAGGCGCGTGAGACCGGTGATGCGTTGGATGTCGGCAAGGAAGACGGCACCTTGCTGCGCTAGTAGCCTGCGAACCTGCTGTGCTTCTGGTGAAAGAGCTTGCGAGAGGACGGACTCGTCGATGGCGCAGGCGGCGAGTGCGGCATGCAGCCAGTCGGACGAGTCGCGGAGGTAGAAGGTGATGGGCGCGGCGTTGGTGGGGATAACGCGGCGTGGTCCCTTCTTCACCTCCGGGGCTAAAGCCCCTTTTTCATGAACAGGCTGTGAGACCCGAGCCTGAAGGCTCGGGGTACCGGATGTTGCGCTGAACCATGCAGGGTGAGGGGAGATGCGGCCCCAGCCGATGACGCCGGCGAGCGAGAGGTTGTCGAGCCATTGTGGATCGTAGTTGGCGATGCGTGCAGGAAGCAGGCTGCGCTCCCATTCGACGGCTGGGGCTTCGAATCCGTCGAGCTGTTCGAGGACAGCGAGGACACCTTCTTCGCCGGTAAGCTGCGTGTTCGGGGCGAGGTGCTGCCAGTCGAGGAGCCAGCGCATGAAGATCGCTGGTGTCGCAGGCTCGACCTGCTTGCGAAGTGAGGTGAGGGTCAGGCGGTGGACGCGCTGGAGGATACGGCGCTCGCACCACTCGATCTCGAAGGGCGCGTCGTCTGCGGGTTTGGGTTGTTCGAAGACGCCGCGCATGGCGAGGCCCTGCATCTCCATGGCGACGAAGGCTTGATGGAGAGAGCGCGGATGGAGTTGCGTGATGGCTGCCAGCTCGGTGGCAGTGGTGGGGCCAAGGAGTTGCAGCCAGCCTTGTGTGAGTGATGTTGTGGCGGCGTCACGCGTAACGATAGGTTCTGTGCCGGGTTGAGAAGCAGATCCTTCGCTATGCTCAGGATGACCATCATTGAAGGCCGTTCGCCATAACAATCTGGCTTCAGGGAGGCGTTCGGTGGCGATCCATGCGGGCGTGCCGTCGAGGGGGATAAGGTGCGCGCGGTTCTGCGTGGCGAGCTGCTCGAAGAAGAGCGGCCAGTGGCGGGTGTCGCTCTTCTTGCTGGACTGCGCGGCGAGCCAGTCGACGGGCAGAGCGATGAGTTGCAAAAGAAGATCGTGAAGTTCGTGCTCGTCGCGGATGTCGGGCCAGAGCTGTTCGCGGACGGTGGCGATGGCTGCAGGGTCGATGCGACCTGCGGCGTCTGCGACCGCGTCGGGCAAGGCGCTGCGTAACGAGGTAGCGCGGGTGCGGCGCTCTTCTGCCCCTGCTTCATCGAGGAAGGCGTAGGGCATTGCGTTGACGAGTTCGTGCGCGAAGACGCTTGGCACGGGCGTGTCGATGGCTACGCAGTTGATTGCGCCGGATGCGATGCCGCGAAGAACTTCGAGCAGGCCTTCGATGTCCATCGCTTCGGTAAGCGTGTCCTTCATGACCTCGTTGACGAGCGGGTGATCGGGGATCTCGATGTCGCCGGTCATGGTCTCGGGGCAGGCAGAGGCGTGCGGGAATACGCTGGCGAGGAGGTCGTCGGAGCGTGTGCGCTGGATCTGCGGAGCGACGCGTTTGCCCTTCTGCATGCGGAGCAGTTGCAGGCTGCGGCCTGCGGCCCAGCGCCAGCGGTTCTTGAAGAGTGGGGACGGGATGGATGCTTGTTCGAGAAGTTCGCGTGCGGTTTGTTCGGTGAGGAAGTGGAAGACGTCGGCGAGCGGGAAGCTGTGCTGCTCGGCGAGGGAGATGTTGATGCCATTATCGGTGGCCGCAGCTTGCAGCTCGAAGTTGAAGCCTCGGCAGAATCGTTTGCGGAGAGCGAGGCCCCAGGCTTTGTTGAGGCGACCACCGAAGGGTGTGTGCAGGATGAGCTGCTGGCCTCCGCCTTCGTCGAAGAAGCGTTCGGCGACTATGGTCTGCTTGGTAGGGACGACGCCAAGAGCGGCGCGGCCGGCGACGATGTAGGTGATGAGTTGCAGTGCCGCGGAGTCGCAGAGATAGCAGGTCTCTTTGAGCCAGGTGATGCAGCCGGCGACCTCAGGGTGCGCGGGGCGTACGGCTGTTGGTGCGACGGAGCGTGTGCGCCGGTCGATTTCGGAGCGGAGAGCTGATACTCCATCTGAGACGACGCTGGTGCGCTGTGGGGCTTCTCCCTCCCAAAAGGGGATGCTGGGCGGAGCGCCGTGGGCGTCTTCGACAAGGACCTTGCCAGCGGCTTCGACGCGCTGGATGCGCCAGCTGGTGTTGCCGAGGAGGATGACGTCTCCGGGAGAGCTATCGACGGCGAAGTGCTCGTCGAGGGTGGCGATCTGCACGTTCTCCGGCTGGAGCATGACGGCGAAGATGCTGGTGTCGGGAATGGCTCCGCCGTTGCCGATAGCGATGCTGCGTGCGCCGCGGCGGGCGTGGAGTTGGCCTTGCACGCGGTCGCGCAAGATGTACGCGCCGTAGCGGCCGCGGGAGCTTTCGATGCCGTTGTGCAGAAGGCCGAGGAGCTGCTCATAGAGTTGCGGTGTGAGGTTGCGGAATGGGTACGCGCGGCGCAGAGCGTTGTAGAGCGCGGTTTCGTCCCAGCTTTCAGCACCGACGGCAGCGACGATCTGCTGCATGAGCACGTCGACGGGAAGCTCGGGGACTTCGAGGACGTCGAGTTCGCCGGCGGTCATCTTGCGGAGGAGCGCAGACTGCTCGAGGAGATCATCGCGCGTGGTGGCGAAGAAACGGCCTTTGGGCGTGGCTCCGCGCCAGTGGCCGGCGCGGCCTACGCGCTGCATCGCTACTGCGACGGAGCGTGTTGTGGCGATTTGGCAGACGAGGTCGACCGAACCGATGTCGATGCCTAGTTCAAGTGAAGCCGTGGCGATGAGGATCTTGATCTCGCCGCGCTTGAGGCGCTGTTCGGCATCGAGGCGCAGAGCGCGGGCGAGTGAGCCGTGGTGTGCGGAGACGGCGTCTTCGCCAAGACGTTGGCTGAGCTCGAAGCTGATCTTCTCGACGAGCTTGCGCGTGTTGACGAAGACAAGTGTAGAGCGATGATGCTCGGTGAGCGCGGCGAGCTTGTCGAAGATCTCCTGCCACATGGCGGTGGAGCAGATGGAGCCGAGTTCGTCGGAGGGGACTTCGATGGCGAGGTCGAGCGTGCGGCGTTGGCCAACCTGGATGATGGTGGCGGCTTTGCGTGTGACCTCAGCTTCCTGCGAACCCACCTTAGCCGACGATGAAGCCGTCGGCGAAGATGGGGCACCCAGATGTACGCCGGTGAGGAAGTTGGCGACGAGTTCGATGGGGTTTTGCGTGGCTGAGAGGCCGATGCGTTGCGGCGGTGTTGCGAGACCGGTGAGCATTGCGCCGGGCGAGAGGCGATTCTCGCCGCAGACGAGGGCGTCAAGGCGTTCGAGCGAGAGAGCGAGGTGCGCGCCGCGCTTGTCGTCGGCGATGGCGTGGATCTCGTCGACGATGAGCGTGCGGACGCGAGTGAGGTTTTGTCGGCTCTTGCCAGCGGTGAGCAGGATGTAGAGCGACTCCGGAGTGGTGACGAGGATGTGCGGCGGATGCTTGAGCATCGCCGTGCGGTCTTTCGTCGGCGTGTCGCCGGTGCGGACGCCAGTGCGAATGGGCGTGCAGAGATAGCCACGTGCTATAGCCAACTGCTGAATCTCCGCCAAGGGAAGATCGAGGTTCTTCTGGACGTCGTTGGAGAGCGCCTTAAGCGGCGAGACATAGACGACTTCCGTCTGCGGAGCGAGGCGGCCTTCGATGGACTTGCGCAGCAGCGCGTCGATGCAGACCAGGAAGGCTGTGAGCGTTTTGCCTGAACCTGTTGGTGCGGAGATGAGTGTTGGGTCTCCGCGCAGGATGGCGGGCCAGCCTGCGATCTGCGGTTCGGTCGGAGAGCCGAACTTCGTCAGGAACCACTCCTGCACGACGGGGTGCGCCCAAGCGAGCGCGGGATGCGTGAGGGTCTCTGTGGCGGAAGCGGCCATGAGAGATTGTAGCGCTTCGCGGTTTGTTCGCCCTAGGAAATGTTCGGGGCCGCGGCTTGCCAACACGCGGCGAGGACCAGCAGAGTGGTAACGGTTGTGGCGTGCAGGATGACGTGCAGAGTGTTGACGGTGATGCCATTGCGGGCCGGAAGGAAGGAGTGGGTGCCGGCGAACATCACCTTGTATCGGGCGACGCGCTCAGGCTGTATGCGCCCGAAGTATGGAATCCACCAGGCCTGGAGCTCGCCGATGAAGAGGAGCAGATAGCTGATCGATAGATACAGAAGCAGCCAGTGCGGATAAGGGCCGTGGAGATGAGGGATACTGGCCGCGAATCCGAAGAGGAAGAAGCTGCTGCTGGCGAGCGTTGCGATGAGCAATTTGCTGAGTGAGTTCTCGGCGCGGACGGCGGCGATGTTGCTGAGGGTGCCGAGCGGAATCCAGTCGTGCAATAAGAGGAAGACAACGTGGAATGCCTGGAGCGCGAACAACAGATCGAACAGTATGGGTCGCATGGAGGCCTCACTCTGAAATAGCGATGTCCAGATTGAGTTTCGACGATAGACGCTTCCGATGACATTGCGTTCGGTCAGGAAAAGACTCTGACGTTTGTCATGCAGGCTACATGTTGCCCTGGCCGATGTCAGCGGATTTGGCCTCGGTGCTGGTGGGGTCGAGGTACTGCTCGATGGTGGATTCGAGGACACCTTTGGCGGTGAGGATGAAGTCGATGGCGTCGCGGCCGGCGCCCTGACCGCCGGGGAGCGGCGTGGTGTAGTGTGCGATGGCCTTGACTTGCTGGCGCGCGTTCGCGGTGGCGATTGCCAGGCCGACTTTGCGGAGGACAGGCAAGTCGATGATGTCGTCGCCAACGTAGGCGATCTCGTCGAGAGTGCATTGCTCTTCTGCGAGGATGGCGGTGAGGGCTTCGAGCTTGTTGTTCTGGCCTTGATACACGTGGTCGATCTTGAGGTCCTTCGCGCGGACGGCGACCACGCGCGAGTTGCGCTTGGTGACCCAACCGACTTTGAGGCCAGCGAGACGCGCGATGCTGGTTCCCATGCCATCGTGTGCGGAGAAGCTCTTGACCTCGGTCGCTGTTCCGTCAGCGTTGGGGATGATGGTGATGTCGCCGTTAGTAAGGACGCCGTCGACGTCGAAGAGGAGGACCTTGATGCGGCGGGCGCGATCTGCTGCAGAGAGTGACATGCAGCCATGATACGAGAGGCGAGACAGTAGTGAGTAGAGAAGGAAACAGGAAGCAGTTTTCACTGCTTCCTGTTCAGCGTTCTAGTAGAGCTGCGATTAGCGCCAGTGGCCTTCGACCCAGACGTATCCGCCGCCACGGTGATCCCAGTGGCCGTCTACCCAGTGATGACCAGGATGCGGCTCAACGTATTCGCCGGGAACCCAGACGTAACGTCCGCCGTCCCAGCGGTGATAGCCGTGATGCCACTCCCAGCCGGGATGCGGAGGAGGACCGGGGCGCTCAACGATAGGTGCGGGCGGGCCGATGCGGACAACGACCTGCGCCATTCCAGCGGTTGCGCCGATGGAGAGGAGGATGCCACAGGTTGCAGCAAGTATCTGCTTCTTCATAAGGGTTCTAGCTCCTTGCAAGATGTTCTTCGTACATCAAGTACAGATAAGCAGACGCTAAATCCAGTCAGAAAGTTGTGGTGGATCGACGTGAATTTATCGTACGACGATTACGTCTTTTGTTATTTGCCGATCACGATGATGCGGAAGGTTCCAGGCAACATCGGGGGACGTGAGCGTTGGCCAGGCTGAGCCGCCGGTGCGGGGCCGAAGTCTGCGGTGGCCGTGATAATGTGGCCGGTCTTGGTGTCCAGCGTGAGAGTGCGTGCACGCTGCGGCGTGGTCACTGTCTGCTCTACCGCAAAGCTGGTTGGGGAGTTCTCCTTGACGATGGTGAGCGTTCCATCACCTTGCGTGCTGAAGGCTTCCATCGTCGCGGGGTTGAAGACGACTCCGTCTGAGCCGACGCCTTCAGGGAGGACGTCGAGGATCTTGCCGTCAGCCGCGTTCACGATGATCATGTTGTGCTTGTCGCGGCAGCTGGCGAAGAGAATGCCGTTCTTCGCATCCATACCGAGACCGGCGCAGCCGCCGCCTTTGGAGGAGATGTCGTACTTGCCAGTGACCTTGAGCGATGCAGTGTCGACGACGGCGATGGCGTCCTTATCCTCGAGGTCGATGTAGAGGTGGCCTTTGCCGTCGAGCTGGCTCTGCTCAGGCTCGCCGCCGAGGTCGATCTTGCCCAGGATGTTGCCGTCGTTGGTGTCGAGCACGATGACGTTCGGCGAGCTGTGCGAGAGGATGTAGACGCGGTGTGCGTCGGGGTCGAGGAGGAAGCCATCGGGGTTTCCGCCGGTGTCGATGGTCTTGATGACCTTGAGGCTTTCGGAGTCGAACATGGTTACAGCTTTGGAGGTGACGAAGCCGTGGTGGTTGCTGTCGTCGACGACTGCGCCGTGGCCGCTGACGCCGTCGATGGTGCCGACCTGCGCGAAGGTGTCGAGGTTGTAGACGAAGACTGAGCCTTGTGCGCCGGAGCGCGCGATGTAGAGGCGGCGCGCGGCGGAGTCGGCGGTGACGTAGTCCCAACCGCCGTCGCCGCCGACCTTGTAGGTGTTGAGGATCTTGTACTGCGCGTGCGCCAGCACCGGAACAACAGTGGACGCGAGAACGGCGAGGGCGAGAGCGGGACGGACGATCCTGAGGTTCATGCTGCGAGTATATGGACGGAACCTTATGGGGAGATTAAGGCTGCGGTTCGGGCTCGGACTGCTCAGGCTCGGGTTCGGGCTGTTCTGCTGGTTGCTGTTGAAGGTGGCTGAGGAGTTGCGAGAGGGTGTTGTCGTCGGGTGAGATGGGGTCTTCGTCGAGAGCGAGTTGCTGGCCGTCCTCGATGACGATGTCGCGGACGACGTTCTGCGGGCTGTCGTGGGAGAGATGGCTGGCGTTGGAGCTGGCGACCTGGAGACCGTAGAGCATCGCCGTTGCGAGTTTGGGATCGATGCGGTTCTGCGCCATTGCGGTGACGATCATGGAGAGGGCGATTTGGATAGACTCGCGGTCTTCGAGCGTCGGAAGGTCGAGGGCGAGAGGGTTGGCGGGGGTGCCGAAGTACTCGGCGAGGATGGGGTCGCGCTGGGTGCGGTCGCTGGCGGAGATGGGGTGGATGATGGTGGGCTCCTCGTCGTGAGTGTGGCCGAGATGGCGGTGGTGGCGGGCGACCTTGATGTGGTGGTAGCAGAGGGCTCGGCCAGAGAGAGCTGGCGAGCCGCAGCGGGCTCCGTTGGACCGGACGTGGCGGCAGAAGGTGGTGGGCATTGGGAAGCTCCTTTGGGGATCAGGGGTTAGGGATTAGGGGTTAGGGATTAGGGGTTAGGGATTAGGGGGTGGTACCCTCCCCCCTCCCTGTTGCTGGAGAGGGGTTGAATGGAATCATGCACTTACGGGGGTATCCCGCGGGTAAGTGATGGTTCTAAACGGGTTGCGGGTATGATTTTGCAAACAAAGGGAGTTAGTGGGCTTGGGGGTGGTTGTAGGGTGGGAGGAGGTGGCCGGGGATGGTCTGGCGGGATCCGGTGGGTGGTGTGGGCTGGGGTGGCGGTGATGGGGCGAGGGCGGGCAAGCGGGTGATGGCTCGCTTGCGGTTGCGGCGGGCGTTGAGCTCGTGCATCGGCAGGCGGCGGGTGATAGTGGTGGGCATGGCGGTCTCCTTGGCGGGTTAAATGCCGAGGGCCGCAAGCGGCGTGTGCCGACTGCGGCCCTGCGATGTGTCTGGGATTTCCCCTACTTCTTAATTGTAGAAGGTTGGAAGGGGTGAATATGCTTTTCGTTTGGTGGGGTTATCGGGCTTTTTTTGTTGGGGTTAGGTGGGTTAGTAAGGCTGTCGGGGGTTGACAGTAAGCGGGAGCCAAATCGCTACTCCTCGCGCTGCATCAAGGCGCGAACGTCGCGGGATGAATGAAAGATGGCGATGATCGTGATCGGATCGGTGTCGCGGAGAAAGAGTATCTGGTAGGGCTCGGAGAAGTAGAAATAGATTGGGTCAGATACGAGGTCTTGCCGCAGGTGTCCAACACCGGGGTTCGAGCCGATGTCATCGAACGCCTTGTACAGCCTCTCTTCGAGAGCCATACTGCGCTCCCAGCCGGAGTGTTCTGCGAGTGAGAAGAGAATTTCTTCGAGCTGAATCGCCACGCGCGTGGCGAGAAGATATTTGGGACGTGGCATCAGGCGGCTTGGGTCTTCCTATGCGCCTCACGCCGCGCAGCCATGCGGGCGCGGAGTTCGTCTTCGGTGACGACATCTCCCCGTTTGGCCTGAGCGACACCTTCTTCTATCTCGGCGATAATCTCAGCCCGACGGACAGCGAGGTCTGCACGCTCAGCTTCGAGGGTGTCGAGTGCGCGGTTGATGACCTCGTCCGCAGCGGAGTAGTGGCCGCGGGCGAGTTCGCGCTGGATGCGGGCTTCGGTGGCGGGATCAAGGGTGAGCGCCATGGGGAGAGTATACGACGGGGTGCCAGCAGTGGCTGGGGTGAGGAAGGCAATTCAGTCGCTGCGGCTGCGCCTTCGCTCTGGCCCTTCAACTACGCTCAGGGCAGAGTGGAAGGGCCTGCGGCACGGGTTTTTGGCCCGGCTGAAGCCGTGCCCTTCCGGAGTTGTGGCGATGATCGCGAGTCCGCGGCTGGAGAAGCAGATCTTCCGCCTCCGGCGAAGGATGGCAAAGGTGGAAGGGAGTGGCGAATGACAACACTTCCTGCGGGACATAACGATAGGGGCCTGTCCGAACTATGTAACAGCCTACTCCGGGACGATGATGGCTTCCTTTTTGGAGATTTGGGTTAGGAAAGATTCGCCGGTGGCGAGGTGCTGATCGACGAGGCGGGTGGGGGTGTGGGCCAGCCACTCGGCGAGGGAGATGTCTTCGTAGAAGGGGGTGGGGAAGACTTCGATGAAGACCAGGTCGGTGGTGCCGGTGTTTTCGATGTAGTGCGGGGCAGACTTTTCAATGTAGCCGACGTCGCCGGCGGTGAAGTCCATGGTGCGGGCGCGGGCGCCGGCGGCGAAGACAGTCATGCGGCCGGTACCGGAGACGTAGTACTGCCACTCGTCCTCGTTGGGGTGCCAGTGGAGTTCGCGGAGGCCGCCGGGTTTGAGCGTGACGAGTGCGGCCGCGATGTTGGTGGCGGGCCAGATGCTGCGGTCGATGATACGGACCTCGCCGCCGGGATTGGTTTTGGTGGGCTTCATCTGCGAGGGCTGGAAGGCGAAGCTGTGTGGGACGGGGCCGGTTCCCTGCTCGGATTGCTTCTGCTCTTCGGCGAGCGGGCGGGGGAGCTCGCGGGCGAAGATGAAGAGCTCTTTGGGCGGGACGTTGGCGAAGGTGGACTCTGGCACGCCAAAGTTTTTGGCGAGGACCGAGGGTGGGGTGTGGTGCAGCCAGTCGGTGAGGAGGAAGGTTTCGAACTCGTTGAAGTTGCCGTCGTCGAAGACGAGGAGAAACTCTGCGCCGTCGGGGCCGAGGCCCTGGATGGAGTGCGGGATGCCGCCGGGGAAGATCCAGAGGTCGCCGGCGTGGACGTCAGAGACGTGGGAGCGGCCTTGCTGATCGACGGCGGTGATGCGGGCGGAGCCGGTGAGCATGAGGGCCCATTCGGCGCCGACGTGCCAGTGGAGCTCGCGGACGCCGCCGGCGATGAGACGCATTTGCACGCCCGCCATCTTTCTGGAGATGGGAAGGTCGCGGACGGTGACCTGGCGGGTCCAGCCGCCGGCTTCCTGGCGCTTGTGCGAGAGCGAGAAGGAGTACTTGAAGGGAGGCTGGCCGCCGGCGTCGGTGGGCGGGGCGAAGACGGAGTTGGGGTTTTCGGCGTCGAGCGGGGCGTTGAGCGGCGCAGGCTGGGACTCGGGGACGGTGTGGTGGTCGGGCGAGCGGTATGCCTGCTGTTGTGCTGTTGCTGTCGCCGAGAGGCCTGCGGCGGCGAGCAAGGTGGCCGAGCCTGCCTCGAGGAACTTACGGCGTGTGAGGGCTGGGGCTTCGGCGGGGGGATCGTTTTCGCGCAGGGACATGTCGGCTCCGAAAGTAGGGTGCCGGTTTAGATTAAGCGACTGCGCAGGTGCGAGCAAGCGTAGGAGTACGGAAAGAGCTGTGACATCAACAACTGCAGGTCTCTCCGCTGCGCGCTGCGCGCTACGCGCTTCGGTCGAGATGACAAGGTCTAAGTGATGGGTCAAATGTGGCGAACCCCACTCATGACGATGAGACTGTCATGAATGGGGCACCCGGTTTCGTTGTGTTTATTTGACTTCGTTGTCGGCTATTACTTTTTCGTAGAAGTGCGCGCTGAGTTTGGGGGTGCGCTTCTGGGTGGCGAAGTCGACGTAGACGATGCCGAAGCGTTTGTCGTAGCCGTCGGCCCACTCGTAGTTGTCGAGGAGCGACCAGCAGAAGTAGCCCTTGACGGGGACGCCTTCGGAGACGCCGCGGTGCAGCTGCGTGAGGTAGTTGCGCAGGTACATGACGCGGTCGGTGTCGTAGACGTGGCCGTCTTCGGCGATCTTGTCTGCAGAGGAGCAGCCGTTTTCGGTGATGTAGAGGGTCTTGACGTTCCAGATCTCGGAGACGAGTTTGGGTGTCCAGTAGAGTGCCTCCGGACCGATGGTGAGCCAGGGGCTGTACATGTGCGGATAGGATTCGGGCGCAGGGACCGAGACGTAGCCGACTTCGTTGTCGGCCGCGCGGACGTAGTGCGCTGTGTAGAGGTTGATGCCGACGAAGTCGAGCGGGGTCTTGATGACGTCGAGCTCTTCCTGCGTGAAGTGCGGGGCGTCGTCGCCGAGGGTTTTGAGGTAGTGCGGGGTGTAGCGGCCCTCCTGAATGACGGTCTGGTACATCGCGTTGAGCTCGCGCATGGCGTGGCGCGCGGCTTCGATGTGCTCTGGGGTTTCGATGACCGGGGTGGCGGCTTCGACGTTGTCGGCGAGACCGACTTTGACGCCGGGTTTGGCGTGGGCGCGGATGGCGCGGACCGACAGGCCGTGCGCGTAGACGACGTTGTGATTGAGCTGCGCCATGCGCTTGCGGCCGATCTGCAGGCCGGGAGCGTGACGGCCGTCGGCGTACCCGATCTCGCAGAAGGAGCGCATCTCGTTCATGGTCATGAAGTGCTTGCAGCGGTCGGAGAGGACGCCGGCGGTGTAGCCGGCGTAGTCGGCGAAGGCCTTGGCAACGTCACGGCTCTCCCAGCCGCCTTGGTCCTGCAGAACCTGCGGGAGGTCCCAGTGGAAGAGAGTGCAGTATGGCTCGATGCCGGCGGCGAGGAGGGCATCAACGAGCTTTTTGTAGAAGTCGACGCCCTGCTGATTGGGCTGGCCGGTGCCGTTGGGGAAGATGCGCGGCCAAGCGACGGAGAAGCGGAAGGTCTTGAGACCCATCTGCTTCATCATCTCGATGTCCTGCGGATAGCGGTGGTAGAAGTCGTCGGCGACGTCGCCAGTGTCGCCGTTGGCGGTCTTGCCGGCGGTGTGCGAGAAGGTGTCCCAGATGGAGACACCGCGGCCGCCTTCCTTCACGGCACCTTCAACCTGATAGGAGGCCGTGGCCGAGCCCCAGAGGAAGCCAGCTGGGAACTTTGCGGCGGCGGGGGTAGACGCGGGCGGCTCCGCGCGAAGGACGGAGGGAACGAGGCTGGGGAGTGAGCCTGCGCCAAGCGTCAGGCCGGTGGTCTGGAGGAATTTGCGACGGTCCACTGCGAGCTCCTAAGACAAACGATTTACTTGGATACTAAACCGGTTCAATTTCGATGATCTTAGAACTTTTACAAGGCTGGGGATTGGGCTGTCAAGATTTGGGGGTGACCGGGCGAAAGCACCCCTTTCGTATGAGAGATGCGATGACCGCGGGCTGAAGCCCGTTGTTACTCCCTGTGACTGCGGCTGTACGGCGCTTCGTGACGGCAGATACGTGACGTTTAATGTTGGTGGTTGTCGTTGCTGAAGCGCGGCTGTTGTGACATCATCGAGTTTTGCTGGAGAAACGTGCAGCGCCGGGTGTGGATGCGGTGCGGTCGCACACGGTTCAAGCGCTTCAACTTGTGACGAGGAGATTCGTGGGCAAGACCAAGGCAGCGGTGAAGAAGAGCACAGCGGGCGGTGGTTCCGGCAAGCCGCCGGGGTTGAAGGAGATTGCGCAGTATCTTGGGCTGTCGCCGGCGTCGGTTTCGATGGTGATCAACGACGTGCCTCTGGCGAAGGCGATGACGGCGGAGACGCGGGCTCGAATTCTTGAAGCAGTGAAGAAGTTCAACTACCGGCCGAACCTGCTGGCGCGGTCGCTGAGCAAGCGGGAGACGCGGACGATCGGGGTGATTGTGCCGGAGTCCAGCGATGGGTACTACACGCGCGTGATGCGGGGGCTGGAAGAGGCACTGCTGGATGCAGGGTACCTGTACTTTACGGTGAGCCACCTGTCGCGCGAGGACCTGCTGCATGAGTATCCGCAGCTGCTGCGGCAGCGCGCGGTGGATGGGCTGATCTACCTGAACACGAAGGTGGTGGAGTCACCGCAGGTGCCCGCGGTGACGATCAGCTATGCGACCAGGGAACCGGGTGTGACCAACGTGGTGCTGGACCAGCGGCTGGGCGCGCGACTGTCTTTGCAGCACCTGGCAGAGCTGGGACACAAGCAGGTGCTGATGATGAAGGGGCAGCCGACGTGCCTGGAGGCAGGCGAGCGCTGGCGGCTGATGGTGAAGGCTGCGGAGGAGTGTGGTATTGAGGTGCGGCCGGAGCTGTGCATTGAGATGGACCACCACCAACTGACTCCGGAGCTGGCGTTTGCGAAGGTGGCGGAGCTGCTGCAGAAGAAGCCGAAGTTTACTGCGGTGTGCGCGTTCAATGACACGTCGGCGATTGGCGCGATGCGGGCGCTGGCGGATGCAGGGTTGCGGTGTCCTGAAGATGTGTCGGTGATTGGGTTTGATGACATTGGCGTAGCGGGGTTTACCACGCCGCGGTTGACGACGGTACGGCAACCGCTGGAGGCCATGGGGGCTCGAGCGGTGGCGGAGCTGATGGCGCGGATGCGGGAGCCGGAGGGGACGCATGCGGCGAAGGTGGTGCTGGAGCCGGAGCTGGTGGTGCGAGAGTCGACGGGGCGGGCGAGGCGTTGAGACTTCGGGGCAAGGATGGATTTTATAGTGGGCCTTCAGCCCTTTGATTCATAGACTGCCGCATACCCAGGCCTTCGGCCGGGGCTGGGATATGGCCGGGCGTTTGGCCCTAAACAAGAATCTGCAACGGCAACATTTAGCAGCAACGGCAGACGCAGATTCCCCATTCGACTTCGCTCGGGGGAATGACAAGCAAAAAATCTCTAGTGCAATGGGCTGGAGGCAGTGAAGTCGGAGCAGCAGGGTTTGGTGACGGGTTGGAACTCCATGAGTTCGACGCGGGTGCCGTCGGGGTCGTAAAGGTTGGCCTGCCACTTGCCGTCTCGGCCCATCTGCGGGCCGTCGTGACGTGGGGGGAGGCGGTCCTGCTGGTAGAGCTTGGTGACTGCGGCCTCCATGTTGATGACGCCGAGGGAGAAGTGATTGAGCACGCCGAGGGTGCGGGCGTCGACGTGGTCGGTTGGGGTGTCGGAGCCGTCGCCGACCATCATGTACTCGATCCAGTCGTGGCCGTCAGGGACCTGCTGCGAGATCCAGTCCGTGTGATTAGGCTGCATGGCACCGTACCAGTAGGGACGGAAGCCGAGGAGCTCGCGGTAGAAGTGGTCTTCATCGGCACGGTTTTTGACCATGTAGCCGACGTGGATGATGCGATGGCTGATGGCCTTCGTGTTGTCGATGACGACGGCGGGATGGCCGGGCTGGACGAACTGTACCTGGTTGCCTTCGGGGTCGGTGGTGGTGAACCAGCGGCTGCCGTCGGTGGAGGTTTTGAGTTCCGAGGCGCTGGTGACGCCTTTGGCGGTGAGGTAGGTGCGCAGGGCGCGCGCGTCGATGGTGTTGAAGGCGACGCAGGAGATGCGGCTGAGGCCCTGATGATCGGCAGGCAGCGGGAGGACTTCGACGAATTGAGTAGGGCTGAAGTAGAAGCGGGTGCCGTTGGCGTCCTGGAGGTCGGGGCCTTTGGTGGCGCCGAGGATGCGGCCGTAGAAGTCGGCCGAGGCTGCGACGTCGTGCGCGAGGACGCACATGTGCGAGATGCCGGTGATGACAGGACGTGACTGCTGCGCAGAGACGCTGCCGATGGCCAGAGAAAGAAGCGCGGCGACGAGGAGAGTGCGGGTGCGGTGCATGGGGAGATGACCTTTCTGCGGGTGAGTCCTGTCGCGGACAAATATACAACGCCGTGAAAGAAGGGGTCTAGTGTTGAAGCGATTCAATTAGGGGTAGACAGGAGACGGTGGCCGTCTGCTAGTCTTTGTTGCGCTTGATGTAGGGACATTACAAAGGGTCGGGAGGAAGAGCGATGGAGCTGTTGACACGACGCGGATTTGTAAAGGGTGCGGGGCTGGGATTGCTGGGCGGAGCACTGGCGGGGCGGCGGGCGTTTGCGTCGCCGTGGGGACGGCCGGTGGGGTTGCAGCTGTACTCCGTACGTGAGCAGTTGGCGAAGGACTATGCGGGCACACTGAAGCAGGTGGGCGCGATTGGGTATCGCGAGGTGGAGGCTGCGGGGTTCTTCAATCATTCGCCTGCGGAGGTGAAGCAGGCGATGGCGGATGCGCAGCTGAAGTGCGTGGGCGGGCACTATGCGTACAAGGCTCTTGCGCCGGACGTGGACAAGATCATTGCGTTTCACAAAGAGCTGGATTGCCACTATGTGATCTGCGCGTCGCCGGCACACCGCGATGCTGCTGCGACGGGAGCGTTCACGGTGGATGACCTGCGGTGGACGATGGAGCAGTTGAATGCGATCGGCGAGAAGATGCAGAAGGCCGGGTTGCAGCTTGGGTATCACAATCACACGCACGAGTTTGTAAAAGAGAACGGCGTGGTGGCGTATGACGCGATGATGGCAGCCGCCGATCCGAAGCTAATCACGTTCGAGATGGACTGCGGCTGGGTGAAGGTGGGCGGCGGCGATCCGGTTGAGCTGCTGAAGAAGTATCCGACACGAATTTCTCTGCTGCATGTGAAGGACTTCAAACCGAAGACGAACCCAAGCGATACGGGCGTTCCACCGGCGGCGGAGTTGGGGCGCGGTACGATGAACTATGCGCCGATCTTTGCGGCAGCGAAGGCGGCAAACATAAAGCACTATTTCGTGGAGCAGGAGGGTTACGACATACCTCCGATGGATGCGCTGCGAATCGACTACGAATATTTGAAAGAGATGAAGACGTAACGATGACTCGACCGATGCAGGCGCGACTGGGCGCCATGTTGTTTTTTGAATACTTTATCTGGGGCGCGTGGTATGTGACAGTGACGACGTGGCTGACGCTGACGCGGCACTTTAGCGGTGAGCAGGTGGGGCTGGTGGCGGGCACGACTGCTGTAGGCGCGATGATTGCTCCGTTCTTTGTGGGGCTGATTGCGGATGAGCTGTTTGCGACCGAGAAGGTTTTGGCGGCGCTGCATCTGCTGGGCGCGGTGTTGTTGATTGCGGCTTCGATGCTGACGAGCTTTGGCGGGATCTATGCGGTGCTGCTGGTGTACTGCCTGTGCTTTATGCCGACGCTGGCGCTGACGAACGCTCTGGCGTTTCGGCAGATGCGCGACCCGGCGGAGGAGTTTGGGCCGATCCGCGTGCTGGGAACCGCGGGTTGGATCGTGGCGGGGCTGATGGTGGGGTATCTGCGGCTTGAGAGCACGCAACGGCCATTGCAGATTGCGGGCATCGCTTCACTGGCGATGGCGGCGTATTGCCTGACTCTGCCGAAGACTCCGCCTCTGGCAGTTGCGGTGCGTGGGGAGAAGAAGTCACTGTTTCCGCGTGAGGCGTTTGCGGTGTTTCGCAAGCGATCGACGGCGGTGTTTGTGCTGGCTTCGTTTCTGATCTGTATTCCGCTGCAGTTTTACTATGCGTTTGCGAACCTGTTTCTGAATGAGGCGGGCGTGAAGAACGCGGCAGGGAAGATGACCGGCGGACAGATGTCCGAGCTGCTGTGCATGTTGCTGATCCCGCTGTTCTTTCGGCGACTGGGCGTGAAGTACATGCTGGGGCTGGGGATGCTGGCCTGGGTGGTGCGGTACGTGGCATTTGCGTACGGCAACAGCGGCGGGCTGATGTGGATGTTCTGGCTGGGCATTGTGCTGCATGGCATCTGCTACGACTTCTTCTTTGTGACGGGGCAGATCTACATCGACCGTGAGAGCGCGCCGACGATGCGGGCGGCGACGCAGAGCTTGATCACGTTCATCACGTATGGCGTAGGCATGTTTGTCGGGTCTTGGGTGTCGGGTGCGGTGGTGGAGCATTACACGCTGACGATGGGACATGCGTGGCGGCCGATATGGCTGTTTGCGGCGGTGGCCGCAGGAGTGGCGCTGGTGATGATGCTGGCGGCGTTTCGTGAGGAGCCGAAGAGCGCCGGTTAGAACAGTCTCCATGGACATCGCATTCTGGCGCAGGCAAACTGCAGGTCTCTCCGCTACGCCAGACGATGATGCTGTTTGGTTTCGGTCGCGATGACACGTTGTGAGTGGTTCAGAGCCACCAGGCGTGGACGGGGGGCTCGGTGAGGATGACGCGGGAGAGCGTCGCGATGGCGGAGGTGAGGCCTTCGCGACGTGAGGCGAGTGCGTCTTCGTGCTCGATAGAGAGGACGCCGTCGTAGCCGGCGAGTCGGAGTGCAGAGACGATCTGCTTCCATTCGAGCTCGCTGTGGCCCCAGCCTACGGAGCGGAAGCTCCAGGAGCGGCCGGCGAGGTTGGCGTAGCTCTTGGTGTCGAGTACGCCGTTGCGTTGCAGCATGGGTGGGTTGAGCGCGACGTCTTTTGCGTGGACGTGGTGGATCGCGGAGCCGAGGTCGCGGATGGCGGTGGGGATGTCGATTCCCTGCCACCAGAGATGGCTGGGGTCGAGGTTGATGCCGAGTGATGGGCCGACTTCGGCGCGGAGGCGGAGCAGGGTTTCCGGGTTGTAGACCATGAAGCCGGGGTGGGCTTCGAGCGCGATGCGGACGTTGTGAGCGGCGGCGAAGGTTGCAGCCTCGCGCCAGTAGGGGATGAGGCGTTCGGACCACTGCCAGTCGAGCGCGGTGGCGCACTCGGGCGGCCACGCAGTGACGATCCAGTTAGGTGTTGCGTCGTGCGGTGATGCGCCGGGGCAGCCGGAGAAGGTGACGACCGTGGGGACTTCGAGGAGCTGAGCGAGGCGGACGGTATTGCGGAACGTTTCGTCGTCGCGTTGGGCTGTCTCGGCGAGGGGATGAATGGGGTTGCCGTGGCAGGAGAGAGCGCTGATGGTGAGGCCGGCGTCGGCGAGTTTCGCTCGGTAGTCGCGTGCGGCGGCGGGGTTGGCGAGGAGCGTGTCGACGGCGATGTGGCTTGCGCCGGGGCAGCCGCCGGTGCCGAGTTCCAGCGCCTGAATCTGGGGGTAGGCGTGGAGTTCGGCGAGCATCTGGTCGAGCGAGAGGTCTTGAAAGACGGGAGTGAAGAGGCCGAGCTGCATGGCGAAAAGGTGTCTCCTGTGGGCGGCGAAGCATACGCTGCCAGCCTGATTCAAGGTATCGCGGATTGAGCGGGAGGGCTGTTGGATTTTTCTCCCGCGGCGCAGCATGGCATTCTAAGAGAGAAGAAATTGTGGAGGCAGATGCAATGAATGGCAAACGACGCGGATTGAGCGTATTCGCCCTGGGCGTGGTGTGCGCGGTGATTGGCGCGTTCGCATTCACATTGATCTACTTCAAGTGGGGACACCCGCCCGTGGCCACCGCGGACAAACCGTTTCCGTTTGAGGCGGAGATTGTGAAGCTGCCGCTGGGCGCTCGCATCCATGGCGAGTTGGTGAAGGCCCCCTTCCCTGACAGCGCAGAGGTTAACCTGGACGGCGCGATGGTGTACAAGGACCAGTGCGCGATGTGCCACGGCGTTCCGGGCGAGGACGTGGCTTTTGCCAAGCACATGTTTCCGGTGGCGCCGCAGCTGTTCAAGAAGCATGGCAAGAACAACGTAGTGGGCGTGAGCGATGACGAGGTTGGCGAGACTTACTGGAAGGTAAAGAACGGCATTCGGCTTACGGGCATGCCGGCGTTCAAGGACGTGTTGACCGACGAGGAGATGTGGGACGTCTCTCAGCTGCTGAAGAATGCGGACCAGCCTATGTCGACGGCTGTGAAGGGGACGCTGACCAAGTAAAACTGCCCGTCTTGCGGCAGGTCTTTAGGTTCGGGAAAGTAGCAGGCTGCCTGACAGATTGGGGTCTGCGCGGAGGATGGCAGGGATGGCGGCAGGTTCGGTGCGTGTACGGCGTGGTCTTGGAGTGGTGGCAGCTGGTGTTTTGTGGATGGTGTGCGCCGGAGCGCTAGCGCAGGGAGTGGTTGGACCGAACGATCCGGATGGGCGCATGACGGCTGAGGAGCGCGCGCAGGCAGGGATTGGCGCGCCGGTCACGGCACTGCCTCCGGCGGCGGGGATGACGTCGAAGCAAGAGAAGGCGCGGCTGGCGAAGTGGCGCGAACAGATTCGTGGAGCGCTTTATATTCCTGACCAGCTGCCTCGGCTGGATGAGAAGACGTGGTCGACGTTTTCACCGATGCCGGGAGTGAAGGTGGACCGCGTGAGCTACTCGACGGAAGACGGGATGATTGTGCCGGCGATTGTGTACTACCCGGACCCGGCGCTGACGAAGGGCAAGGGCAAGCTGCCGGGGATTGTGATTGTGAACGGGCATGGAGGCGATAAGTTCAGCTGGTATGCGATGTACAGCGGGATGCTGTTTGCGAAGGCCGGTGCGGTGGTGGTGACGTATGACCCGATCGGCGAGGGCGAGCGGAACGACGAGAAGAAGTCGCGCGTGGGCGCGCATGACAAGTGGGTGAGCCCGCCGTTGGGACTGGCGCGCACGGACTGGGGTCAGCGGCTGGCGGGGCTGATGCAGGTGGATGTGATGCAGGCGGTGAGCTATCTGCTGAGCCGGCGTGATGTGGATGCGAAGCGGATTGGCGTGGCAGGCTACTCGATGGGAGGATTTGTTGTGGGCCTTACGGGGGCGATCGATCCGCGGATTCATGCGGTGCTGATCTCGGGTGGTGGGGTGTATGACGGGCCGGGTGGGTACTTCGATGCGAATCCCCTGCCCTGCCAGATGCCTCCGTACAAAGCGCTGCTGCGTGTGGGCGACCGTGGCGCGGTACTGTATGCGCTGAATGCGGAGCGCGGGCCGCTGCTGGTGATGAATGGAGCCGAGGACACGGTGATGGACATTCCGCATCACACGCCGACGTGGTTTGAAGAGCAGCGGCAGCGTGCGCTGGCGCTGGTGGGGACGGATTCTCCAGCGGCGAAGAATATGTTTACGACGATTGTGTATCCGGGGATTAGCCATCGGCCGTCATGGGTGGACCGCGACGGCGTGGCATGGCTGAACGAGCAGCTGCACTTTGCGCTGTGGGATGCGGATACGATCGCCAAAGAGCCGACAACTCATATTGGAACGTGGGTAGCGGCGAACCATGTGGATGAGGCACAGAGCTTCAATCGTGAAGACCGCGAGGCGGGCATCGATGCGCTGGGTGAGGGATTTCCGGCGATTAAGCGCGAGGATCTGATGGCGTTGCCGGATGAGGTTTGGAACCGCGAACAGGAAGACCACCTGACGTATCAGGGATGGGCAGTGAAGGAGTTTGCGGCCGAGCAGAAGGCGGCGGCGATGACGATGCACTGATACATGACTCATCACCTGGGTTCACAGGATCGTTGCACAAACGCTCCTTCATGCAACTCGTGAAAGCTACACAATGAAGTGAAAGATGGGCATTAGAGATGGAACGGTTGTGTGATGTGACAGAGCCAGAATCTGTCCAAGATGCGTGTCGATCACTTTGGCACGTTTCTTAGCCTTCGCTTCGCGATTCCCGAGATGGTCAAATCTGGAGGCTGATCGATGATCAACATGGCATCGGTGGCAGGCTTCGGAAATTTGACTGGCGGTCGTTCGGCGTACGCCTCGTCAAAGGCCGCCGTCATGAATCTGACTCGGAGTACAGCGCACGCCTTCGCCAAGGATCGAAGCCGAGTCAACGCCATCGCTCCAGCTGGAGTCGGTGCGGAGCGAATCAAGAAAAGGTATGCGCCAGTTGCCCGGTCGCGACAAAAGAGAAGAGTGAAGATTAGCGACATGCGGTAACGGGTACGGAATATACTCTCGAATGTTCCGAACGGAACAACCCGGATTTGCTGGGTGTCATCGAAAACAGTGGCTAGTAGTGGTTCGTAAGGAGAGATCGCTATGTTTCGTTGGAAATCGTTTGTTGCATCGTCCGCCATTGCAGTCGCCGCGCTCATTCCGAGCCAGGTGGCGACATCCCAGGTCGTAGTAGGCATAGGCACTGCGCCTGTATGTCCGTATGGATACTTCGACTATGCGCCGTATGACTGCGCTCCCTATGGGTACTACGGGCCGGATTGGTTTGTGGGAGGCGTGTTCCTCGGCGCCGGGCCCTGGTTCCATGGACCTCGTGGGTTCTATGGCCACGTCGATAACCGCTATGACCCGCACTATGGCTACCATGGTCCGCTGCCGGGACGTGGCGCGGAGCCGTTCAACCACTTCCAAGGCAATGAGGCCCGCGATGGACGCGGACACATTGGGCCTGCCGGTCATGATGCGAGTGGCGAGCATGCGCTACCGGGCTTCCACGGTGGCGGACGCCGCTAGTCGCTGGTAGAGCTTCGCTAATGGCGGCCCTGCGCGGGATCGACGATGATGTCGATCCCGCGCAGGGTCGCTTTGCGTTGTGGAGCTACTGATGGTTTGTGGCCAATTTGTTCGGGGACGGCTCGATGGTGATGGCCTGGCGCTGGCGGATGTCAGCAGAGGAGGACGCGGCTCGGAACTCTACGCGGTCACGTTCGACGATGAAGCCGTGAGTTGCTTCGTCCCAGAAGGCGAGGCGTGACAGCGGAAGATCGAGGTCGACGTTGCGATGCTGGCCTTGCTGCACGGCGACGCGCTGAAAGGCGACGAGTTGTTCCAGCGGCCGCGAGACGGTGGAGTTCTGGTGAGCAGCGTAGATCTGCACAACCTCGTCACCATCGCTGCGGCCTGTGTTCGAGACGGTTAGGTGGACGTGGACGGTTGTGCCGTGTTGCTCCACGTGGAGATCGCTATAGGTGAAGTTGGTGTAGCTTAGGCCGAAGCCGAAGGGGTAGAGCGGCTTCTGCTTGGAGTAGAGATAGGTGCGTCCATGGGGAAGGTCGTAGTCCATCATGGGTGGCAGCTGGTCGAGGGTTGCTGGCCAAGTCTGAGTGAGACGCCCGGCGGGGTTGTAGGCTCCGAAGAGGACATCGGCCAGTGCGTTGCCCTGCTCTTCGCTGTTGTGCGTGATCTCAAGGATGGCCGGTGCGTGATCCTGCGTCCAGGTTGTGGTGTAGGGGAAGCTGGTTTGCAGCACGACGATGGTGTTGGGATTGGCTGCGAGCACGCGCTTGACGAGCGATTCGTCATCGAGGGATAGGGTCTTGCGGTCGATGGCTTCTTTGCCCTCGCTGGTGGAGGCGCAGACGTTCCAGCCGGCGTTGCAGGTGGGGTGGTTGCCGACGATGACGACTGCCAGCTTCGCCTGCGCTGCGAGTGTTGCAGCCGCGGCCTCATCTTTCCCGTCGTTGAAGGTGACCGTTGCGTTGGGGACGCGAGCGCGGATGCCTTGGAGCGGCGTGACGACGCGCGGTGGCGTGCCGCTGTACCAGTCGAGTGCGACGGTGTCGGCCCATGGGCCGATGACGGCGATGGATTGCGTCTTTGCGGGGTCGAGCGGGAGAGCGTCTTGGTCGTTCTTCAGGAGGACGATGGACTCCTGCGTGACCTTGCGGGCGAGGCTGCGTGCGGACTCCGCGTTCCAGGGATCGCCTTCAATGCCGCTGTTGACGCCGATGGATGCGTAGGGTGAGCGGTCGCCGGGGTCGAGGATGCCGAGGTGCAGCATGACGCGATAGACGCCACGGAGGTTGGCGTCGATGTCCTTCTCGGTGATGAGGCCTCGCTTGAGGGCTTCTTCGACGGGGGCCTGGTAGGTGTCGAGAAACTGGTTGATGCCGGCGTGGATTGCGGCAGCGGCGGCGGTTGGGAGATCCGCATAGACGTGATGGTGCGTGACCATGTTGGTGAGCGCGCCGGCGTCGGTGCAGAGGATGCCGTTGAAGCCCCAGTCGGCCATGACGACGCTGCGCAGCACTGGGTTCGCCGTCATGGGGACGCCGTTCCAAGCGTTGTAGGAGGTCATCATGGAGTCGGCGTGGCCGTCTTCGATCGCCATGCGGAAGGGCACGGAGTAGTACTCGTGGAAGAGGCGGGTGTCGAAGTTGGAAGATGAGCCGTCGCGGTTGTCCTCGTTGCTGTTGGCGAGAAAGTGCTTGAGCAGAGACGCGGTCGCCCATACGTGCGGGTCGTCGCCCTGCAGGCCGCGCGTGAAGGCTGTGGCGAGCGTGCCGACGAGGATGGGGTCTTCGCCGTAGCTCTCCTCACTGCGTCCCCAGCGGGGGTCGCGGCTGAGGTCGGCGTTGGGAGCGCGGACGACGAGGCCGCCGCGACGATACTTCTGCCAGGCAAAGCGGGTCTCGTAGGCCTCCTGCGCGGCGGCGCGCTGGATCAGATCGGGGTCCCAGGTTTGGCCGAGGCCGCGGGACTGAGGAAACTGCGTGGTGAGGACGACTGCCTGATTTCCCTTGCCCTCCCAGTGGCCGGGGCCGCCGAGCGCGAGGCCGTGCAGGCCTTCGACGTGGCCGGTGCCGACGATGCCGAGACGCGGCACGGAGGGGTCTGTGCTGAGCGCGTGGACCTTCTCATCGATCGTCATGCGCGAGAGCAGGTCGGTGATGCGGGCCTCTGGATCGGCGTCTGGATTGGCGTAGGTGGGGCGCGGCGCGGTACTTATTGCTTGTGCGTGCAGCGTGCAGGCTCCGTGGGCCAGTGCCAGCACGACGATGCAGTGGCGCAGACGCAGATACTCTGTGGGGCGAGTCGCCATTTGCTTGTTTCTCCTGAGTGTATTTGGCAGACGCAGCCGATAGCCTGCGAAGGTTGGCAACAATCGTAACCCGATGGGATTGCGGTAGACAATTTGAGCTAGCGGAGGGCGAGGATGGCTCGACCGAGGGTGCCGGTCAGGGCGTCCTGTGCGGCGAGCGCTGCGTCGCGGGCAGGGCCGGGAAGGATGCGGAGCGTGTTGGAAAAGTCCCATGCGAGGGAGCGGGCCTGGCAGATGTCCCAGAAGGCGAGGAGGCGACCGACTTTGCCGGTGTCTTCGGCGAGGACGCCGAGGGTGTCCGTCGCGAGCATGGTGAGTGCGGCGGGCATGACGGTGTTGAGCAGGCCGTTGATGGACTGGTAGTCGGCGAACTGCGGGCTGCTGGGAGTAGGTGTGATGCCGAGGTCGGTGTTGGTGGTGTCGAGTGCGAGCGCGAGGTCGTGGTTGATGTGCGCGTTCATGCCGGCGAGCGCGAACTGAATGCGGTCGATGCCGGCGGTGAAACGGGATTCGAAGAGAGCGGTCCATGCGTCTGGGACCGCTGCGCCGATGAGAGAGTTTGCGACGGCGCTGAAGTAGAGGCCGGCGAAGACGGTGTCGAGGTGCGTGAGCCACGCGGGGCTTTTCCATGCGCCGCCGGGAGGTTTGAGGTCAACCTGCTGGGTGACCATAAGGTAGAGGCGGTTGAACCACTTGAGGCCGTCGTTGTTGGGCAACAGGGCGTCAATAGCCTCCATGCGCGCGACGACGTCGGCGATGGTGGTTGGCGCAGGGCCGGTGAGGACGGCGTAGAGCTGTGGGTTAGCCGGAGGCATGGGTGGCTCCTGAGAACTCCCCCATGAGGCTAACCCATAAAGCCGAGCAGCGGGTTCGTGCCGAAGTTGCCGAGATTTGGCAGCGCTGAGGCGAGTTGCGATGAACTCAGACCTAGCCACTTGCCGAGTGTGCCCGCATATTGCTCGACGGAGATGCCTGGGATCAAGCGGCCGAAGCCGACGTCGTTTTGTTCGTCCGAGCCGATGACCGGCCACTGACCATAGATGTCGCCGCCCTTGACGGCGCCGCCCATGACGATGTGATGGTTGCCCCAGCCGTGGTCGGTGCCGTCGTTGTTGGAGTTGAGCGTGCGGCCGAAGTCGGAGGCGGTGAAGGTGGTGACGTCGTTCTCCAGCCCCATGGAGGTGAGGACCTGATCGAAGTAGGTGAGCGCGAGGTTGAGCTCATTCATGCGCTGGCGATGGGTGAGCGCCTCGCCATCGTGCGTGTCGTAGCCGCCGTGGCTGACGAAGAAGATCTGCCGCGTCATGCCGAGGCTGGACCGTGCGCCGATGATGCGTGCGATGGTCTGCAGATTGGTTGCCAGGTTGGTGCTGACTGGCTTGAATGGCGAGACAGGGTCGAGCGCAGCGGGCGGATTCGGGACGCCGCCCGGCCCGGCGGGCAGGATTGCAGCCGCGAGCTGAGCCTGCACGGCGATGGACCGTTGCACAACGTTCTCGTACTCCTTGGCGAAGAGGTTTGCTTCGCTGTTCTCGAGCACGGATGTAAGAGCACTGGTTGCAGCGGTCGATCCGTAGATGGGGTTGTAGATACCGCTGATGGGTGTGAGGCCGTTCTGCGATACGTTGATCTGGGTGGTGTTTTGACCCGCGAGAAAAAGCGCGTTGCCAGCGGTGGAGATGCAGGTGAGGACCGGCGTGCCGTTCTGGCCTTCGAGCTGGTCGGCGAAGGAGCCGCCCCAGCCGCGGTAGTCGGTGTAGTTGCCGTTGGCGGCGATGGACTGCCACTCGTTCGACTGGTTGGCGTGCGAGAAGAGCGAGAGCGGCAATGGAACGGAGTTCGCGTTGTACTGCGCCTTGCTGGTGGGGGCGATGAGCGTGCCAGCGTTCGCAATGAAGGCGAGCTTGCCGTTTTCGAAGAGGCTCTGCAAGCCGGTAAGGTAAGGGTTCAGGCCGAAGGTGTGGCCGGCCTGCGGCGTGATGGGCGAGACGGGCAATAGCTGGCCAGAGGTGAAGGCGAGGCCGGGCGCCTGGGAACGCGCCTGCGTATAGGCGTTGAATGAGGTTTGATCGGTGGCGATGAGGACGTTGTGGCCGTCGTTACCGCCGCCCTGGAAGATGCAGACGAGTGCGCGATAGCCCGTGCTGGGCTGCGGGGTCTGCGCGGCGAGCGCCTGCATACGAAGCAGGAATGGGCTGGCGGTGACGCCTGCCATTGATGCGTAGGAGAATGACCTGAGAAAGGCCCTCCGTGATCGTTCGAAACTGTTCATGGTACGGTTCCTCGTTGGGTGCCACGTAGCGTGTTGCATGACGCGCTGATTCTTGCCGTCATGAATTTCGGATTAGATCTGTGCAGCGAACTCAGGTGAGCTGATCGTGAGAAAGACCGCGATCTTGACGCGAAGCAGGAGCGCCTGATTCATGGCGTCCTGCGTGCCATTGGTGGGCAGGCCAACGCTGTTGACGGCGGTAAGAATTTCCTGCTGCAGGTCGGCGCTCATGTTGCCGGCGAGCAATAGAAGGCTGATGTGGTTGATGAGCTGCTGCGGATTGTTTGCCAGCGGGACTTCCGCGGAGTAGCTGGAGAAGACGTCAGAGCCGCCTGTTGTATAGGATGTGCTGTCGGCTGCGACGACGTCTTCCATGTAGTTCATGTAGCCGACGACGGAGACGACGTCGGTCATCTGGAGCTCCGGTGAGACAAGACCCGCGGCGGAGATGGTGGTGTTGGGCGGAATGTAGCTGGGCTGGAACCAGTTGAAGACGGAGGGCGAGCGCAAAGCCATCTCGCCGAGGCCGTACTGATTGTTCTCGGGCGAGCCGATCTCGAAGACGCCGGTGTAGGACTGTGCGCTGAAGGCCCTGGCCCACTCAAGGTAACGGATGAGGCTCTCACGAATTTTGCCTGCCTGCGGATTGCTGTAGGCCGCGGTGGCGTTCATGGCTTCGGGATCGAGAAGAATGGCCGTGATGACAGCCTGCATGTTGCCACGCACACCGGTGCCGTCGTCCACAAAGACCTGCGCCACGCGTTGAACGTAGGCAGGGCTGGGATTGCTGGTGACCATGTGCTGGATGAGCTGTTTGCAGACGAAGGGCGGCAGGTTGGGATGATTGAAGATCGTGTCGAGCGCGATCTTGAGGTCGCCGTCAGGGTCGCTGACCGGCGATGCCGGGATGGTGACGCCGAGGAAGTCTTTCTCAGCCGTTGAGTGATGGCTGGGATAACTCTTCATCGGGAGCAGCTCAAAGCCAACCATGGAGCCTACGTTGCTGTTGCCGTTGTTCCAGTCAACGTTGTCGTTCGGGGTGTAGTTATCGGGCGCGCCTGCTGGCACGTTGTAGCTGAAGCCCGTGAACACACTGGCGAGGCCCTGGACATCGGCGTTTCCATACGTCGGGATGAGATTGCCGGTGGGATCCAGCTTGTTGGTGCCATCGGGGTTGAGCTGATAGAGGCCGATGGTGAAGAGCTGCATGACCTCGCGTGCATAGTTTTCGTCGGGATGGATGTTGGGGTTCTGGCCCTCGTTGCCGAGTACGTTGAGGAACTGGCCCATCTGCGCGTTGAGAGTGACATCCTGCAGGAGCGTGCGGAAGTTGCCAAAGGCGTCGTTTTCGAGCACGTCCAGATAGGCACCGAAGCCGCGGGCCTGCCAGAAGGTTGCGCCGCCGCTATTGGAGATCACCAGAAACTGGCTGAGCGAGTAGGCGACGCGCTGACGGAGCTGATCCTGACCGGTTACGGCCTGGATGAAGAAGCTCTGCGCGATGCCGTTGTCGTCCGTCGATGTCTGATAGAGCGCGGTGTTGCACTTGACGTCGGTTGGAGCGCAGGCGGGAGGGACATCAACCTGCAGCTCCTGATTGATATAAGGGACGTGAGAGACGTTAGGCAGAGCGAACTGCTGGTTGAGCCATGCCTGATAGCCGATGTTCGAGAGGTTCTGGATGTCGCCCGGAGTTGCGCCGAAGGTTGCCTGATCGAGGAAGCGCGATGCGGCTTCAGGTGTGACCGGAACCGGTGGTGGGTTGCCGTTGATGGTGAGCTCGAGCTGCCCTGTTGCCGAATAACCGGGATCGGGATTGGCTACCTGGAGGAGATAGTTTCCGGCGGTGTTGAGATTGAGATTGGCCGTCAACTGAGTCGGGCTTACCCAGGTGACGGGCGTGGGAGCACCGTTGACGTAGAACAGCGCGCTACTGAGGAAGTTGGAGCCGGTGAGAGTGACTGGCACACTGCCGGGGTTTGTCGTTTGCGGAGTGATTGCAGTCAACGTGGGAACGGGGTTGAGGACAACGATCTCGCGGCTGTCGGTGGCCGCAGGGCTCATCACACTGCTGGCGGTGAGGGTGAGAACGTTTGGCGTTGGAACCACCGCAGGCGCGGTATAGGTGATGCTGCCGTCGCTGTTCGGCGTGATAGTGCCGAGCTGCGCATTGCCGTTGAGTACGCCGTTCAATTGCCAATTGATGGCGGAGTTTGAGGCTCCTGTAAGGGTGGCGCTGAACGTGGATGTGTTGTTGACACGGATGCGGATACCCGTCAGGTTATTGATCATCAGCGAGACGGGGCCGTTGTTGCTCGACAGAGTGACGACGCTTGTCGAGGGGCTGCCGAGGGATCCGTCGCCGGTGAGATTGCTGAGCGTGACGGCGAAGGTTTCGCTGCCGGTGAATGGCGCCTGCGTAACGAGCGGGACGAGGATCGTCTTGCTGGAGCTATCGCCGTCGGCCCAGGTGAGCGTGCCCGTTGTGCTTGCGTAGGCTTTGCCGGCAGTGGCGGTGCCATCGACGGTTTGATACTGGACGGTAACGGCTCCGGTTGTTCCGTTGGTGCGTGTGACCGTGAGCGGTACGCTGGCTGCGCTCGCGCTGGCGCTGTAAGCAGGAGCGGAGAACTGGACGAATCCGGGAAGGACGTCGTTGTCCAGAATGGTGACAGTCGCGCTGTTCACTGTGCCGAGCGTTGCGCTGCCAGTGACGCCGTTTAGAGTCACCGTGAAGGTCTGGTTGCCTTGCGAGAGCGACTGATCGGCGATACCGACGGTGATGGTTTTGGCGGTACTGTCGCCGTCGGCCCAGGTGAGTGTGCCGGATGCGCTGGTGTACGCGACTCCACTGAGCGCGGTGCCGTTGGCGGTGGAGAATGTCGCGGAGGCCGCGCCGGTCGCGCTGCCGACGCGCGTGACGGAGAGGACAACGCTGCCAGCGCCTTCCGAGACTGAATAGGTGGCGTTCTGAATTTGGATTGTCGCGGAGGTCGCGCCGGTGGTGCTGCCGGTGCCGGTTGAGCAGCTACTCGCCGAGACAAGGCATGCCGAGATGACGCCGGTTCCGCAGCCCGTGAGTGCGGACAGCGCGCAGAGCAGCGTCAGGACGCAGAGGCCAAGGCGGGCGAGCGACGAGCAATGAGAGGGCAGAAAAGATACAGAAGGACTACGGTGAAAACGTGCGCTGGACATGCGTGCTCCAAGACTGTACGTAAGACACCGAGAGAACAAGAACGCAGTGTGGACAAGGGTGTATCAACATCGCTCGGTCTTGTGCGCGAAGAGTCACGCCAGCCGTTTTTTATAGGTGTTCCGCTTTTGGCTGAGTCTATACCAGAAGGCACAGATTCGGGTAAACAGCATCCTGATAGTTACCGCTCTTTGCGTGTCGCGGCACGATTCAGAGGGCGTTTTCAGCTTGTGGTCTCCCTACCCTTTTGAAGGGTAAGATCCGGAGCGAATTGAGGTTAGGCGTGGAACCCAATCGTGGGGCGGTGACTTTGATCGAAGGCTTTCGTTCGTTGGGCGATCGAGAAGCTGACAGGGTTTGCGGTGGGTTCCATGACGAAGCGGTGGTTGCTGGATCTGGAGGGTGAACTAATTGATCGAATGGACAGCGGCGTCTCTTCCGACGAGGCGGATCCACTGAACTGAAGGTGCTTCTCCGCCCTTCCAAAGCCATTCCACCGCCGCGAGGGCAGCACTCAGGACGTATGGCTCTGTGCAGTCGTTGTCGAACTCTGCTGACGCCTCGGCAATCGTCAACCCTTCTGCCAGCACACTGAGTTGTGCTTCCACGGCTTCCCGATTGTCGTCTCCGCACTCGTTAAATGCGGGAATTATGTCAAGCAATGCCCAGAGCGTGGAGACTTCGGCTTGAACACGAACGCTTGCGGTGAGGGGCCCGAGGTCGATTGCGATAAGGGTTTGCATAGGTACGTCCTTCGGTGCCTCTAAAAATTTCTGGATCAAAGTAACACAGGTAACGCTGAAATAGATGTGACGCAAAAGAGGCATGAACCAAAGGCGCTACAGCGCCTGACTATTCAACTAAAGCGCAGGCTATGAGCATTCGTTGGTTATGGGCGGTTTGCACGGGCGCGGGTAATGTGCGTGCCGAAAGATTTTTGCCGATGTTACCAAAGTAGGCCGTAGTCTAACGCACAATAGACATCATAGTCACCAAGATCATTACATTACTAGCGACACAAGATCACTTGAACGACCTTGAGGAATTTTCCCACATGCACATTCAATCCCCAACTCTCTCTCTGCGAGCACTAACCAATTCTACTCCACGGGGTGCCGAGTCGTACCCCGGACGGAGTAGCAAACCCGCATCATCCCTCGGTGCACATCAGTTTCGTCCACCGATGGTGCAAGAGACCAAGGCTGCTGATCCTCTGCTCCCACTCGACATCAGCGCTCGCTTTGGTCTGCGCCTGCGGGAGCTACGCCGATCACGCAACATTACACAACTGCGCATGGCGGTAGACTTCGGGATCGACCGGAGCTTTATCTCCGATGTGGAACGGGGAAAGAAATCTATCTCCCTGGTGTTCCTTGAAGTGATCGCCCTGGGCCTGAAGATTGAACTTTCCGAGTTGCTGCGCGGACTGTAGAGTTCAAGCCCTCTTTGACCAGCAATAACCCAGCGAGTTACGTGTTGAGCGTAGCTCGCCGGGAGTAGTGCGGTGTTGACTTACTCTTGCCCGCTGGTCGCGCCTGTCGTCACTTCCGCAGGTACTTTTTCGGGAGTGGTGAGGGGTTTGGTGATGTCGTCGAGGTAGGCGGGAGTGTTGCCTACGCGGACGAGCCGTGGGTAGCGTTCGCCGTCGTGGTAGTCGATGTCGGCGGTGGTGACGAAGTTGTCGGACTGCAAGGTGAGGTGGATGGGTTCGGTGCTGCCCTTTGCTTGATCGATGGCGGACTTGAGAGCATCGCTGGAGAAGATGTTGCCGTCGACGGCGATGATCTTCTGACCAGGGAAGAGTTTGGCTTTGTCGGCGGGCCCTTTCCAGAGGACGTCGGAGAGGACGCCTCCGCTGTTGATGCGGATGCCGATGGAGTACCAGAACTCAGCGCCGACACCGTGACGGTTGCCTGTGCCAACCATGGTGCTCTGGGACTTGGTGGGCTCGCCGGTGAAGACGAGCTTGTAGCCGCCGCGTTCGATACCGGTGAGATCGGCTTGTGGGTTTATGTCGTCGATGCGTTCGTGGATGAATGTCGCCCAGTCGTACTTGAGAACCTGGTTGAGATCGGCGATGAGCTCGTCACGGTTGTAGGTGACGATGAGCGGGCCGGTGTTACCACCTTTGCCGAGGAAGATGTGCAGGAAGTCGGTGAGGGACTTCTTGTTGTCAGTTCTTTGGCGGATGAGCGTGTCGGCATCAAGCCAGAAGAGTTCGCCCTCGTAGTAGTAGTCCTGCCCCCGGTTCAAGTTGATCCATGTGGAGTTAATGCTGTCGAGGATGCTGGCGGCGATGGCTGTGTCTTCGGTACTGCGCCACTCGCGACCGGGCCTGAATTGGAGGTTGGCGGCAGAGAGGGCGAGCATGTCGCGATACTGCTCCTGAGACTTGAGGCCGGAGCGTGTGGCAAGGACGTTGCCGAGGTATTGCGTGAGGCCTTCGTAGACCCAGAGGAGCGAGCCCTGCTGCATCTTTTTGAAGTCATCCTGGTAGAGGTTGAAGGGACGGCGGTACTTGCCGTTCCAGGAGTGCGTGAACTCATGGGCAAGCAGGTCGGATTCACCGAGCTGATCGGCGTCGTCGGCGAAGCCTTTTTCGTCTAAGCCGTTGTCGGAGGACTGGCCGTGTTCAAGGCCTTCGATACCCGCCACGTCAGAGAGCGTGAGGAGGAAGTGATAGGCGTTGTAGTGTCGGGAGTTGTAGGCGGCTCCGGTTTCACGAACGAGGTTGTTGAGCGCGGCGAGGACCGAGGGGCGAAGCTTTGCGTCTTCGGGGCTGTCGGCGACGACGTCGATATAGTGCTTGGGCGTGACATCGGGTGCGAGGGCGAACTCGCGGAAGTACTCGCCGGTGATGACGGGTGAGTCTTCGAGCTGCTCGACGGTGGTGGCGGCATAGTGGGTGGTACCGCCTTTGGGGTGCTGCGGGTTGTAGCCATCGATAGGCGTAAGAGCAGTGCCGATGCCCCAGCCTTCGGGAACCTTGACGCTTGGTTGAATGGCGATCTTTGCGACGGGGGTGTGCGCTGGATAAAGTAGGAGCCTTTCCCACTCGAGGACAGCTATCTTTTGGCTGATGCGTTCTGTGACGATGCAGTCGAGATGGGCGTGAAGGGTGGTGACGCCGGCAGGGACAGCGACGTGGAACTCGTCGAGGTTCTGGTCGTCACGACGCCACTTGAGAGTTTGGCCATTGCCAGTAAATACGACGCCCGTTATGAAGTTGATGGGTCCGGTTGGGGTGTGGTCGCCAGGAATCCATTCGGGAGTGGTTAGGTCGACTGTACCGGCAGTGACGGGGATGTCGACTTCAGCATGATAGAGCTTGCGGGTAGCTTCGGTGAGGTCGGCGGCTATGCGGATGGGTGTGCTTTGGGCTTGCAGAATGCTTGACGCGCTGAAAGAGAGCAGGGCCAGGGGAAGGAGAGCAGTGCGACTGGACATCAATAGAAACTTTTTCCTCTCGGGACAAAGGGTTTTAAGGGGGCACTTCAGGGAAGTGGGAAGTTGCTCGTAAGGCGCCACTCGAATATCGAGTTCTTCGTAGCGGGAACAATATCAATTCGAGCGAACTCTATCATGATAAATCTGATTCTCTCGGCAAGCGGTCCGTAGAAACAGAGGAACCTGTTCCATTGTTGCGGCTTCTTGCCTTTCGTGGCCGGACTGAATTCGTGCGCGTCTGAGATGTGAAGCGGACCATTTCGTGGGATGAAGGCCGACCATCACATCATCAAATTCGTCCTCACCCTGCAAGACATGAACAACCTTGAATACGATAGAGGACCACGAGCCAGTCAGGATGCCTTCGTTTCTAGCTCTGTCCCTGACTGACATAGGCTATGTGTTTGCCATCAGGAGCCCAGTGGATATCAGACTTAGGTTCCGCTGAAGCGACCAACTCCTTGTCCGCGCCACCGTGTAAGGCTTTCAATGTAAGCGTTCCGCCCTGTTGCTGGATGGAGTAGTTGCCATCCGGGGAGCTTATGGACTCGCCACCTCTCCCACGATAGCCTGCACCGTTCCCTGCTCCGCCCAGGATGTCGTTCAGTGTCAGTTTCACGGTCTATCCGTGCAGAAGCGTGAGCTAAAACAGCATGGATGCCAAGAGTGTCGCGCGCATGATGTTCTCTCCTTGAGAGGAAGCTTCTGAGAAGAATGGCCGTCGTCACGGGATTGCGACGACGGCCTTCGGTTTAGAAGAGGAACTTGCCAAAGACGACAAGCACGCGTCCAGATACTGCTGAGCCTTGTCCGGTGCCATAGATGCTAGTTGGCACGCTGACATCGGCAGTGACAGTTCCCAGCGTCGTGCCCTTGTTCACGTCCGAATTAGGAACCGCAAAGTTGGGATGGTTGGTCAGATTGTAGGCATCAGCGCCCAGTTCGAAGTGCGTCTTCTCGGTGACCGGAATCACCTTACTCAGCTGACTGGAGATGGAGAAAAAGCCAGGGCCGTAAAACGCATTGGGCTTGGTGTTGCCAAAGTCAGTCTGCGCTGCAGCGGTTGCGAACTCAGCGGTTGTTAAGCAGGGTGTCTTCACGGCAGCTTTGCCGCAATGAGTCCCCACCACGCCAGGGACGAGTGTATCGGCCAACACCGTGCCGCTGAAGGTGCTGGAGAATCCATGTGAGCTGGCGATGCCGCTGTCCGTCACCGTGAATGGGCGGCCGCTGTAGAGGTATACCTTGCCGCCAACCTTCCATCCACCTACAGTGCGGTCGAGCAGCGCACGCTTGAGCTTCGGCATGGAATAGACCAGATCACCCGATACGTTGTGCCGAGTGTCAAAGGCCGCTGGGCCGTAGTTGGCGGTCTTCAGTCCGGTTGGCGTCTGCGTGCCTTCGGAATAAGCGGTCGGGTTGTAGATGGTGCCGAGTTGCAGGGTCTTGCTCCACGTATAGCTCGCCTGCGCCTGGAAGCCGTGCACAAAGGCATGCCTCTCCACGAGAGTAAGACCGTGATACCAGGAGTAACCTTCGTCGTAGATCTGCGTGACGGTGGAGAACCTCGGATCAGGTGCGGTAGTAGGAAGTCCGTCAAAACCACTGGTGGAAGCGCCATTTGCGGCCGTGTTGGACAGCGGTTCGTTATAGCCGTGTGTGCCACTGTACGTGGCCGCCAAGACATCGTGCGCTGTCACCGGCTGTTCCACTTCAAGGCTCCACTCCAACGCCTTGATGGTGTGGAAGTGGTTGGGATTGACATAGAGCGTCGGTGTCGAGAAGTTGGGGACTGCAGCCTGTAACTGCGTTAGGTTGTCTCCATTTGCGAAGCCACTCTCAAAGGCATTCGCAGAGGCGACAGCGTTGGCCTGCGAGGTGCCGGCCGCTGGAGAGAGCCCCACAGTGCCGGTCGTCACCTTCGGCGTGAACTTATACGGCGAGTTGCCGAAGACATTGGCTGCAATGCTCGCGGCGATTGTATTGGCAAACAGCCCGATGCCGCCACGCACTACAGTCTTGCCTTCCCCAAATGGAGAGTAAGCAAAGCCCAGACGTGGCTCAGTAATAACGCCCTCAAACTGCTTGAAGTCCTTGTTGATTCCGGTCTGTAGCGTTGCGTTGTAGGGTACCGTTGTTCCGGCCTGGTAACCAGCACCAAGGAACTCGGCGTTGGCACGCGAGTAGCAGCTCTCCTTGCACCATGGGTTGCCCTGGTACTCGAATCGCGCACCGTAGGTCACGTTCAGGTTGCGCAATACCTTCCACTCATCTTGTCCATAAAAGTCCAGTGAGTCTACTCGGATGTGCACGGAGGGGTCGACCGGAAATGCCTGACTGAAGCTGCTGAGATTCTTGTTGTCCGTGACGTTTGCGTTAGCAAAATCTACGACGTTGCCGAAGGTGTATGTTCCGACTACCGAACCACTCTTGTTCGCGGTGCTGCTGATGCGGTTCTCGCGATTGTTGATGCCGAACTGTAGCGTATGCTTGCCGCGCTCCCAGGAGAGATCGTCGATCAGGCCAAGCTGCTGGCCGATTCGGCCATTCGGCACAGCGGCAGCGATACTTTGGAAGCCAGCGTTACCCGCGCCACCATCGGAGAAGCTAAAGCCTACGGGAAGAGCCGCCTCCGCTGCAGCGAAGTTCGACGGGCCAGTGATTGCGGAGTAGTAGTTGCCGTTCAGGATAAAGTTGTTCACCAGCTTCGGCGTGATGGTGTACGAGTAGTTGAGTTGCGGAATCACCCAGGGCTGAGGGCTGACTGTGCTGAAGAGAGAGCTGACAGGGCTGGTGCTAGTGGCCTGCACACCGGCGTCTCGGCTGATGCGGAAGTAGACCTTCTGCTTACTGTTGATGTTCCAATCGACGCGACCGTCCACGTAGTACTCAGTATTCACACTGCCAACGGTGCTGCGATAAGCCAGGGCGCATGCAATACCGCTGGTGCCGCCAAACGTACTACCGCCACCGCCGGGTACGGGCGTGCCCGAGAATCCTTTGTTGCCGCAACCCTGGTTGTTCGTGCCGTCTTGTAACTGGCCGCTGCCGTTCGTGACAGGCACCGCACGTCCAATACCCGGTGAAGAGTTGTAAAGGCTGAAGAGCTGCTTGTAGTACGGCAGCGAAGCTGCGGACACGTTACCCAATACATAGTTTTCAAAGGCCGTTGTCGGCAGAGAGACGATCGTGCTGCTCGGGAGTGCGTAACGAAGTCCTTCAGTATTCACGAAGAAATTCACTTTGTCGCGGAGGTTCGCGATGTGCGGCAAAATCACAGGTCCGCCCACCGAGGCGGCGTACTGATTGGCTACGGCACGTGCGCGTGGTGTACCCGCTGCATTCAAAAAATAGTCGTTCGCATTGAGTATCTGGCTGTTGTAGTTTTCCACCAGATTGCCGTGGAAGCTATTTGAGCCAGACTTGCTGATGTAGTTGACCTGCGCTCCAGCTTCGCGTCCATACTGTGCGCTATAGGCGTTGGTGATTACGGCAGCTTCAGCCACATCGTTCGCACCGAGAGTGTTGTTGCTCGTACCGGACTTGTTGTTCAGGTTATAGGGCTCGACGATGTCCGCACCGTTGACGGTATAGAGCACCGAACTGAATGGAAGACCGTTGACGTTGAAGTTGGTGTTGCCGCCTCCAACGTTCAAACGAATACCCGGCGTGCTGAATGCAATGTTAGTTACGTCGCCGCCATTTACCGGCGTGTTCTCAATGTAGTGATTGTCATAGGTCGTAACGTTATTGGCGTTTTCTGTCTGGAGTAGAGCGTTCGGGGCCTCCACGTCGACTGTTTGACTGACAGACCTCACGTCAAGCTTAAGAGCAACCGATTTCTCCTGGCCGACAAGCAGGTGGAGCTTAACCGGCTTTGCGATCAGATCGGCTGATTCTGCGGTTACTTCATAGTCGCCGGGATTGAGAAATGGAAAGCGGTACTCTCCCGAAGACGTAGAAGTACTGTTGTGGATGGATCCGTTGTCGGTCTGGACGATATGCACCGATGCGTTCGGCACTACAGCTCCAGATGAATCCGTAACAACACCGGTTACCGTTGCACTGGTAAGCGTCTGCGAGAACGATCTACTCGTCGACAGAACAACCAGGGTCAGTACAAAGAGAAGTCGCAAAGAATATTTTGATCTCATTTGAGTCTTTCTATCTGCGCCGTAAGGCGCCGCTGCGTGTCGAAGACACGATAGTTTTTGATATGTCGAGGTTTATCTGCTATGGGAGGGTCCAACTCGGAAGCGCCTGCCACTGCCCATACAGGAATGAAAAAGCCCGCCTCAGCATGTGCTGGAAGCGGGCTTTTTACCAACATCACTGTCTCATCAAAGACAGCGCATTAACTGTAAAAACCCGCTTCAGCAGGGCTGGGAAGCGGGATAGCTGTAACCATTAGGTTGAAAGAACCTAGTCTATTCGGTCACACACAACTCCACGTCGCCAGCGATAGCGCAAAGACGACAACAACACTCATAGCGGAGGTTATGCATATGTTTGAAACATAATGACAGCCCCTTTGAATGTCAAGTCTAGGATTGCAAGCTATAAAGGAAAAGCCGCATTTTTACGAGGAATTGAGAGAGCGTGCGTGGCTATAAGTAAGTATAACTACTGACCTATTTCGCGGCCAAGTATAGGAGATTGAGAACCAAAGCAGCTCATCCCGAGGAGACCGATCAGGCAAGCAGCTAAGCTACAGACGTACTATAGTCGTCCAATCCAGGTCCACATCCACGGGAGACATCCTCCATTTATACAAGTGTTCTGGTTCATTCCGACCACAGGCAACGGCCGGTATCTGGGCGAGAGCAAGTACGCTCGCGAAACAAACCTCTCTTATCTTCGCCACGATATTCGCCAAATGGCTGGCGAAATAAGGCGACCGCAGCGAATTCTTCCTATCGCGCTGATTGGGTTGGCGATTGTCGGTGCACTTCGCATGCTGACCAATGCTGTCATCCAGTTTGTCTTGCCAGCAGCCGCAATCGCTGGCAGCCGGCGGCTGATGCTATGCGGCTAGTTGGCTGGCCAATTGGGTAGCACTGTCGTCTCGATCGGCATGGCGGTGAGCATCATTGCCGCATTCGTCGGATCCTCGCTGTCCGGCGCCCGCATTCCGTTCGCGGCGGCGCACGATGGTCAATTCTTTCGGAAGCTCACGTACGTCCACCCAAGCTATGGGACGCCTGCCAACGCTCTCATCTTTCAGTCGGCCATCACTTCAGCGTTGTTGCTTGTTGTCGGCAAGTTTCAAGCGCTGTTCTCCATTGCCATCTTCTCGGAGTGGATCGCCTACGGCTTGGCAGCGAACACCATCTTCGTCTTCCGCAGGCGCGAGCAAGCAAAGCTACACTCATTATCGCGCCCCGGATACTCTGTCGTCCCGCTACTATTCATTACGTCTGCGGCTGTCATTCTCATCTTTTCAGTGAAGAACCGGCCAGTAGATTCGTGCATCGGTGTCGCTGTGATCCTTTGCGGAGTTCCTCTACCAGCGCTACGGCTCCAGGGAGTGATGCTGCAGTTAGGATGGAAGGCCTTGTGGGCAAGGAGTACCGCCGGCTCGGTGTAGTGAGCTTGTCGGCGAATGGCGGGACGAGTGAACCGTACAGCAGCACCACGAGAATCCAGAGGGAGGCGATAGAACCGAAACGCGCGACGGGCCATTGCTGGCGCAGATAATCGACCCTCTTCCATAGTCTCTCTAAACGCGCTTTTCCTCTATGGCTTGCCAAGAGCCGCTTGTGTGGCCAACTGGAATTCGGCCCAGCTACAGGGAACCCCGGACTCGGATAGACTGCACCCTGGCAAGAAGATGTTTGCGCTCGCAGGCGGCGCGGCGAGAGACAAGGGCATTGACTGTCGCATCTGGTCCGGAGTCTGAACCCAATAGAAGACCTTCACCGCATCCGGCTTTCCCGGGCGGTGCCAGAGCTGAAAGACCAAGGCTCCCCCAGGTGCGGCGTCATCCCGTTGATAGCCATCGATCAGCCAATGCGCATCCAGTAGCGCCGCCACGTTGGAGATGTTCGTATCGTGTCCTATGAGGAACACAACGCGTTCGCCCGCGGGGCCGATTGCGTCGCTTTCGCTCTTGCCAGCTTCCGCCTGCCGCATCGTGCTAACGATCGCATTGAGCAGATGCGCAGCCTGCATCCGCGCGATGTAAGGGGTGCGCTGCACCAGGTCCGAGGAGGCCGCATGAAGTGCCATGAGCGATTGCACCTGCGCCCCATCCACCCTGCCCCAGCCAATCTCAGCGTCCGGCATGCCCTCCAGATACTCCAATTGCAGGTTCTCGGCGAATGTTGCGGACGTCGGCAACGGTCCTTTCAACTCGGCGAGATGGTCGCCAGAGCCTGAAGCTACAGACGGCGGCACTTCAAGCAGGCTCTTCCTTCCGGACACGCTGCAGCTTGCTTGCTTGCAATCAAAGAGCGCACGTTGCATAAGATTGAGCGGCTCCCGGTATGCCCCTGAAAGCGCTGCCGGATGATCGCCGATCCTACCGGAGAGCGCAGCGAGTGCTGCCTGGGAGTGCGCAGCGTCCACTTTGCGAATCGCGTGGAAGAGCTCGTCCTGACTGCTGCCTTCCAGGGCATGAACCTCGAGGTGGCAGCCCGGCATCAGGCCGTCCGCCAGGCCAGTACCTGTCTCACGCGTTCGTTCGTCTGTGTCTGCCCAGAGGTAGACCTTCGCTGCATCCTCGCATCCCGTCGCGGAGAGCAGACCGCGTTCCGCAAACCAGGCCCGATAGTAACCTCCAAACAAGGTCATGAGCTGCTTCCCATGAGGAGTCAAAAGTCCCGGAGCGACAGGCCACAGCGGCCACGGATCTTTCGAGTACTCATTTAGCCTCTGGTTTGTCCAGGTCGGGGAGCGCACTCCATGCCTTGTCAAGACGAGTACAAATCGAAGCTGATCCTGGGCTTCCTGGCTGGATGGCGTAAGCTGTGCCTTTGCGCAAGCAACATGCTGTAGTGCCAAAACTGAAGTTACAACGATGGCGCACGCCTTCACTCGTATGTTCAAGCCCAAGTCCTCCCCAAAAACCTACTTTGATTCGTAGAGCCGAATCGCCGCGGCTCCGCCTACCCCAGGTATGCCAACATACAAAGTGTGGTCCTGCTCATCGAGAAGCCCCGTCTTGGCACCTGCAACGGTATGCGTGACCGACACGGGCGCGAGTTGACCTGTTGGGGAGACGGAGAAGGTGTCGACCGCGCCCGAACCTGCGATCACGTATGCCCGCCTCGCCATCGCGTCGAAGAAGAGATCATCCGCGCCGGTATCGGAGCCTGACTTCGCTATTTCTTTTCCACCGTTGCCCTCGAGCACCAGCACCTGGGCCGGAGTTCTGCAGCCGACAATCAACAGCCCCTGCGCAGCATCGTAGGCCAGCGGAGTGTTGCCCTTGCTGTGTCCAAGGGGCCATGTCGCCGTGATGATGTGAGTCTTTCCATCAATGACCACGATCTGGCCAGAGTCCGCGATGTTCACGAGAATGCGATCATGCTTTGCATCCAGCTCCAAAGCTTCCGGATGAGTGGCAACCGGAAGCTCTGCTACCAGCTTCAACGTTGCAGTATCGACGACCGCAACTCGCGCCGGATTCGCCGCGTCGGTGCCGCCATGCCCGACATAGAGCAGCTTCGTCTGGCCGTCGTAGACCATGTCGTCAGCATCTTCAGAGAGTGCAATCGTGGCAATCCGCTTCAGAGGCGAGCCCGCAAACACGTCCAGCTCACCCTTCACTCCATCCGCCACGAATAGGCGTCCCATCTGCTCAAGCCAGGTGATGCCGTGAGGCTTTCCGATGTCTCCAAGGCTATCGACGATCTTGCCGCTTGCAAGGTCGATCACCTCCACCGCATGAGGGCCGGCTGCACTCGCAAACAGCCGGTTTCCTGCCTGATCGAGGGCAAAGTGGTCAAACTTGCCAGTAACACCTGGAAGCGTGATGGTGCGTTTCAGTGTAAGTCCATGCGTCCCCTGCCCATGCAGGATGCCGCCAAGACACAGAAGTGCGAGCGAACATGCAAGTCGCTTCATTGTAAAGATGCCTCGTTATCGAACTGAAAGTGAAGCAGAACGTGTTTGTTGTGAGGTTAGCGATCCTGATGGAAGTTCCACTTCAAGCCGAAAGAATAAGTCGGCTTATAGTATTCGCGCTGGACCATATATTGCGGGCTGCCGTTGTAGAAGCCAAAGACTTCATTGTTCATGTTTTCACCGGAGGCGAGTGCGGTGAGCCCCTTGCCGAAGTAGTAGGAGACCTGCGCGTCGATCTGTGTATGGCTATAGAAGTAATTGTCACCGCAGGGACTGCTGGGCGTGTTGTATGCAAGGCTTCCGCTGGCGATATTGGAGACACAGGTCGGCGGGTTCTGGGCGAGTGCGTCGCCGGAGTTTACAAACTGATAGGCGAAGATGTTCGCGCTATTGTGGCTGATGCCAACCGACGCCAGGAAGCGCCTTGTAGCGTACGACGGGCCGATGTTCCAGGAGTATGGCGCCTGACCGACAAGTTGTGGCGTGTCGGTTCGGCCCGCCAGGTTGTAGTTCTTTGAGTTGGTGTACGTGAAGTTGGCATTCATACGCGCATTGTTGAGGTAGCGCGGCAGGAACTTGAGGTGCTGCTGGTATGCGAGCTCCAGACCCTGCACATAGGCGTGGTCGCCGTTGACCTGCTGCTGTGCAAGCGCGCCCACGTAATTTGGATTGGAAGAGAGTGGAGACCCAGTCGCCGGCACAAGATATTGCTGAAGATAGATCGGCTTTGTGATCTGCTTATAGAAGTAGCCGCCTTCCAGCATGCCCACATTGGGTAGAAACTTCTCATAGAGCAAGTCATAGTCGTTCGCATGTTCCGCAACGAGTGCTGTGCTGTTACCAAGCTGGACCAGATTGTTACCGCCAGGTGCGCCGTTGACCGTGTAGACCACGTAGGGTACGAGCTGGTAAGGATCCGGGCGGGACATACCACGGCCATAGACGGCCCGGATATCTGAGTTGCTGTCGATGGCATAGCGAAGCTGCACGCTGGGGAGCGGATTGATGTAGGACTCGCTGCCGTGCTGCGGGGTGGTGCCGCCCCATGTGCCATCGGTGTTCGTGGTAACGATGTACCCCGTGTTCGAGGTAGACGTGGCCTCTATTCGCAGACCAGTCTGCAGATGAACCTTCGATCCGAACTGGATCGTATTCATGATGTAGCCCGCTGTTACCCGCTCCTGCAGGTTGTAATTCGCCGGGTCGGACTGTTCATGCGAAGCATTTGGGTCGAGTGCGAAGTTTTGAGGGTTATTGGCAAGGTCAGCGGTGATGGCCTCGAAGCTCGTCACCTGTGCCATGGGGTAGCTGCCGCCGTAGAAGTGCGGATTGGTGAAGGTGCTGAGATAGGAACTGGCCGCCGTGCCAAGGTTTGAGTCGTATTCGGGAGAGTAGGCGTCCTGTCCTTTGTGCTCGTTGCGAATCTGAGCTCCCATCTCGAAGATGGATGCGTGCGTTCCCAGGTGGTAGTTGCGTCCGTACGAACCATTCGCCTGCAGATTCAATTGCGTGGCCTGTCCGGAGGTAAGGTCGATGGTATCGAGGTGGTAGTTCGAGAGCGTCACCGCCGGGTCGCCAAGGACTGAACACGAGAACTGCGGACGGAACTCTGTGCCTGGCGTCGCCGGGTTGTAGCTGCAGTCGTTGGTTGCCGAGTTGCCTTTGAAGGCTGCGCCAGGATTGCCGGCCGCGCCACCAAAACGAGAGTGGGCCACGGCAACCTGGTACTTGAGAAAAGAGTTGCCGAACACGTGATTTCCGCCGAGCGCCAGGTCCGCGATCTGTAGATTGGGACGGCGCACGCTGGTGTGATATTTGCTTTTAGAGCCGTTCTGTAGCTCGTAGGCATACTTCTGGCCGAAGTCGCGAAAGTTTGAGAACAAACCGTGCAAGTAAAGGTCCGTTCCAACCGACGGCTGGTAGTCCAATGCGCCGGCGAATCCATACCGGGTACGGTCATAGAGGTACTGCTGCAGATTCATCGAGTCGAATGTCTTATTGCCGTTTGCATCGAGGTCCGGTGAAGGCTCGACGTCGTCGATACCGCGCTGGTTATCGTCGTATCCATAGCCGAGTTCCAGTCCGAATTTCTTGGTTCCGCCGTCTGCGCGGGGGCCGAAACGAAAGCCTGCCGACGAGTTGATAGTGGAAACCGGCCGCCCATTGTCGATGGGCGTGTGACCGAAGCTTCCGGAGACGGAGAACGTCGGCGCGTCGAAGTTTGCCTGCTTGATGCGGACGTCAACCGAGCCGCCGATCGCATCGCCATCCTGATTTGCAGAGAGTGTCTTATTGATCGCGACCGACCCGACTAGACCCGCTGGTATGGTGTCGAGGTCCACCTGACGGACCTGGGGATCGGGACCGGGAACAATTACACCGTCAATGGTCGTGTTGCTCAGCCGCGGCTCAGTTCCTCGAATCTGGACATACTGTCCTTCTCCCTCATTGCGCTGCAGTGTCACTCCGGGCAAACGCCCGAGTGCATCTGCAACGTTTGCGTTCGGCAGACTCTGAATCTCTACGTCCGTCTCGACGTTCAGGATGTTCTCGCTGGTGCGCGTCTCGTTAATCGCAGCCGCATCGCCGATCAGGCCAGCATTGACCTCGACATGCTGCGAATTTGCACTCACATTCAGCGTCGCATTGAGCAAAGCCGGCTTCCCGGCTTCAATGAGCAGGCTCGACGTGAACGGGGTGAAACCCACATACGAGATGGTCACCGTATATGTGCCTGGCTTAACATCGCGAATGCTGAAGCTGCCCTGCGCGTCTGACACAACACTCGTATCCACCGGCTGCAGCACGATCCTCGCGCCAGGCAGTATGGCACCCGTAGGGTCCTTCACGGTGCCATTCACTGAACCATTAGCGCTGGCAACGTTTTGCGCCCCGACAGACTTGGGCGACGTGACGGCTGAGCAAAGCAGAAGCAGGGCGAGGAGCGGAGAAGCGAACTTCGTCTTCATAAGTTTCCAGAGAAACGCTGCCACCATTAGCTGTGGTTGCGTCTCTATCGGTTGGGATAGGTGGACCCTTTCAGACTGCGCCGCCGCTGTAAACCTCTGTTCACGGAGTCATGAATAAATCCTAAGAAAGCGGCAACCCGCGTTTCGCTCCCTCCAAGCCCAGTGTAGAAAGGAAGAAACCGTATGGTTCCCACGGACTCACTACGTATGCCATCCGCCCCAAAGCAACGTGTGCTGGTCGTTGAAGACGACCCCCGCATGCTTGCGCTGGTGTGCCAGGGCCTTCGCGAGGTCGGACACACGCCCATGCCCGCACCTGATGGCGAAAGTGGCCTGGACCTCGCTATGAAGCTAGCCTTTGACTCTGTCATCCTGGACATCGGCCTTCCCGCCCGCGATGGCTATTCCGTTGCGCATGCGATCCGGTCGTATCACAGCGTGCCCATCCTCATGCTCACCGCGCGCGATGGCGAGGAAGATATCCTGCGTGGCTTCGATCACGGTGCCGATGACTACCTCACCAAGCCCTTCTCTTTTCGCGAACTCCTCGCCCGCCTCGACGTCCTCGGCCGCGCTGCAACCCGTCAGGCGACTAACGGACTGCGTGTCGATCCCGCTCGACTGCTAGTCTATCGAAATGGAGCACCCATCCAACTCACTCGCAGCGAATACCTTCTGTTCGCGGCGCTCCATCGTCACTCTGGCAACGCCGTTGATCGTCAGACCCTTATGGAAGCCGTGTGGGAAGATCCACGTGTCATCTCAGTGAACGCGCTCGAAGTCCTCGTGAACGCACTGCGCGCCAAGCTTGACGGATCGTTTACCACCAAACTGCTCCTCACCGTGCGCGGTGTAGGGTATCGCCTGCAATCCTCCGTGGAAGTCACTCCCGAAGCCAACAGGCAGGCGTGATGAAGCCACTTCCCATTCGGATCCGGCTTACAGTGTGGTATTCGCTGATGTTTGCCACAGCGGCGTTGCTGCTCTCGCTCACCAGTTGGTGGATGCTCCGCCAGAGCATCGATGCCACCATCCATCAGGACTTCCAGGAACGCATCGACGACATCCGCATGCAGCTTCATCAGTTTGCGCTTCAGCCGTCGGCTGATTCGATGCAAACCCGCTTTGACGCGATCTACCACTTTCGGGACGACGGCAAATGGCTTCAAGTTCTGGATGCCAACGGCACCTGGATCTATCGATCTCCCCGAATGATTGATGCCGCTGCCGATCTCGCGCCCCCGGCCCTCCTCTCACATAGCGGCAACTCGTCAGAGTTTCAGCAGGGCACCCGGCATGTGCGCACCTTTTCGTCGGTCGTTATCGTAGATGGACACACTTACTCAGTCGAACTCGGAGCTTCCATCAACAAGCAGCAGGCTCTGTTGCACCAGTTCGGCCTCGAACTTTTGCTTCTCACGCCACTCGTCCTGCTCGCCGCCATCATCGCCGGACACCACATGAGCCGCAAAGCACTGAACCCTGTAACGTTGATCGCCCTCGAAACTCGCCGGATCAGTGATCGCAATCTCGACTTGCGGCTGCCAGTGTCTCCGACGCACGACGAGATATCGCACCTTTCCAGCACCCTCAACAACATGCTTGCTCGCATCGATACCGGCTACCGTAGTGTGCGTGACTTCACTGCGAATGCTTCGCATGAACTTCGCACACCCCTCGCTCGTCTTCGCACCGAGGTAGAGGTCGCCTTACTCCGGCCGAGAACGGCAGAAGAGTACACCAATACCTTGTTGCACATTCAGGACAGCGCCGAGGAGATGACGCGCCTCACCGAAAATCTGCTGATGTTGGCCCGGGCCGATGCGAACTCCGTGACACTGAAGCTCGAAGCGGTAGATCTTTGGAAGATTGTTCTCAGTGCTTGGCAAGAGTGGTTCCGCATCGCCGACCACCTGAATCTCTCGTTCAAAACGGAGCGGCTTGGGTCAGATGGGTGTGCCTCGGACGAGCCTGTACTTGTCTTGGGCGATCGCGCTTCGCTGACGAGGTTGCTCCGAATTTTGCTGGACAACGCATGTAAGTTCACACCGGCTGGAGGCAACATCGCTATCAGTCTGAAACTGACACAGGGCTTCGTCACACTGTCGGTTCAGGATTCGGGCATAGGGATTCCAGCAGCAGAGCAGCAGCGTATCTTTGAGCGCTTCTACCGGGTGAACGCAGACAAGGATCACCGTAAATCAGGATCAGGGCTTGGGCTGAGCCTTGCCACATGGATAGCGGACCAGCATCAAACCAAGATCACCCTGGAAAGTGTCTCGGGTTCCGGCTCGCGCTTCGAACTTACTCTTAAGAGAATCGAAAACGAGCCTCTGGCGCTCCAAACTCGGAAAAGGGATGAGTATACCTGCAAAGGGCTGGACATTAGCTACCCAAGAGTGAAGGAGTGAGGGCGAGAAACCCATCACTCCTTTACTCTTTTCAGCTTCATCTTGTGCGTTAGGCCACACAAACCCTATTGCCTATCGGTGTGTGCAGAAACCTGCAAGCTAAGTGGTTCCACACACAATTCACCTCAACCTCGACCTAGCCTTCTAGCTGCAACCACTGGTGCTGCCGCACTCCATGCAGCGGTAGCAGGAACCGTTGCGAGTCATGATGGCTCCGCAGGTGGAGCAGCTGGGGCTGTCGCCCATCTCGTAGAGCTGCTTCATCGCGTTGGCTGCGTGGATGACAGTCCCAGTGCCAGAGGCACCGGGGACCCCGTATATGCCGCGGTCTTCGACCGAGGGGATAGAGGACAGAGGAGTAGAGGATAGACCGCCGCTCGCCGTGAGGTCAGGAGCGATGCCCTGCTGCGGTGGGGTGCGGTCCGCGTGGAGGGGTTCGCCGGGGGCGGTGTGCCAGGGGTCGGGGTTAGGGACGGCGAGTTCGTTGCCCACCTTAGCCGACGATGAAACTGTCGGCGAAGATGGGGCACCCAGAGCTGGTATAGACGGCGTGGTTGTGGGGGCACCGAGGCCGGCGAAGAGATCGAGCTGTTGGCCGCTGAGGAAGCGGAGCTGCATCCAGCGGAAGAGGTAGTCCATGATGGACTTGGCGTAGCCGATCTGCTCGTTGCCGGTCCAGCCGGAGGGCTCGAAGCGGGTGTGCGCGAACTTTTCGCAGAGCACCTTGAGCGGCACGCCGTGCTGCAGCGCGAGCGAGACGGCCGTCGCGAAGCTGTCCATGAGGCCGGAGATGGTGCTGCCCTCCTTGGCCATGCGGATGAAGATTTCGCCGGGCTGGCCGTTGGGGTAGAGGCCGACGGTGATGTAGCCTTCGTGCCCGCCGATGCCGAACTTGTGCGTGATGCTGGCGCGCTCGCCAGGCAGACGGTGACGTACGGCGCGCGGTGGGGCCTGCGCGTCGAGGTTGTCGGCGTTGTTGTTGGCGGAGTTTGCGAGCTCGGCGAGCTGCGACTGCATCGCTGCAACCTGCTGTTCGAGTGCCGTGGACTTCTGCTGCTCGGTGGAGAGAGCAGCGAGGGCGGCGGTGAGTTCCGCGGCATCCTCGCCCACCTTAGCCGACGATGAAGCTGTCGGCGAAGATGGAGCACCCGAATTTTGGGCGGTGCCCTTCTTGTCGGCGTCCGTCTGGGCGCTGACGTTGAGCGGCTGCGTGCCCTTGGAGCCGTCGCGATAGATAGCCACGGCTTTGAGGCCGAGACGCCAGGACTCGGTGTAGGCGTCGGCGATGTCCTGCACGGTGCAGTCGTTGGGCAGGTTGACGGTTTTGGAGATGGCGCCGGAGAGGAAGGGCTGCGTGGCGGCCATCATCTTGACGTGGCCGAGCCAGGAGATGGTGCGTGTTCCCTTGGCGGGCTTGAAGGAGCAGTCGAAGACGGCGAGATGCTCCGGCTTGATGCCGGGTGCGCCTTCGATAGTGCCAGTGGCGTCGATGTAGTTGACGATGCCCTGCACCTCGCTGTCCGAGTAGCCGAGCTTGAAGAGAGCGCCAGGCACGGTGTTGTTGACGATCTTGATCATGCCGCCGCCGACGAGCTTCTTGTACTTGACGAGTGCGAGATCAGGTTCAATGCCGGTGGTGTCGCAGTCCATCATGAAGCCGATGGTGCCGGTGGGCGCGAGGACGGTGACCTGCGAGTTACGGTAGCCGTGCTGCTCGCCGAGCGCGAGAGCGGTGTCCCATGCGTCCTGGCTGGCGGCCTTGAGCTCGTC
>CAJCIM010000010.1 GCA_903970395.1 Acidobacteriaceae bacterium
AGGTACACATACCCGCTCAGCCGCCGCAGCAGCCGAGGGTATCCATGTGCCATAAACTCCCACAGGCTGATCGGCGAGATCCGCTTCCCCGAGTACACAAAGTTGTGCGCGCGCCCGACCAGCCGGTTCAGATACTGCTCCAGCGTCCGCGACGTCCTGTCCGTCCGCACCGCCGACAGGTCCGCAGCCGCCTGCCGGTACAGCAGCCCCAGCTCGCGCAGCTCCGCTACCCCGAGCGACCGTACGCCCGCGCTCTCCGCCTGACGCAAAAGCGCGTCCAGCCGGTTCCAGTTATCCTTGCGAGTATCCATCCAAGAGTTGGTGATCATGTCGACCTTTGAAACTACCGGCTACAGCGACCAGAGTAGCAACGATTCGCGCGAAACGCTCACCCATGCTGAACGTGACCTGCTCACCATCGCCACGCCCGAGCAGATTGACCTGCACTATAACGTCGCCGGCATCGGCAGCCGCTTCGTCGCCATTCTGCTCGACCAGCTCATCATCGGCGCGGCATACTTCGTGCTGGGCCTAGTGGCCTTCGCCGTGCTTGCGGCCGTCGGCGTCAACAAACGGCTCGACGCGCTCGGCGTCTGGTTCCTCGCCGCGCTCATCTTCGTTGGCTTCGTCATCTTCTGGGGCTACTTCGCCCTCTTCGAAGCCCTCTGGCACGGCCAGACCCCCGGCAAGCGCGTTATGCAGCTGCGCGTCATCAAGGACTCTGGCCGCCAGATCACCCTCTTCGAAGCGCTCGCCCGCAACCTGCTCCGCTTCATCGACTACTTCCCCTCGTTCTACCTCACTGGCGTCATCACCATGCTGTGCAACAAGCGCAACAAGCGCCTCGGAGACTTCGTCGCGGGCACGCTCGTCGTCCACGAGCGCACCGAAGATCAGCCGCTGCTCTTTCAATCCAGCATGAACCTCGTCACGCCCTCCAACAGAGCAAACGAGCCCTGGCGCGAGCAGACGCCCTCCATGTTCCCTGCCGACGCCATCGCCAGACTCGATGGCCGAGACCTCCTCGTCATCGAGACCTTCTTCAGCCGGATGCTCGACCTCACGCTGGAGACCCGCGCCACCATCGCCTACCGCATCGCCGGCCAACTCGCCACGAAGATGGGCGTCACCCTGCCGGAGGTCAACCCCGAGCGCGCGCTCGAATCGATCGCCTACCAGATGCGCGGCAGTGGCCGAAGATAGTGATGAGAGAAGCAAAGGAGTAAATGAGTAGAGGAGTAAAGAGGACACTTTCTCTACTCACTTACTCCTCTGCCCTCTTCACCCACGTCGCGCCTTCCCCTAGCGCCACCACGCTCTCCCGCACGCCCGCCTTATCTGCGGCCTTCAGCAGCCTCGGCAGCGGTTCGTCCATCGGCTCTCTCCCCAGCCGGAATGTGTTGTAGTGCATCGGCACCATCACTTGCGCGCGCAGGTCCAAAAACGCCCGCAACGCCTCCTCTGGAGACGTGTGCACGCTGCGATAGCTGTCCGGGAAGTACGCTCCAATCGGCAGCAGCGCTACGTCAGGCCGCAGCCGTTCGCCGATCTCCGCAAACCCGCCAAAGTAGGCGCTGTCACCCGAGTGATATACACGCGGCGACACTCCGCCAACGTCCTCGATCACATATCCACCAAACCCGCGGTGCGTGTCGTTGAACATCCGCGCGCCCCAGTGCTTCGCTGGCGTCATCGTCACACGCAGCGGCGCAATCTCGTCACTCGCCTCCCACCACTCCAACGTAACCAAGCGCGCAAACCCGCAGTCGACCACCAAGTCCTCCACGCCGCGCGGCACAATCGCCACCGGAGCAGGCCACCCGCGCCGCCGCATCTGCCGCGTCACCGCCTTCAGCGACGGCCGGTTCAGGTGGTCCATATGAGCATGAGTCAGCAACACGGCATCGATGCGCGGCAGGTCCTCCACACGCACCCCGGGCCTGCGCTGCCGGCGCAGCAGGATCAACCGCGTCGCAAACACCGGATCGATCAGCACCGTACGGCCGCCCATCTGCAGCAGAAACGACGAGTGCCCGATGAACGTCACCGTCGTCTCGCCATCCCTCGCCAGCACGGGAGCCTGCGGCTCACCGCGCATGGGTTCCGCATGGCTCTCACGCACCAGCCGCCACAGCTGCCTCAACTTCGTCATCCAGAACGGCACCGCCACAGAACCCATACATAGTGCTAGATGCGCGTCCGCAGCCAAACGGCTCCTGCGGCCAGCGGCGCGCTTGACACCCCATTTACGATAGAGGTGAAAGAGAAAAGCCCGGCCAGCGCCGGGCTTTCTCATTTGTGCTGGTTTGCAGACCGGTCGAAACGGTGCGCAGACAAAATTGGGGTTCCACCGCTAAGTCTTTATTGCTGCGGATCATACGCGGTAAAGCGTGGGGGAGCCTGCGCTCCCCCACGCACGAAGACTACTTCGCCATCGGCTGCAGGATGTCGTCCAGCCGCGCCGGAACATTATCGACGCGCTCAAACTGCGGATAGCGTTCGCCGCCGTGGTAGTCCAGCTTGATGACCTTGTAGTAGCCGGTGTTGGCGACGATCAGCTCGATCGCCGGACCACTGCCGACGGCATCCTTGATCGCCTGCCGCAGCAGCGCCGGCTGGAACGCGCGGCCGTTCACCGCGACGATGACGAAGTTCGGCGCCAGACCGGCCTTGTAAGCCGGGCTGTCGATGATCACATCGCCGATCTCGCCCGTGCTGCCAGCCGAAAAGCCCAGCGACCAGCGAGCATTGATGCCGTTCGACTGGCTCTCTTCGAGCTGCGACCAGTAGTTCGGCTTGTCCGAGTAGGTGAGCTTGTAGCCGGAGAGCGCATTAATGCCCTCGACCTCAGGCGCATGGAACTCGTTCGAGTCCAGCCGCTTGCGCAGGAACGTGGCCCAGTCCATAGGCGCCACGGCGTTGAGCCCCTTGACGACGTCGTCAAAGCTATACGGCACCACCTTGGGACCAGTATTTCCGCCCAGGCCGTGGAATGCCGCGACGAAGTCGTTCAGGGTCTTCTTGCCGTTGCTCTTGGCACGGATGGTGGAATCGACCTCCAGCCAGAGCAGCTCGCCCTCGTCGTAGTAGTCGGTGTTGCGGCGCAGGTTGTCGTACGGTCCTCCAGCTGCGTACAGGATCTGCGCATCGCTCGCAGTGTCTTGCATGTCGCGCCAGGTGCGACCCGGACGAGCGTCGTTCAGGTAGCCGGCGATGGTCGCCAGACGGTCGCGATAGACCGACGGAGCCCAGATGCCACAGCGCGCTGCGAGCACGTCGCCGAGGTACTCGGTCAGGCCCTCGTAGACCCACAGCAGGTCGCCCTTCATGGGTTCCTGGTAGTTCTGGGTAGCAAGGCCGGCTGGGCGGCGGTACTTGCCGTTCCAGCTGTGCGTAAACTCGTGCGGTAGCAGCAGGCCTTCGGCGATGAACTGGTTGTCGTCGACAAAGGTCTTCTCCGGCACGCGGTCGTCAGAAGACTGGTGATGCTCGAGGCCAAAGTGCGCGACCTGGTCCGAGAGTGTGACGAGGAAGTGGTAGCTGCCATAGTGGCGCGACTTGTACAGCGCGCCAGTCTCGCGGACCAGCCGGCTGAAGTTGTCGATGTGCTCCTGCGAGAGCAGCACATCTTCAGGCCCGTCGCCTGCAAGATCGAGATAGTGCTTCGGCGTGATCTCCGGCGCGAGGTCGATCTCGCGAAACCAGCGACCCGCCAGCACAGGCGAGTCGACCAGTTGCTCCAGAGAGACGGTCTTAAACGACGTCGGCGAGCCATTCGGCTCCAGCGCGGTGCCGAACTTCCAGCCGTTCGGAATGATGATCGAGGGCGTGACCATGATCTCGGAGGCGTTGGTGTGCGCGATGTCTCCATTAAGCGGGTAGACCAGCAGCGTGTTCCAGCTCAGCAGCGCGAGGTTGGCGCTGGTCGAGCCGCCGGCCGTGAAGTTCGCGCCGGCCATCGCCAGGAAGTCCATCTTGATGTGCAGCTCATGCACATCGGCCGGAACGGTGATGTGGTAGCTGTACATATCCACAAGGTCGCGCTCCCACTTCACGGGCTCGCCCAACGGCGTGGTGATGATGAATCCGGCCTGATTGATGATGGGACCGGTTGGACCATGTTCGCCTGGAATCCACTCTGGGTAGACCAGCGTCAACGACCCGGGCTGCACCGGGATGGTCTCGGTGGCGTGCAGGATCTTGCGTGGTGCGTCGGTAAGGTCGACCGTGAGCGTGATGGGGGCCGACTGGGCGACCAGCGGCAGCGCCATGGGGAAGAGTACAGCCAACGGCAGGATGCGGGAAAACTGCATAGAGGGGCTCCTGAAGAGGTACTTCATTTGTTCTTCAAGTGTACGTGGCTGCTTCACGGGGAGACCAGGTTTGATAGAGAGCTGTCACAGGGTAGAATTGGCGCACTCATGGTTCTGTATGCGGTTGTACTCGGGTTGATTGTGGTCGCGCTGCTGACAGTGTCGCTGGCGCGGCTGGGACAGGTGAAGACCAAGGCTGACTATCTGGTAGCCGGCCGAAGCCTGCCGGCCTTCGTGCTGGTGTTTACGCTGCTCTCCAGCTGGATCGGTTCCGGTTCCCTGCTGGGCGGCGCAGAAAATGCCTACAGACATGGCTACGCCGCCCTCTGGCAAGCAGGGGGTGGATGGGCCGGGCTGGCGCTGATCTACTTCATCGCGCCAAGGGCCAGAAAGTTTGCGCAGTTCACGATTCCTGATCTTCTGGAGAGCCGATATAACCAGACAGCTCGCGTTCTCGGCGTGATTGCAGTGCTGTTCACCTATACCGCGATCACCAGTTACCAGTTCATCGGTGGCGGCGACATCGTGCATCTGATCTTCCCACAGGTGACGGCCGTGCAGGGACAGTACATTCTCGCGGGCTTTGTGGTGTTGTTCACAGCAATTGCCGGAATGAGTTCGGTGGCATACATGGACGTGGTAATCGGCATGCTTGCAACCGTCACGATGATCGCTTCACTGCCCGTGCTGATCCATCTCGCTGGCGGATGGAGCGGTGTGAGGGCGTCGCTGCCCGCGACGCACTTTCAGTGGTTCGGCGACCTGCATCCGTTCGCGAGCTACTACGTTGGACCAGCACTGCCGGACGGCTCGCGGGAACAGGTTAAGTCCGCGCTGGAGATCTTTTTGCCCACGTGCCTGCTGATGCTGGGCAATCAGTCGATGTACCAGAAGTTCTTCTCCGCCAAGAGTGAGAAGGATGCAACACAAGCGACGGTTGGCTGGATCATCGGCACGGTGATTCTGGAGAGCGTCATCGTATCGATTGCCGTTGTAGGGTCAGCCATCTACCGCACCGGCGAGGTCGCGAGCCGGCCGCGCGAGATTCTGGCTTACACAGCGGTCCACAGCTTTGGCGGCTCAAAGGTATTGTCAGTGCTGGGAGCCCTGCTGGTAGGCGCCATCTTCGCCAAAGTGGTCTCCACAGCGAACAACTATCTGTTCAGCCCGGCGACCAACCTGGTGAACGACATCTTCGTCCGATATATAAAACCGGAGGCAGGCAATGGGCAGATCCTGCTGGTAAGCCGCATCATGGTCGTCGCATTGGGCGCATGGGCGTTGTATCAGTCTCTGGGCACAACGAGCGTACTGCAGAAGAGTGTTTACGCCTACACGATTTACTCTGCAGCACTGACACCTGTAATCCTTGCGGCATTCTTCTGGCGGCGGGCAACTGCCGCCGGAGCCGTAGCGAGTATCGCTGCAGGCACGGTCGTTACCGTAGGTTGGGACTCTTTGACGCGATTCCTGCCACCTGTAATTGGCGAACATGATGCGATTCTGCCAGCTCTGATTGCCTCGCTGTTCTGCTTGTTCGCCGTGAGCCTGATGACAGAACGGCCAACCGAAGCGCATCTGCGACCATTTGAGGGATGACGCGAACGCGCGACATGGCGTCTTATCAAGAGAGCACCGAAGGAGGGCTAAGACGTGAGCGAGCGAGTTCCAAGCAAGCATGACGCGAAGCAGAACAACCAACGAACAAGGTCTCTCTGGAAGGGTCTATTCGCAGGATTGGTTGCCGGGGTTGCTGCAACGGCGGCCAAAACTGTGGCCGAGAGGTTCTACCCTCCGCGCATCTATGGTGAACCTGAGCCCACCGAAGCGCTCGCCGAGAAGATTGCAGGACATGAGCTCTCTCCGGCTGCAAGGCAGTCCGCAGGCAAAGCCATCACCTGGGGTATTGGCGCAGCTGCCGGCGCAGCCTACGGCGCCGTGGCCGAGTACTTTCCTGAAGCGACTCACAAAGAAGGAGCAAGTTTCGGGCTGATGCTTATGGCCCTGACGCATGAGACAGCCCTGCCAGCGATGGGCGTTGAGGCTCCCGCCGAGCAACAGACGACGCGCGAGCACACCAGCGAAGCTGCCAGCCATGTTCTGTTCGGGGTGGTTGCCGAGCGGGTCAGGAGAATCGTACGAGGGTTGATGCAGTAGCTATTGGCAAGAAAGCTGTTGTCTTTTGTGTCGCTAACTGGAATCCGCGCAATCCTTTATGAGATTGGAGACGTATTTGATTCGTCGGCGTGTAACGCGTTTTGTAACGGTTACACTCAGTCTGTCCGGACTGTAGTTTCATATAACGCTGAAGTGAAGGAAGAACCACCACTTGAGGCCACGTTCATCGGAAACATCTCGGAAGGCCGATCGAAGCCCATCGGCCAGGCATGTTGTGATTGTAGGAGCGGGTCCCGGTGGACTGGCGTCCGCCATGCTTCTTGCAAAGTCGGGTGTACGCGTAACCGTGGTGGAAAAGCACCAACGCATCGGCGGACGCACGGCTACATTGGAGCAGGACGGCTACAAGTTCGATATTGGACCAACATTCTTTCTCTATCCGCGCGTGCTGAAAGAGATATTTTCTGACTCTGGCTATGATCTCGAGCGCGAGGTTCCTATGGAGCGCCTCGATCCTCAATACCGTCTCGTCTTTGGAGGCGGTGGCCAGATCGACGCAACCTCCGATGTCGCGCGGATGGAGCAACAGATTGCTGCAATCTCTCCTGGAGATGCAAAGGAATTTCATAAATTCCTCGCTCGCAATCGCAAGAAGCTGGCAGGCTTCCTTCCCATCTTGGAGTCACCGTTCGAAAGTTGGCGTGACCTGATGCGTCCTGAGTTGCTTCGGCTTCTACCGTTGATGAAACCATGGCTTTCTCTCGATGGCGACCTACGTACACACTTCAAGGATGAGCGCATTCGGCTCGGATTCAGCTTTCAGTCCAAATACCTCGGGATGAGTCCTTTCCGTTGCCCATCATTGTTCTCGATCCTCTCGTTCCTTGAGTACGAGCATGGCGTCTTTCATCCGATTGGCGGTTGCGGCGCTGTAACCCGGACGATGGCTCGTCTGTGTGAGGAGATGGGCGTTGAATTGCGTTTGCAGGAGCCTGTAGAAGAGGTCTTGATCGAGCAGATTGGAGGAGTCAAACGAGCAGTGGGAGTGCGCACAGCGAAGGAAACGCTGCAGGCGGATGCCGTCGTGATGAATGCTGACTTTGCGGAAGCGGCACGCACATTGGTGTCTCCTCGGCATCGCAACAAATGGACTGACGAGAAGATTGCAGGCAAGGAGTACTCCTGCTCGACGTTCATGATGTATCTGGGCATCGAGGGCCGATATGATGACATCGCACATCACACCATCTACCTGGCGGAGAATTACAGGCAGAACCTGAGGGACATCGAAGACACACACAGGCTCTCCGAGCAGCCGTCATTCTATGTGCAGAACGCGTCTGTGACCGATCCAACGCTTGCTCCCGAAGGCCATTCCACTCTATACGTGCTCCTGCCTGTGACCCACGAAAGTCCTCATGTCGACTGGAAGAAGGAGACGCCGAGGTTTCGCGAACTGGCCTTCCAGCAGATAGAGAAGATCGGCCTGCGCGACGTACAACGCCGTATCCACACAGAGAAGATACTGACACCAAATGGTTGGGCAGCGGAGTTTGGGTTATTCAAAGGCTCCACCTTCTCCATGAAGCACTCCCTCGATCAGATGCTTCATCTGCGACCACACAATCGCTTTGAAGATGTAAGCAGGATGTATCTTACTGGCGGAGGCACGCATCCAGGCTCCGGTTTACCTGTAATCTTCCAGTCAGCACGGATCAGCAGCACGTTGTTGCTCCAAGACCTGGGAGTTGCGCCTCAATGGTCTACAGATGCAGCTATGTCTTGCACTGGAGACAATAAGATGATGCAGGTTGCGTCGTGAGATCGGTCGCCCAGGGAAACCTGCACTCAGCACGCAGCCGGTGTGGCACGCTGCGCTGCGGCGTCGCGGCATCTATGACTACTGTTGGAGGCGCGCAAACGTCCTGGGCCCTCCGCAGCATCGGAGAGAGGATGCGCGTGTTGCGCCGCGCTCGTCATCTGCTTGCCGAACGCGCTGGATCGCTGGCTGAAGCGATGCCATCGACTCTTCAGCGCACCAGCGCCGACACACTCGTCACCGAGGTCTTGCCGTTACTCGATGCCTGCAGATTTCTGGAGCGCAACGCTGCCAAGCTACTCAAGCCTCGACGGCTAGGCAGCAAAGGGCGACCACTGTGGCTAAGCGGTATTCAAGCTGAAGTTCAACGAGAGCCTTTGGGGCATGTATTGATCATTGGGCCAGCAAACTTTCCCCTCTTCCTGCCTGGCGTGCAGACGTTGCAAGCTCTGGCTGCTGGCAATAGCGTAACGTGGAAGGCAGGAGAAGGCGGCGCTTGCGTTGCCACAGTCTTTGCACAAGCGATGCTCGAAGCTGGTCTTCCGGTTGGAGTGTTGACTGTCGGCGACGAAAGTATCGATGCGGGCAAGAAGGCGATTGCGGCACATCCGGATAAGGTAATCTTCACTGGCTCCTCACACAGTGGGCAAGCTGTGTTGGGAGCGTTGGCCGCCACATCGACACCTGCAGTTGTTGAGCTCTCCGGAGCTGACGCCATCATCGTAATGCCTGGTGCAGACCTCGCGGTTGTGGCACGTGCTGTCGCCTTCGGATTGCGCTTGAACGGAAGCGCCGTCTGCATGTCGCCGCGACGCTTATTGGCGACTGCGGCTACGTTACATGCGTTGAAACCTATTCTGCAGAAAGAGCTGAACGAAGTACCTGCAGTCGCGCTCCCTGAAAGAATCGCTCGACAGCTGAGCGTCCTGCTAGAAGATGCTGTTTCTCAGGGAGCCGAACTGCTTGGAGTTCTTGATCCGACGGCGCAAAGGCCGCTGCTGATCGACAACGCGGCAGCCAGCATGGCGATTGCGCAGGCTGACATCTTTGCACCTGTTCTCTCACTGCTAGCGGTCGAGTCCATGATGCACGTGCCGGGCGTCTACGGTCAGTGCCCATACGCGCTTACACTATCCGTCTTCTGCGGTAAGAGCGAAGTGAAGCGAGGGCTTGCTCTTGCGCGAACGCTACGAACTGGAACTGTCCTCATCAACGATCTGATCGCACCTACAGCAGATCCTCGTGTTCCCTTCGGTGGACGCGGTGCAAGCGGCTATGGTGTCACGCGTGGCGCTGAAGGACTGCTGGAGATGACGGCGGTGAAGACAGTGCTGGTTCGCCGGGGCGGAGCGATGCGTCATCTGGATGCTACGACCGAGGCGGACGCTCCGCTCTTTGCGGCAATGATCGCGGCATCGCACGGAGAGAGCTGGACAAGTCGCTGGCGTGCGATGCGCGACGCCATTCGCGCCGTAAGGAATCGGCACCAGAAGTCGTAATCGCAGGAGAGAGAATGCGTATTGGGGTCATCGGTTCAGGTCTCGCAGGGCTGGCAGCGGCTTGCACGTTGGCGGCGCGCGGACATGAAGTAGAGGTGTTCGAGAAGAACGCTTGGCTTGGCGGCAAAGCAGCGCAGTTGCGCGCGAATGGCTTTCGATTCGACATGGGACCAACGATTCTGATTCAGCCTTCGGTGTTGAGAAGGATCTTTGCGGAAGCTGGTCGCAACCTTGAAGACTATCTCGATATGGTGCGGCTCGATCCGCAGTGGCGATGCTTCTTCGAGGATGGCGCTTGCATCGATCTGATGGATGATATTGCGGTGATGTCGAAGGACCTCGATAGGCGGTTTCCAGGGATGGGAGCGAAGTATCAGCAGTTGATGGCGCTTTCAAAGGAACTTCATGAGATCAGCGACAAGTTCTTTTTCTGGAAGTCCGTCGGCTCCATCATGGACACCTTCGATATCAGCGGTGCGCTGGACCTGAATGTGTTGCGTGACGTACTGAAGATGCGGATGGGACAGACCGTCGCCGGTGCCATCCGCGAGTTCATTCCCGAGCCGAATACAGCGCAGATGTTGGACCATATGGTGCAGTATGTCGGGTCGAACCCTGATGCTTCTCCGGCGATCCTTACCGCGATCGGAAGTATGCAGATGGAAGAGGGCATCTGGTATCCGAAGGGCGGAACGCGCGCTGTTCCTGAGGCGTTGGTAAAGCTGGCGACGGAACTTGGTGTGCGTTTCCATGTAAGTACTGACATAGCGAAGATTCTGACCAACAGCGACAGACATGCTGCGGTGACAGGACTCGTCACAGCGATGGGTGAGACATACACATTCGACGCGATTGTCAGCAACGAGGATGCGGTGCGAACGCATCGGGAGTTGCTGCAAGGCACGGCCGCAGCGCGCGAGTTCGAGCATAAGCGCAGCTATGAGCCAGCTTGTTCTGGCGTTGTGCTGTATCTCGGGCTCAACAAGCGTTACGAGCATCTTGCGCATCATGACTTCGTCTTCTCACGCGATCCGCATGAAGAGTTTCATGCGATCTACGATCTTGGAGAGCCTGCGCCTGATCCGACGTGTTACCTGGCCTGCACGGCACGGAGCGACCTGGAGAGCGCGCCTGCGGGCGGCGAGGCTATGTATGTGCTGGTTCATACTCCTTATCTGCGGCCGCATCATGACTGGAAGGCGATGCTGCCTGCGTATCGTCAGGTGATCCTGGACAAGCTGAAGCGGACTGCTGGTTGTGCGGACATCGAAGACCGCATCGTGTACGAGAGTGCGCTGACGCCGCAAGACATTCACGACCGTTACAAGGTGCTGAACGGTGCGATCTATGGGCTTTCGTCGCATGGACGTTTTCTTGGAGCGTTCAAGCCTGCGAATCGCAGCAAGGAAGTCGATGGTCTGTACCTTGCTGGTGGAGCGGCGCATCCGGGGCCGGGGATGCCGATGGTGTTGATGTCAGGCTGGATCGCGGCGGATTCGCTGGACGCTGACGCCAAGTCCCATGAGTCTCGGCTGAGCAAGCTGCATGCGGCGCGAGCGTGAGACAGTAAGAGACACGATGGCAACAGCACGTGAGGTTCCTCCGATATCCGCTACGATACTGCGGTTCTTCCGCCGGATCGTGCACTCGTACTTTCGGCGGCACTTCCGGTCGGTGATGGCGCAGGACACCAGTCGATTCGCGGCAACGCGAGGACCGCTGATCGTCTATGCCAACCACTCGTCGTGGTGGGATCCGATGGTCTGCGTGCTGCTTGCCGAGCGGTTTATGCCGCAGTGCATGCACTATGCGCCGATGGATGCCGCGGCGCTGGCGAAGTATCCGCTGCTGTGCAAGCTGGGCATGTTTCCGCTGGAGATGCAGTCAGCGCGCGGCGCAGCGCAGTTCCTGCGGACGTCCGAGGCGATCCTCGCGGGCGGCGGTGTTCTGTGGATCACTCCGCAAGGACGGTTTGCCGATCCGCGCGAGGCACTGGCGTTCAAGCCTGGACTTGGCGCGCTTGCCACGCGAGTTCCGGAGGTGACGTTGTTGCCGTTGGCGATCGAGTACACGTTCTGGGACGAGCGGTTGCCGGAGACGCTGCTGCGCTTCGGCAAACCGTTGCGGATACCAGAGAGTACAAGCAGCGATGAGGCTACTGCACTGCTGGAAGCTGCTCTTGCGGCGACGATGGCCGAGCTGCGATCTGCAGCGATGGCGCGCGATGCACGTGCGTTCGAGGTGCTGCTGCAAGGCGGGCGCGGAACTGGCGGGTTCTACGCTCTGGGGCGCAGAGCGCGGGCGCTCTTCACAGGCAAGCAGATGGCGCTCGATCATACGTTGCGGGAGACAAACAAGGGAGACGAGCCGCGATGATGCTGGCGATTGTCGTCTCGACGCTGTTCACGAGCTGTGTCTGTGCGGTGATTCCTGCGGTGCTGTTCCTGGTCAACCTGCGGCTGTACAAACCGCCTATTGGAGAGGCTGTTGATGCTCGCGTTTCGGTACTGATTCCAGCGCGGAACGAGGAGCGGAACATTGCGGCTTGCGTGGAGAGCGTACTGGCAAGCCGTGACGTTGCGCTGGAGGTGCTGGTGCTTGACGATGCGTCGAGCGATCGGACTGGCGAGATCGTGCGTGAGTTGGCTGCGTGCGACGCGCGTGTGCGGTTGGTGCAGACGCAGTCGCTGCCTGCGGGATGGAACGGCAAGCAACGCGCTTGCTGGTTGCTTGCTCAGGAGGCGCGATTGCCGCTGCTGCTGTTCCTGGATGCGGATGTGCGTGTTGCGCCTGATGCGCTGATGCGTTGTGTGGCGCAGATGCAGGGTTCGCAGGTCGCTTTGCTCTCCGGCTTTCCGCGGCAGATTACGGTTGGTGGGATGGAGAAGCTGCTGTTGCCGCTGATCCACTTTGTGCTGTTGAGCTTTCTGCCGATGGGACAGATGCGGAAGACGGTGAAACCTTCGTATGCTGCTGGTTGCGGACAGTTCTTTCTTGCCGAACGCAAGGTGTACTTTGCCAGCGGGGGACACGGGGGTATCCGGGAGACGCGGCATGATGGGCTGCGTTTGCCGGAGCTGTTTCGGCGGTGCGGGTTCCATACCGACATCTGCGACCTGACTGCATTGGCCGAGGTGCGGATGTACGAGTCTGCCGATGCGGTGTGGCAGGGGCTGGCCAAGAACGCTACGGAAGGCATTGCGACACCGGTGAGGATTGTGCCGTTCACCGTGCTGCTGGTGCTGGGGCAGATGTTGCCGGTGTTCGCCTTTGCGGCGTGGCTGGCGTTGATGGTGGAGATGACGGTGATTGGTGCTACGTTCGACCAGCCTCGGCTGGCGGCTGCGGTTGGTATTGCGGTGGTGCTGGCGTTTGTGGCGAGCTATCTGCCTCGGCTGCTGGCGGTGCGGCGGTTCCGGCAGCCGCTTAGCTCCGCAGTGCTGCATCCGTTTGGCGTGGCGATGCTGCTGGCGGTGCAGTGGTACGCCTTTGTGCGTCAGGTGCTGGGCAAGCCGGTTACCTGGCGGGCGCGGAGCTATCCTAGCGGCGGCTAAGAGGGGGTGCCCCCCTCGTTGTTTTTGGAGGGTCGTTATAGGAATCAGTCACTTAGCGGGGTATCCCGGGGGTAAGTGTTGATTCTGCTATGGTTGCGGGTATGATATTGCAAACAAACGGGTTAAGAAGGACGAAAGGCGTTTCCCGTGAAGGGCGCGAAGGAAGACGCCAAGTTTCGCCACGGGATCTGTGGCTCATTCCAGTTTAGTGGGTTGGATGGGGTGAATATGTAGATGGTTTTTGGGGTGGAAGTGGATTGGTTTGTTTGGGTTGCGTGGGCTGGTGGGTGGTTGAGGGGTTGACTTGGCGAGTTTGGCGGGGAATTCGCGAAGATGATTTGGAGGGAGGAAGTAAAGCAAACCTCGAGGCTGAAGCCCAACTCTTCTTTACGCCGCTGTATGAGACCCGACGCTGAAGCGTCGGGGTACCTGAGCATGGGCGGGGCCAGAAGCGGAGCATAGGCGGGGCGAACTGCAGGTCTCACCACTGTGCATCGCGATGAGACTGCGATGCTTCGGTCGAGATGACCCATCTGTGGTGGGGCCGGGAAAGCAGATTCCACCGCTATGCTGCGGAATGACGAGATGCGTGTGAGGCATGAGTAGACCGCCAGGCTCCGGCTAGAGCTGGTCGTAGTAGCGGGCAAAGCTGGTGTCTGTCTCGTACACAGTGCAGTCTTTCACGCGGACGCGGCCGGCGGTCATCTGGTCGAGCTGCTCTGCGGTTTTTTCGAAGAAGTAGCGAGCCAGGTTTTCGGCGGAGGGGTTGAGCGTGGTGAAGGGCTCAAGGTCGTTGATCATGTTGTGGTCGAGGTATTCGACCGTGGGGCGCAGAACCTGCTTCAAGAGCTTGAAGTCGAGGAGCAGACCGGTCTCGTCCAGTTCCCTGCCGACGAGGGTGACCAGGACGCGGTAGTTGTGGCCGTGGGGGTTCTCGCACTTGCCTTTGTAGTTGCGCAGGTAGTGGCCCGATGAGAACCCGGCCTGGACGGTGACTTCAAACATTACTGACTATGCTCCAATCCGAATCGGGAAAAATGCGTTCCTGTCTAGTCTACCGGTTGGGTACCCCACCCATCTTTGTTGGGCAAATTGCGCGGGAAATCGATGGTAACGTCTAAAGCCTTCGGTCATTACGCTCAATGGAGATTTGTATATAGAGTGAAGGTCTCCAAGGGCTGTCGCGAGGACCCATATGCGACCGAGTAGAGCAGTCGACGTGCAACGATCAGAAGAACCATACAAGTTGGTCTTTAAAGAGGCCTTGAATAAGCGGCGGATCTCATGGTCGTCGCGAGGTTCGCGCGTTGCGGCGGGTCTGTTCATGACGGCGTTCAGCCTGCTCAAAGAGCGAGGACAGGACCCCAGCCAGGGCAATGACCAGCGAAACGAAGCAGAGGACGATGGCGGTGGTACGCCAGAGTGCCGCGTCTCCTGGCGAGCCGGGCTGCTGCGCCACGTTGGTGAACGACAGCACCAGCGAGACCACCGCCAGGACTCCGAAGGTTGCAGCGAGGATGTAGAGATTGCGGCCCATAGGTCTGTTTTCTATTCTAGGGCGCACTGGGGTTTGTGTCCTGGCCTGATGAGCACGGTAGTTTTGATGGCGTGCCTATCGGGATCAGCCAACGCTCAAAGAGTGGCGCAGCCGGCGACCGGGCAGCAGCGAGTGGAGCAGCTGGTGCGGCTGGATCGCGCGTGGGGTCCGGAGATGACCACGCAGGGGATGATGCTGACGCTGGTGGAGCGGCAGCGGTCCGCCGATGGTGTGACGTATACCCTGAAGGCCGTTGGCGCGCCGGTGGACAAGCCGCTTGTTCTGTTGACCTGGACGCTGGGCGATGCCGGGCCGAAGAAGCTGATGTTCGGCGTGACGCTGGGGGCCAACGGCGAGGCGCTGTGCGGCAACCTGGAGGGCCCTTGCAAGGATAGCCAGCCGGGCGACCTGGTGATGCTGCGCTTTCAGACGGAGCCGGGAGAGCCGGTTCGGGTGGCGCTGATGGCGCCGGACAACTCCGCCAAGCTGCTGGCCGAAGAGATGCCGCTGCCGCTGGTAACCAATGATGGAGCATGCCGCCTGCGCGGCGTGCTGCTGGCCAGGGACGCCGAAGTGGTGCTGGTGGAGGGCACAGGTTTTCCGCCGGCGATGCCGATGACGGTGACATCTGTCTCCAACGGGGAGACGCGGACGGACACCAAGCGCACGGACGCGGATGGGTACTTCCTGATGGCAAACGTGCCGCGGACCGCTGGCACGGAGAGCGGCACGATGAAGATGACCGTGAAGAGCGAGAGCTGTGCGCCGACGCTGACAGTTCCGTGGGGACAGATGCAGCTGGCGCAAAGACAGGATGGGGTGAAGAAGCCAGAGGCTGGTGGCAGCGAGGCGCAGCAGTAGAGCTGGTACGCTCGCGCCTTCGGCTCTCGCTGCGGCAAAAGCTCTAACGCAGAGGACGCAGAGGAAAAGCCGCAAAGGTCGAGAAAAACAGGCAACAGCAAATACAGGGGTTTTCCGCTTCGGGGAGGTTAGTGTGGCTGCTGCTGATGTACGGGTGGGAGCAGCGGCTCAACCTGCATGAGGTTGTTGAGCGTGGAGCGCTGGGCGTCGTTCAGCGGGATACGGCTCATCGCAGCACTACGCTGGTCGGGCGGAAGGTCGCGGAGCTGGCGGAATGTGCGTGAGACGGCTTGACGCTGGTCTGGCGGCAGTGAGCCAAGCTGCTGCATGGCGCCTCGCACCTGACCGCGCTGCTGCGGGTTGAGCCGCTCGAAGTTCTCCAGGTTTCTTTCCGTTGCGCCACGCTGCTGCGGGTTCATGGCGTTCAGCTGCGCCAGGCGGTCGCGATAGCGCTGCTGCGTCTGTGGCGGCAGATCGCGAAAGCCGGGCTCGTTGGCCAGGGCTTTCTGCTGCTGCTCGGGTGATAGATTTTTGTGGGCTTCCATCCACTGGCCGAGATGCTCACCGCGTGGAGCCTGTGGAGCACGGTTGCCACCTGGGCCCATGCCCTGAGCTGGACGGCGATTCTGCGGCGGTGGGGCCATATGCGGCTGCGCCCGCTGACCCTGTGGCCGATAGTAGCCGGCAGGCGCCATGCGGCCGAAACGCTGAGCCGCTGCCCCGTGGACCGCACAAAGGCACAATGCAGCACTGATGCTGAGTGTGGCGAGCATCCGGGTTGGGGTCATCGTGTACATGATCTGGTGTTGCGGGAGAGGCAGATGGTTCGCCGCCAAAACACTGTACTCCGAACAAAGTACCGCTATTACAGGCTGTCAGGAGCTATTACGTGCCTTTACTGTCTGCACGGCCCTCTACAGGTCTAAAAGTTTCATACGTTTGCCCCATGATAGCGAAGAGTATGCCTCACAGGGGGTAGTAGAACCACTGATTTTGAGCGACCCGTCCCGCGCACGCTAGGTTGTGGGTGGTGTCGCGTTGTCGTCTGAGCCGGAGTCGTCCAGCAACTGATTCATCTGCTGCACGGCCTGGGCGTTGTTGTCCAGAATCTGGAGGTCATTGACCGTGGCGGAGGCCTGTGAGGACGCCGACTGATGCTGCAGATAGAGGCCGAAGCTGCCGCCACCGATGAGCATCGCAAAGGCAAGTGAGCCGGCCAGCGCCGGGCGCAGACCGCGGCCCGTGCTGAAGAGCAGGAAGGAGCGCGTGCGCTCCCAGAAACCCTCCGGCTGCTCGGCCTCCGCCTCGCGAAGGCGTGCGTGCAGCTTGGAGTCAAAGTAAGCGGAGGGCTCGGGTGCGGTCCAGGTGTCGAGCAGAGCGAAGGTGGAACGCAACTCGTTCAGCTCCGCAGCGCATGCAGTGCAGGTGGCCAGGTGCGCAGACATCTCCGGATGGGTGGCGAGAAACGTCTCGTCCAGCAACAGATCCGGCATGTGAGTGCGACAGGTCTTGCAGTCGGTGTTGTTGATGATGCTCTTCATACTGTCCCCCCTCTCAGGGTGGTGGTGCCATCTCTGTGGTCTAAGCCGCTGCGGTAGGCAGTGCTGCTTAGACGAAGTCCTTGAGCTTCTCGCGCAGCGTTTGATACGCGCGGAAGAGAAGCGATTTCGTAGCAGACTCAGAGAGCTTGAGCACCTCACCGATCTGCTTGTAGTCCATACCTTCGTACTTATGCATGAGCACGGCGGTCTGCTGCCGCTCCGGGAGGGCCATAACGTGCTGGCGAATGGCCATCATGCGCTCCCGGCGCAGGATGTTCGCTTCGGCCGACGGCGTCGAATCGGCGACGTCGGGCGTGGTGCCGGTGTCCGCATCGGGCTCGTCCAGATAGACGGTTGAGGCCGAGCGTTCGTGGCGGGTATCGCGGGCGTGGTTGACGCCGAGGTTCGTGGCGATACGGTAGAGCCAGGTGCTGAACCGCGCCTCCGCCCGATAGGTTTCACGCGAGCGGTAGATGCGGAGGAAGACCTCCTGCGCGAGCTCTTCAGCCACTGCCTGGTTGTGCACCATGCGATACATGAAGTGGATGATCGGCTTGCGGTACTTCTGCAACAGGACGTCAAAGGCAGCCATATTGCCAGCGCGGAGTTCGAGCATGACCTCGGCGTCTGTAAGCAGCGAGAAGTCGCCGCGTGCGACGGCCTTGCGGCGGGTCTCGATCTGCTCCGGAGTGAGATCTGTTGGAACAGGGGGTTCGATTTGCCGCGTGGGGAGAGCCGAGGATCCGACCTCGTACTCCAATGCACCGGGATTGAGTACCAGCGTGCCCATATCGTCCAGAACCCCATCTTGGGCGTCAGGTTGCGCCGCGTCGTCTATTTTTTCCAGGGACGGGTCAAATGGCTCATCCATAGAGACTTCCACGGGCCTGCCGGAGGAGCTTGCCGGAGGTTGGTGCACCCCTTCGTGCCGCCCTGCGCGAGGCGGTTGGCCGTCGGCCGGAGTGGGTTTGGGAGGGGTTGGCATCCTTGGAGATTGTACCTGTTTGCCTGGGTATATCCTCTGGTGGAGTCGGCGGGAAGTCACCTCGAACGAGGCTGCGGATTGGATGGCGCATGAGGGCGCAGGGGTGGTATTCTATGGAAACAAAAGGAGCGCGGTGGGACGCCTCTTTTAGACAATGCCCCGGATATAACGGGTCAAGTTGCGCGGCGGTATGTGCCGCAGGCAAATGACCTTCCGGAAGGGCGCATAACTCAGCGGTAGAGTGCCACCTTCACACGGTGGAAGTCGTAGGTTCGAATCCTGCTGTGCCCACCAACTATCAAGTCATCCAGAATCAGAGGTTCACGACTGGTTTCTACGAATTGATGCCGTACCCTGCTATCCCTGTGCCGGTGCTCTAAGGGGACGATGGAATCGTTGTTGCGCTCCTCTTCAAAGCTCGTGGATTTCGGGAGGAAATGACCAAATCCGCGACAATTCCATGACATTCGGACGGGTAGGGCCTGCCTAAACTTCATCTGTGCCCTTCTCTTGTGGTTCCTGGCCGTTGGAAACATAGAGTACCCAGACGTCACACCATGAGATGAGATCTATGCCTATTTGCGAGAAAGCCGAACACGCCCTTTCTCAACTCTCAGGGGCCGAGAGAACTGACGCTCGTGGGCGAAACCTGGACTTGTCGCGAAGACTCAACGAGGGAAGATGAACGCTGGCGTTAGCACCTTCGAAATAGAGAACGCAACAGCACCGCCGCAGACACTGCTTCCTGCGATCGTCGGATTTTTCTTTTCATTTCGTCTCTTTATCGTGCTTCTGATGGCGCGGGGTTTCGGGGCAGACCCACAAACCGGTGCCGGCGTTAGCCTCGTCCTTAACTTTCTATTGCTCTGTATTGTTGCGTTTCATTCTCTAAGCCCCAATCCAAGTTCCGTGGGGCCAATCTTCCGCTTACCGGCTGGCCGCTGGGTGCTTATCTTTCTCGCATTTTCCGGCGCCAGTCTCCTTTGGAGTGGGGCGGCATCACTTCCAGCCGCAGTGGCCTTTTGGTGCGCAATGCTGGCGGACGTAGTCATGGTTGTTATTTTGCTCCGCGCGGGTCCGCTCATTGAGGTGTCTTCCGCTCTTATGAAAGGGTACGTCTTTGCGACCTGCTGCACCTCATTGATCGCGTGGATCATGCCGACGCAGTCCGATCTCCGACTCGGCGATGATGAACTGTTGGGCGCAAATCAGATTGGCTACGGCTGCGCGCTTGCAGTCTTTCTCGCGCAATACCTTATCCTGGTGCGGCGCGATAAAGGCCCATGGAAGTTATCCATATGGCTGATAGCCATCACGCTTCTTCGCAGTCTGAGTAAGACCACCATCATCGCTTTTATTGTAGGTCAGTCAATTATCTTGCTTCGGGATAAGTCGATAAGCCGAAAGACCAAGACGAAGATTCTGGTAGCCGCAGCCGTTGTCATTGCGATAAGTTCCAGCTTGCTATCATCGTATTATGACGTCTATACGAGTACTGGTAATTCACCCGAAACACTTACTGGCAGACTAGGCATCTGGGCGGTCATTCTTGACAAGGCACTCGATCACCCCTGGATAGGCAACGGATTTCATTCTGTCTGGAAGGTAATTCCCCCATTCGGGGATTTTGAAGCCCGTCATGCGCATAACGAGCTACTTCAACAGTTTTATGCCTATGGTGCAGTAGGCGTCGTTATGCTGGTTGGTCTTTATGGTAGTTTTTATCGTCAAGTTAAAAGGCTTCCCGTCTCTTCACTGAAGACGCTATTGCTGAGTCTGCTCGTCTTTGTCCTCGTGAGGGGACTTGCCGATACCGAACCATTTGACCTCTCGCTTCCACTATGGGCGATCACTATTTTCTCAGCGGTCATGGCGCAATCGGCACTGAATGATGGCGCCGCATATTGACAAGTGAGTTGGGTACGCTCAAGAAATCGTGCGAGCTATTCCTAGCCCCTCGACTAAGCTAAACGAAGTTGCTCCCATGACGAATGATCTGGTGACCTACCGGCGCCTTTGCCTCTAGAATGAGGAGGCAAACCTATAGAACATTTTGGAGTGGAACGATGCGCCTTCTTCCGTTAGTCGTGTTTTGCTTTGTGGGACTGGCGACAGCCCAAGAGGCGAGCCAACAGGTTATCCACGGTAAGGACGGCATCCAACTGCCGGCCCCGCCTGCGGTAGCTACACATCCGGTAACGGATACATATAAGGTCGCAGATGGTCCTGACGTTCAAGTCACGGACGATTACCGATGGCTTGAAGATGCGAAGAGCCCTGAGACCCGTGCTTACATTGCTGCTGAGAACGCCTATACCCAGATGTACTTCAACCAGGTTAAGAGCCTGCCTGAAGTTCGGACGGAGATGGGCAAGCTATTGCGAACGGATTTCATTTCGACGCCGCAGCGGCGTGGGGACCGGTTCTTCTTCTCGAAGCGCGGAGCTGACGAGAATCAGGCGTCTATCTACATGCGCGAGGGATTGCATGGCGCGGATGTAAAGCTCATCGATGCCGCAACACTGAGTGCGGACCAGAATACTTCCGTCAATATTGTGGGGATTACGGAAGACGGTTCGCTCATGAGCTATGGAATTCGCGTTGGGGGCGCGGATGAAGAAGAGATCCATTTCCTCGACTTGAAGACCCTCACCCAAAGGCCGGACGTGATGCCGAGTGCACGGTACTCCGGGGTTTCAGTCAGTCCCGATGGCAAGAGTGTCTACTACGCGAAGCTGTTTCCCCATGTGGCGACCCGGGTGTTCCGGCATGTCTTTGGGACAGATACTGCGAGCGACACGATGCTGTTTGGCGACGAGTATCGCGGGAAAAAATTGGGAGAGATTGACGAGATCAGCGTCAGAGCGACGACGAACGGGCACTATCTGGTGGTGAATATCAGCCAGGGCACGCCTGCGAAGCATGTCTACATTCTGCTGAAAGACCTGCGTGTCCCCGATGCTCCATTCGTTCCGCTCGTCTATGGGATCGAGAGCCGGTTCCGTGAGTTAAACATAGGGGATACGTTCTTTGTAGAGACAGATTACAAGGCACCCAATCACAGAGTCCTGAAGGCGGAGATCGGAAAATCGCCGGATGACTGGAAGACAGTTATCCCCGAAGGTAAGGACGTCATCGAGTCGGTAAGCCTGGTGGACAGCAAGTTATATGTGTTGCGACTGCACGATGTGAAATCGGAGCTGAGCGCATATACCTTGGATGGCAAGAAGACGGGGACCATTCCGTACCCGGGGATCGGCGCAGGAACGACGTTGTCGGGGCGACCAGAGGAGAAGGACGGGTTCTATAGCTTTCAATCCATCATCGCGCCACCGACGATATTTCACTATGACACACGCACGGGCACGAGTGAGATCTTTGACAGGTCGAAGGTCCCATTCGATACGGGCGCTTATGAGTTGAAGGAGGTCTTCTATCACTCCAAAGATGGCACCCGCGTTCCGATGTTCATTGCCGGCAAGAAGGGCCTGAAGCGGGATGGGACGGAGCGGCTGCTCATGACGGGTTATGGCGGGTTCGCATTGAGCGAGACGCCCGTCTGGAACCCCGAGTATGCGTGGTGGATGGAAAAGGGTGGATGGTTTGCGCTGCCCGATCTGCGCGGAGGCAACGAGTACGGTGAAGCCTGGCATAAGCAGGCGATGTTTGAGAAGAAACAGAATGTCTTCGACGACTGGTTCGCCGCCGCGGAGTATCTTACTCGAGAGAAGTACACATCACCCGAGCATTTTGCGATTCGTGGAAGGTCCAATGGTGGGCTTTTGATGGGCGCGTCCATGACGCAGCGACCTGATCTGTTCGGCGCGATCTGGTGCGGGTATCCGCTGTTGGATATGCTGCGGTATCAGAAGTTCCTGATTGGAAGAACCTGGACAACAGAGTACGGATCAGCGGAAGATCCGACACAGTTTGGGTACATCTACAAGTATTCTCCTTATCAGCATGTAGTGGCCGGCACGAAGTACCCTGCTATCTTCTTCTTCACAGGCGATGGGGATACGCGGGTCGATCCAATGAATGCCAGGAAGATGACTCCGTTGATACAGCAGTCCTCCGGCTCCGGGCGGCCAATCCTGTTGCACTACTCTCTGAAAGGCGGACATAGTGCTGGAGTATCCCAGACCCAACTGGTAGAGGACTATGCGGATGAGATGGCGTTTTTGTGGACGGAGACACAGTAGCTCAGGCGGCGAGCTAGGGCCCTTCAGAGTCGACAGACTGCTGGCTACAGGCCCCCGGTGAGCCGTCTGGGTTGCAACGAGCCACCTTTGCGCCTCCCGGAAGAGCAACGGAGAAGTGTCCATCCCAACGTGCGGGCTCGGCAGCGGGATAATCCGTGCCGAGAATCTGCGCTCCGCTCGCGATCATGGCATCGCGTCGTTCCATGCTGTTCGTGCGGGCTTCCTTCGTATCTGCGTCAGTACGAGTGCGGACGAGGTAACCCTCGCGAACAAGCTCAGCAGTCTCGCCTGCGGGGCCATCGTTGCGTTCGATAAAGGCCGCGTCAGAATTGCCGAGATCAGAATTGGTGAACAGGACCCGTCCGCGTAGAGAGGGATGCCCTTCAAGATAGACGGGGCCGACATCGTGCTGGTCCATCAGGAAGACCACCTTGCCGCGGGAACTTTCAAGTGAGGGCCAGTGACCTTTGAGGACTGCCTCCTCAAGCGAGTCATCGTCGCCGCGAACATCGTCCGGCGTAATCAGTTCATTTGCAGTAAAGACTGATCGGATCTCAGCGTCGAGGGCGTCGCAGGTCGCAGAAGTGAAAGCGTCAGTAGGTTGTCTTCTGAGTGACAGCCGTGCTGGTGGTGCTGCTGAGCGTGTCAAAGAGTGGCT
>CAJCIM010000011.1 GCA_903970395.1 Acidobacteriaceae bacterium
CACCTCTCGCAGCCCGCGCTCAGCGCCCAGATCCAGAACCTCGAAGACGAACTCGGCGTGAAACTCCTCTATCGCACACGCCGCGTCGTGCGCCTCACAACCGAAGGCGAGATCTTCATCGAAGAGGCCCGCGCGACGCTCGCCCGCGCTGAACAGGCCATCCAGCGCGTTCAAAAGGCCTCCCGCGGCGAAGTCGGCCAGCTCCGTATCGCCTTCGTCTCCTCCGCCGCACTTGAGATCGTCCCCCGCATCGTCACCCTCGCGCGCCGCAAGCTGCCCGACGTCTCACTCGACATCCGCAACATGCGCACCTCGCTCCAGCTGCAGGGCTTCCGCGACAACACCATCGACGTCGGCTTCCTGCGTCTCCCTCTGCAGGACGACTCCCTGCGCCTGCAGGTCATCCACCGCGAGCCCTTCGTCATCGTGCTGCCCGCATCACACCCACTGGCTCATCGCGACCGCATCAAGCTCGCCGACCTACGCAGCGAACCCTTCGTCGCCTACGGTCGTCACTGGGCTCCCGGCTTCTTCGACGCCATCATCCGCCTCTGCACCGACGCCGGCTTCTCGCCCAACATCATCCAGGAGACCGGCGAGATGTACACCGCCACCGCACTCGTCGCCGCCGGCGTGGGCGTCGCCATCCTCCCACGCTCCATCGTGCTGGCGCAGCGTAAGGACATCGTCCTCAAACCCATCTCGCCAAAACTCGCCGTCTCCGAGATCGCCATCGCCACCCGCAAAGACCGTAACACACCGATGCTGCGCGCCTTCCTGGCCATCGCCGCAAGCTGCTCCCGCCTCTAGCCTTTGTTTTGTCATTCCCGTCGCGAATCTGCGTTTAAGTCTCGACATCACTGATAATCAAAGCCAATCACTGAATCAATAAAATACGATTGGACGAATCACTGCTCAGGGCATTGAATCAATCATGCAGGGCGAATTCAGCGCCCCACAAGGAGATCCGCCCATGAGCATCCTCGATCAAGATCAAACCGAAGCCCCCGTCGACCCCTCACGCCGCCGCTTCCTCGGCCGCACCTCGCTCACCCTCGCCGCCGCGATCGGTGGCGTCGCCGTAGCTCACGCGCAACAGCGCTCACAAATCCATGCAGGCGAAGCCGACCACTCCAGCAGCAACCCCGGCCCGGAAAACGCCGCGCTGCTCGCAGAAAACCCCAACTCCAACACTCCGCCCGAGACCGACTTCGGCGACATCGGCCCCATCTGGTACTCCTTCGATCTCGCCCGCAAGCGCGTCGAACAAGGCGGCTGGACCCACCAGGTCACGCAGCGCGAGCTCCCATCCTCCAAAGACATCGCAGGCGTCAACATGCGCCTCACCGCAGGCAGTTTCCGCGAGCTCCACTGGCACACCGCCGACGAGTGGGCCTACATGCTCTACGGCAACGCCCGCGTCACCGTCCTGAACCCTGACGGCACCATCTTCATCGACGATGTCTCCAAGGGCGATCTCTGGTTCTTCCCCGCCGGCTATCCGCACTCCATCCAGGGCCTCGGCCCCGACGGCTGCGAGTTCCTTCTCGTCTTCGACGAAGGCAACTTCTCCGAGGACGGCACCTTCCTCGTCTCGGAGTGGCTCGCCCACACCCCCGACGAAGTCATCGCGAAAAACACCGGCCTCGACGCTGCCGCCATCGCCAAGCTCCCCAAACGCGAGCTCTACATCTTCCCGTCAGATCTGCCCGGCACGCTCGCCGCGGACCGTGCCGAAGTAGGCGGCCCCAGCGTCGCCTCCAAACAGCAGTACACCTTCAAGATGCTCTCGATGACGCCCACTAAGACCAGCAGCGGCGGCGAGGTACGCGTCGTCGACTCGCATAACTTCCCTGTCTCGAAGAGCATCGCCGCTGGCCTCGTCATCCTCAAACCCGGCGCCATCCGCGAGCTCCACTGGCATCCCAACGCCAGCGAGTGGCAGTTCTACCTCGCCGGCAAAGGACGCATGACCATCTTCATGCCGTCCAACCGCGCCCGCACCATGGACTTCAACGCCAACGACGTCGGCTACGTCCCCGCCGTCGCCGGCCACTACATCGAAAACACCGGCACCGAAGACCTCATCTTCCTCGAGCTCTTCAAAGCCGACACCTTCCAGGACATCTCCCTCAACAACTGGCTGCGCCGCCTGCCCGCACAGATGGTCAAAGCCCACACCAACCTCACCGCCGCAGAGATCCGCCGCATCCCCATCGAAAAGCAGGAAGTCATCGGCCGCTAAAACCTCCACACAACGAAGACGCCGCGAACAGCCTCACGGCTTCGCGGCGTCTGGATCCAATGGACTGGCCACTTAGGCCGCGACCGTATGCTCCGGTAGTTTATTCTCGGCGATCTCAATACCATGCGCGTCCGCCCACTCACGTTCCCACCGGCGCGTCCCAAATCGTCCCGCAAGCATTCCTTCCACGCTGAATCCATCTTCGAGCTTTGGAAACATGATGGACCAACCGGGACTATCAACCTCAATCTCGCTCAATTGCTCATCGGTGGCCTTGCAGAGGGTCTGCGAGCGGCTCTTGTGAAAGGAGACTGAGAATCCAAGATTGAGATCGACGGTAATCATTCCCGTTGCAGCGTCATACCTTGCCGCAACGGCGCAAGGGACAGTGAGACTATGGATGCGCCCGCGTTCCTGCGCCTCTTCCCATTCCTTATCGTTGATCATCGATTTTCCTCCATGCAGCACATAATAACTCCAGATTATCGCTCAGAAAACTGGCAAGCGCCCGTACATCTGGAGTTGAAACGTTCCCTCTTGCTCTCCGAAATGTGATCGGTCCGCCGGGACAATTGAGCCAGTAGACAATCTCTACACCTTTACCGAGTGCATGAACGTGAGCTGGGTCGTGATCATCCGTGTAGATATAAATATTGAATCCCCGAAATCTCAGAATGGTCGGCATCCGCCCAGCCTACAACACACGTCCTCTGCGTTACCCTAAAACCTCCAGACCTAACCGCATTCAGGAGCCCGCCATGCGCCCACTCACCCATCGTGTCTTCACACCCGCCACGCGCGCCTTGGCGCACCTTGGCGTCCTTGGCGCCCTTTGCGTTTTCTTCTGCCTCTCAGCCCACGCACAGAAGCCCTGGCCCATCCGCGCCGTCGTCGTCGTCACCTTTGAAGTCGGCAACGACACCGGCGACATCCCCGGAGAGTACCAGCTCTGGGTCGAGCGCGAGCACCTCGACGAGGTCGTCGACTTCCCCGGCGGCGCGCAACTCCCCGCCGGCCAGCACGCCCTCCGTACCAACAAGGACCACACCGTCCTCGGTATGTTGAGCGGCACCACGCTCACCAACGCCACCGCCAGCATGATGGCCCTCGGCCTCGACCCGCGCTTCGACCTCACCCACGCCTACTTCCTCATCAACGGGATCGCCGGCGTCGACCCCAACGTTGCCAGCATCGGCTCCGCCGCCTGGGCCCACTACGTCGTCGGCGACGTCGTCCGCATGATTGACCCCCGCGAGGCCCCCAAGGAGTGGCCCTACGGCCTCTTCCCCACCGGCGCGCACGAGCCCAACCCACCCACCACGGACGCCCCCACCTGGCACCGGTCGAATTTGTTTACGCTGAATCCCAAACTCGTCGACTGGGCCTACTCCCAAACCAAAGACCTCAAGCTCATCGACGACCCCAAAGTCGCCGAGTTCCGCGCCACCTTCACCGGCTTCCCCAACGCGCAGCGCTCGCCCTTTGTCCTACTCGGCGACACCTTCGCCTCCGACTACTACTGGCACGGCGCCATCATGAACAAGTTCGCCGAGGACTGGACCCGCCTCTGGACCAACGGCAAAGGCACCTTCGCCATGACAGAGATGGAAGACTCCGGCTTCATGACCGCCGTCGAACGCCTCAACGCCATGCACCGCGTCGATCACGACCGCGTCCTCGTCCTCCGCACCGGCAGCAACTTCTCCATGCAGCGCCCCGGCCACCAGCCAGTCGAATCCCTCACCGCGCCCTACATCGGCAGCAAGGTATCGCTCGAAGCCGCATGGCTCTGCGGCTCCACGGTCCTCCACAAACTCACCACCGACTGGGTCACCACACGCGATACCATCCCCGGCAATTAGCAACTCGCATCTGTCGTTGCCTGTCTTCCATTGCGACCTTTGCGGGCTTCTACTTCGCGCCCTCTGCGTGAAAGCCTTTGCAGCAGCAAGCGCCGAAGGCGCGAGCAGCAAAGCCTCTCTCAACCCTCGCGCACGGCAGCTTCCAGCGCAGGCAGATCCATCTTGATCATCTTCATCATGGCTTCCATGCCCTTCGGATGGCTGATCAGCTCCTCGATATGTCGAGGCACAATCTGCCAGCACAGACCAAACTTGTCGGTAAGCCATCCGCAGGCCATGGGCTTGCCACCCACCATCAGCTTGTCCCAGTAGCTGTCGATCTCTTCCTGCGAATCACAGCGGACAAAGAACGAGAACGACGGGTTGAACTGGTATGCAGAACCACCATTCAAAAAGACCATCTCCTGGCCTTCCAGCTCGATCGTAATCGTGGCGATCTTGCCCACAGGCCACGGCCCGACTCCTTTGGAGCGCACCTCACCCAGCTTACGCGCATGCGGAAAGACGCTCAGGTAAAACTCAGCAGCCTCTTCCGCGTTGTCATGGAACCAGAGAAACGGAGCAACTTTATTCATGGCTGGCATGGTATCAGCCAAAACGCTCTCTGTTTACTTTGAAAGCCGACCACTAAGGCTGAGGTCAATGGAGACGTCGTTGTCAGCCTTCCAAATCAGAAAGCTGGGATTCTTCAAGCCCCATTGAACATAAGGCAAAACAAAATGAGCTTTGGCCGTTGCGCCGGCGCCATCAAGATGCACCAGCATGGGAACTGTGATCTCATGCGGCGTGCCAAGCAGGGTGAACATCCCAGTCACCTGGATCGTCGAGTCCCCTGAGGAAGCGATGTCGCCAGCGTAGGATTTCGGCTCAAACGAGACAGTTGTATATCGTTCGACCTGCAGGATGTCATGCTTCATCTTCTTATCGCGGCTGTCATTGCCGGTCTTTCCACTTGTAGCGAGGACGACGACTGAGCCCGACATCCTGGGATTGCTGCGGTCAAATTCAATCGCTCCGGGCTGGACGTGAAAGGTGCCGTTGACGAGCTCGTGGGTTGTTTTGAGCGTCATCTTGACCTCACTCGCATCGGGATTGACGGCGAAGGTCTGATGCTGGGCGAGGGCCGCTGGACCGAGTATGACCACGAGGGCTAAGACTGCAAAGTATTTCATGACATCTCCAGAAAGATATTTATCGCCGTGAGTTATTCTGCGCGATTCGACGTAAACTGGCGACCGCCTGCGGTGCAACAGCGGCGGGCTGCGTGACGCGTGTGAGCCGAGCCGTTACACGCGATCCCGAGCTCCTTCGGGGCGGCCTCCGTGGCGAAAACGCGTTTTCAGCAGCTTCAACGGGAAGGACTACTGCTGACCGGATCGTTATCGTGACATGCGCCCCTCTCACGACTGCCTAGCTGCCGCTCATACACCGCAGCCGTCTCCATATTCATCCTGCATCCCGTGGCGATTCGGGAGCGTGATGGCTCTCTACCAATATCTCTTCGAACAGCTCCTTCACCTTTGACTTCGCCTCATGCAGAGTCTTCTTCCCAGCCCGGGTCGCAAGGTACACCTTTCGCATGCGGCCGTCGATTCGCGTGCTGCGCGACCGCAGCCAGCCTCGCTCTTCCATCCCGTGCAGCAGCGGATACATCGTGCCCGGCCCAATCTTGTACCCGTGCCGACGCAGTTCGTTGATCATTCCCAGGCCGAAGACGCCTTCGACACAGGCGTGGTGTAACACGTGAATGCGGATCAGCCCCGAAAAAATGTCGGTGTTACCAGGCACTCGCTTCGTTATCGCCACGAATCTGAACCCCCTGTCATCCTGCAATCTTGGTTCTAAGATCCTAGTTTCGTTCAAACGATTCTGAAAGCCCTCGTGCTATCTTGTATCGAGTTTCGATAGCAAGCGTGACTCAGCAGGAGACTCGCGATGTCTTGTTGGCCTCGTCTGGTATTGGCGACTCTCACCCTATTCATAGTGGGTGCCGCCTCTCTCCATGCGCAGGGGCCGCCGTACCAGACCGACGACCCTGTGCCCGTCGACTATCGGCACTACGAGTTCTACATCTTCGGCGGTGCGGACGGTACGCCCGTCGAGATGGACTCTACCGGTCCGGCCTTTGAATTCAACTGGGGAGCGCTGCCTCGGCTGCAGATTCACGCCATCCTTCCCTGGGGCTCCATCCATCCGTCCAACAAGCCCGTCTACGCTCCGGCAGGCATCGGACCCAGCGCCTTCGGCCTGACCGACATGGAACTCGGCGTCAAAGTGGCCCTCATCAAGGAGTCTTCGCGCTTTCCTCAGATCGGCACCTTCCCGATGTTCGAACTTCCAACCGGGAGTTACGATCGCGGTCTCGGAGTGGGTAAGGTCTACTACAAAATTCCGCTCTGGCTCCAGAAGAACGAGGGCAAGTGGCTCTTCGATGGCGGCGCTGGATATGAAGTGGTCCCTCAGACCGATTACAAGAGCTTCGTCTATACCGGCTGGCTCGTGAAGCGCGAGATCAACAAACGTCTTGAGCTCGGCGCCGAGATGTTCGCGCACGGCAGCGAGGGCGTCGCCGCTCCGCAGACGCAGAGTTCCACCCTCCTCGACGTCGGCGGGTACTATCACTTCAAAAACCATCCTGGCGAACAGTTTCTGTTCTGCTATGGCCATTCCATCGCGGGGCAAACAGAAAACTACGCCTATGCCGGAATGTACTGGACGTGGGGCAAAGGTGACTCCGCGCCTGATGCCGCAAACCTATGGCTCAATCGTCCACGCACCGCAAACGGCTTTTAGCTCACGCCAAAGATGAGGAGATAGAGTGTATGGAGATTACGTCGAGATCGCTGTGGACCCTCATCCACGGCATGGGCTTCGGTGGTCTTTACCTGCTTGCGTGTTCTGGTTTGCTGGTTGAGTTCTACAAAAGATTTATCTCGCGCACTGGCTCGGTCATCGAAGATGACGGCCCGTTTCTCAAGCTCTATCTCGCCCTGATGAGCCTCTTCGCCTGGCTGGCCGTTCTCACCGGGACGTACGTGGTGTACCCGTGGTATCGCGCGGTGCCGCCGGCTGGCGCCCCGGATCTCACCGGATACCCGCAGAGGCTTCTCCTGTCGCAAGTCACAACGACCGGCTGGCATTCGACAGGTATGGAGTGGAAAGAGCACGTTGCGTGGCTCGTCCCGATCACAATCACGATGACCGCCGGCGTAGTCGCTAGATATGGCAGCAGCCTTCGCAGTCATCCTCGCCTTCGCTCCGCAGTTCTCATCGCCGTTTTGTTCTCCTTCGCCTCTGCCGGACTCGCCGGCTTCTGGGGTGCCATGATCAACAAATACGCACCGGTCAACGGCGGAACAACCGTAACGTTGATGAAAGGAGAGACGCGATGACCCAACGAACTGCTGGCGAAGGAGATCAACGCGCGCCGCT
>CAJCIM010000012.1 GCA_903970395.1 Acidobacteriaceae bacterium
ACCCTCCCACCAATCACTAAACTGATCCAAACTCGCTTCGCAGGACAACGGACGTATCCCTCCTGCTACCTTCTCCTACAAACAACCGCCCGCGAAAGTGTCCCACTCGGTTCTACCTCAGTTCAAATGCGATTGCCCTGGGCGCGAGCGTACCGCCCCTTGACACCCCAGTTACAATAAAAGTGAATCAGAAACCCGGCCCAAGCCGGGTTTTGTCGTCTCACAGCTCTTTCTCAACTAGAACCGGAAACCTCGCCCGCAAATCGGGTTCCACCCCTAACCCCAATTTGCTCCGGACTTTACCTCCAAAACCAAGGGAGGGTCTCCTCTACCGTCCGCTGGCAGCCCTATCTCAACTCCTTGATCGCCTTCTCCGCCGCTTTCTTCGTCTTCGGCACAGGATCAAGCGTCAGCGTCTTCTTGTACTCCGCCAGCGCCTCATCCAGCTTGCCCAGCTTTCGAGCCGCATCCGCCAACGCAAGATGCGCATCTGGATCATCGGCCTGCACCGTCACCGCATCCGACGCCCGCAGATACGCTCCACGAAAGTTGCTGTCGGCCATGTAAAATCCGGCAACGCTCAGGTCTTCTGCCTCGCGCTCCGAAGGCGTCTGCTCCTTGGCCTTCGGAACCACCTTATGCGGCTTCTTGATCACGGTATCGTCATCCGCCAGCGGCCCCTTGGACTCAGGATCATCCGGCGGCAGCCCATTGAACGCCCCACCTGAACTGCTTGAACTGGAAGAGGAACTCCCGCTGGAAGATTCACCTGAACTCCCCGCATCCTTCAACCCGCCTCCATTACCACTCGGAGCATCTGACGGCGCAACCGTACCATCTGGCGTCACCAATGGAGTCTTATCCTCGCCCGGGAACGGAAACGCCTTTGCCGGATCACTAGCACCGGCCCCACTCTGCGGCGCGCCCTGAACCTGCCCGTTTCCCGACTGAGGCTGCTGCCGCTGATTCTGCGCCGCTGGCTGCTGGCTAGGCGTCTCGCCCGGGAAAGGAAACTGCTGCGCCGGGTTCGCGCCATCGGCCGCCGGGGTAGGCGTCCTCCGTGCAGGAGCCTGATCCAGCCCGCAGTTCGGCACAAACACCTGCTTGCCGCTCGCATCCGGCAGATAGCAACCACCCTGCGACGACGGCTGCTGCGGAGTCTGCGCCCCGGCCACCGCCGCATACCCGAACACTACCGCCCAACGCACAGTTGTCCGCAAAAGCTCCATACCACTATTAGACGACAACCGCGCAAGAAGGAGTAGTGGGTAAAAAGGAGTAATGAGCAAGGAGTAGTGAGTGAAGAGTAGAAAACGTCTCACTAGACGAGCCGCCCTTCACTACTCCTTACTCGCTACTCCTTACTCACTGCCTCTCTTGCTATACTCCGGCCAATGCCTCGCACAAACGCCAGCTCTCCACGCCTTCTCGTCCGCTCCTCCGCCATCCACGCCGCCGGCTGCTACACCCTGGACGCTATACCCCGCGGCCGCCGCTTTCTCGAGTACGACGGCGCGCGCATCACTAAGTCCGCTGCCGACGAGCGCTACGCCGACCGTCCCGTCACCTACCTCTTCGGCTTCGGCGGCAAGGGCGACGTGATCGACGGCTTCGGCACCGCAATGTTCCTCAACCACTCCTGCTCCCCCAACTGCGAGACAGAGGAGCACAACGGCCGCGTATTTATTCGAGCCCTGCGCAACATCGCACCCGGCGAAGAGCTGCTCTACGAGTACAACCTCTACGACTCCGATGACGACACCGCCGACTGCTACTGCGGCGCCCCCCAGTGCCGCGGCACCATGTTCTCCGAAGACGAAGTCAAACGCCAGGCCCGCAAAAAAGCCCGGAAGCCCGCAAAGGCCTAGCTCCTTACTTGGCCCAGACGCTTCATCGGAAGCCCGTTTCGCGTCTTTTGGAAGTAGCAAATCTCCACCAGCGTCGGCCAGAGCTCAATGGATGCGCGGATGACAGAGACAGCGTCGTCCACGATACGAAGCAGGTTGTGCTGGAAGAAGTCAGGCTCGAATCCGTAAAAGGCCTTCTCCAGATTTGCAGCGAAGAGCCGTAACGCATCGACTCGTTCCTGGTTCTTCGCCTTTTCAGCCGAAAGCACCGCGCGACGATGGAGGTTCGTGATCTTCGCCAGGATCTCCTCACCGTCCTGCGCCGTCACCTCGCCCGTGTACTCGAACGAGATGCCCAGCTCATCGACATTGGTCAACGACGCTTTGATCTTCCGCTTCAGAAGGTTGGCGATCTCCTCGTTCAGTATCTCGGACGCAGGAGGGTTGCGCATGTAGTTGCTCTTGGTGTGATGCTGGGCCGCATCCACATGGGCAGCAACAATGCCCTCCTGCTGAATCCATAGCCGATAGATATAATCCTCAAAGCGGAGCCGCGTGGGGAAAAACGGCGGCAATCCAAACGTGTTGTCATAGCCTGCCACACCACAGTCCATACGCCAGTTCACGTTCGTCACCGCAGGCCTGAAGTTCACCAGCACGTAAAGGTCATTCAACTCCTCCGGGCTCAGCTGTCCCTCATCACTCAGAAACATATCTACGAAGTCGATTGCATCGATATCGTTTGTTCCGGATCGAAACGTCTGCGCCATCTTCACGATCGCGTTCTCCGACACCGCGCCACGATGCAAGATCATCGTATTGTCTTCCGTCAGTCCCTTCGTCGAGTTGGTCTCCAAGTCCATCGCATTGTCCAGCAGGAATTCGCCGCGCTCGTAGTTCTCAGGAATCTCGGCCACCGGCTTTCCCAGCACATCCTGAAAGGCAGACAGTATGTCGAATGACTTCCGTGCATATCCGTTCTTACCGACCTTGTGAAGGCGCCCACGGCTGATCTCGTCGTCTTCCAACGACTCAGGACTGTCCTCCATCAGCGAGTAGGGACGCATATCGTCATCGGAGCTGACCATCAGCCCACCTAACGTGTACATCAATGTGTAGTTTCGATTGCCCCCGTAGCTGGGCCGAAAGAGGTTCTTTACCAGTGGCTCCAGTCGCTTGTTCCGAAGCCTTGAGTTCACATAGGTAATGAACTCCTCTTTTTCGCGCGGGCCCACATAATAGAGCTCCGAGCGAGTCTTCAGCGCTTCCAACTCGCTGAAATACTTCTCTACATTCGTGGGCGTCGAATCGTCGAACACGATCATCTCCGGAGAGTGCCCATTTCTCCAAAAATGATCGTCATAGGCATGAATTGTTTGGCTCACATCGCGTAAACGATGCGTCGGAACGACAAAGTAAGTCTCAGGTGCATTCATACGGTTCAGAACATCCTTCGATGTCTTCGTCGAACGCGCGCCGGCCACCTGCTAACAAGCAGGAACCGGTCGAGGGAATGGGGTTCGATACGAGCCATCACATGAAAGCGTAGGACACACCGCGATAAGAAAACCGTAAGCTTTCCATCAGAAAAGCTATAGAAGTACACTGGATATGCCATGGCATTCCCAATTAAAATCTGCACCCTCTGCAAAGAAGAGTTCGAACTCAAACCCGATAAGCCCGGCTACGCCAACCGCTGCCCCGAATGTAGCGCGCCCGAAGCCGGTTCCACCTCTGCCGATCTCACCGAAATCCTCGACGCCAAATCCAAGCGTGAAGCCAACGAGGCACGCCGCGAAGCAATGCGCAACATGCTCTATAAAAAAGACAGCTAGACTTGTGAGTTTGTCATTCTGAGCGGAGCGAAGAATCTGCTTCCTCTGCTCCTGGCTAGCTCCGCTTCCACGCCGTCACCAGCGCCCCACCTGCACCCGTCACCGGATCGCTCGCTGGGAACTGCACAGTCTTCATCCGCTCCACCATCGCCGCATCCGGGGCCGTGCGGCAGATGTCCCAGTGTTCGCCCTCCGGATACGCTCCCACCACCAGAAAATCCTCACTCGCATCCAGCCGGCAGTGCCCTGTGCCGCAAGGCAGCACAGCCACATCGCCCGTCCGCACCGTCACAGCGTGGCCACCTTCACCACCCAACATGATCTTTCCCCACCCGCCCGCAAAGCCCAGCACCTCATGCGCAGTCGAGTGGTAATGATGGAAGTCGTATACACCATTCCGCCACTGCGGCGGCCAACCGTGGCGCTCAAACGCGATCTCCATCGCAGTTGCCACGTCGCCTGTCGCAGCAAACACATCCCGGTACAGCAAGACCGGCAATGCCTCATTGTTCGGCATCCAGCCATTACGCTTCAGATGTAGCATCTCGGGCTTCACTTCGGCAGCAAACATCTTCCGAGCTCCCATCCCGGCCGCCAGCAACACTCCAAACTTGCGCCTGTCCATTGCCGTGCCTCCCTTGGACAATTAGACGCTAAAAAACGAAGACCCAACTCGATAGTTCTCGAATTGGGCTTAGTCCCGCAGGTCACGCCTACGGTCGAATGTTAGCGGCAATGACGGTGGTGATGGCTGTACCAGCAGTGCCTATGACCCTGATGTCCAACCCTGACCACCACTTGTGCACTCGCTGCAGGTACCAGCGGCGCGAAGAACAACAGTGCGAGTAACCCGAGCATATATTTCTTCATAGCTTTCTGATGCCAACGATCCCGCTGGAGTTGTGATTCGCGCGCGGAATGGCCGTATCGCTTACGATAAAGGCACACCAAGGCATCGCCAGTTCAAACATAGAGTCAAAATGTTGAAACGGTCGATCATTGCAGCCCTTCTACTCTCTGGTACTCTCGCCGCCTTCACTGCGCGTCGAACGCTGCCCGTCCACGGCGCCTCTACCTTACCCACACCCTCCTGTAACCGCGCCACTGCCGCCAGTTTCCTCGACCGGCGCGAGTTCTGATGGCAAGCATGGCCACGCGCACAGAAGGGCCACGGTACCGTCTGCATCTCTTGCCACACCAACGTCCCGTACGCAATGATCCAACCCCTCGTTACTCCGCGACCTCCACACCACGGCGCTCCCGCCAGCTGAGCAAACCATGTTCGCCAGCGTCGTAAAACGCGTCTCAAACTGGGACAAGATGGAGCCCTTCTACTCCGACGCGAAGAACGGCGCAGGCAAGACAGTGGAGGCACACAACACCGAAGCTGCCCTCAACGTCATCACTCTCGCCAGCTTCGACACCCATCTCGGCCATCTGCGCCCAATCACAGTCACAGCCTTCAACCACGCCTGGGCACTGCAGAAGACCACCGGCGATCTCGCCGGCTCCTGGAAGTGCAGAACTTCCACCTCGGCACCTGGGAGGGCGACTAGTCTGGCGACCAAAACACCGCTTTGCTCACCTTGGCCGTCTACGAGGCTCCCGGCCGTTACGCCCAACGCTCCAACGTCCAGCCTCATCTCGTCTCCATGCGCGCCTACCTCCGCGCACACTACGCCACGCAACCACTGCTCAACCAGCTCTACATTCTCGGGACCTCGCAGTGCGACACCACGCTACTCACAAACGCCGAGCGCAAAGCCCTTCTCGCAACACTTCAGCAGAATCAGCAAGCCGACGGCGGTTGGAACACCTTCGCCCTTAACCACCACAGGCAAGTCGACGACTCCCCAGCGCCCACCGCCAGCGACGGCTACGCTAGCGCCAGCGCCGTCCTCGCACTCGATAAAACAAGGTAGCAAACGCAAAAGGGCCGCGCAAAGTAGCTCTCACCGGCCATTCACCTCCTCCACACCCAGCGGCGATACAATCGAACTCGATGGCCGCCTACCAAGTCCTAGCCCGTAAATACCGCCCACTCAGCTTCTCGGACGTCATCGGGCAGGACCACGTCACCCGCACCCTCATCAACGCGCTCGGCCAGGGCCGCATCGCGCACGGCTACATCTTCTCCGGCCACCGCGGCATCGGCAAAACCACCATCGCCCGCATCCTCGCCTCGGCGCTCAACTGCCGCAACATCATCGGCTCGACCGAACGCCCCACGCCCGAGCCATGTAACCAGTGCGAGTCTTGCCTCGAGATTCGCCAGGGCAACGCCGTAGACGTCATCGAGATCGACGCCGCCACCAACCGCGGCATCGATGAAATCCGCGAACTCCGCGACGCGGCCCGCTATCGCCCCTCGCGCGATAAATACAAGATCTACATCCTCGACGAGGCGCACCAGATCACTGACGCCGCCTTCAACGCCCTGCTCAAAACCCTCGAAGAGCCACCCGACCATATCGTCTTCATGATGGCCACCACGCAGCCCGAGGACATCCCGCAGACCATCCGCTCGCGCTGCCAGCACTTCAGCTTCCATGCCGTCAAACTGGACGACATCGTCGGCCAGCTCCGCACCATCGCCACCGCCGAGCACATCCTCGCCGACGACACGACGCTCTCGCTCCTCGCCGAAGCCGGCGACGGATCCATGCGCGACGCCCTCTCCATCATGGATCAGGCTATCGCCAGCGCACCCGTAGTCGACGGTCAGCCCGCACTCGCCGCCGATCAGGTCCGCGAGCTCATGGGCACGGTCTCCAACGTCATCTACGAGCAGATCCTAGAGGCTGTCCACGCCAACAACTCCGCCGACGTGCTCACCATCATCGGCCGCCTGCTCGACGCCGGCAACGGAGCGCCGCAACTGGCCCGCCAGTTCGTCCGCTACCTCCGCAACTGCGTCGTCGCAAAGATCACCGGCTTCATACCCGGCGCGGACGCCACCGGAGTTACCGCAGACCTGCTGCAGATCTCCGCTGAAGAACGCCAGCGCGCCGCCCGCTCAGCAACACTTTTTACCGAAGAAGAGCTCTCGCGCTTTCTCAGCATCATGCTCCGCACCTTTGACGAGCTCGGCTATAGACAAGAACAGCGCTTCCACTTCGAGCTCGGCCTTCTCAAGCTCGTCCATGTACAGCGCCTCGTCCCCATCGAAGAGCTCCTCTCGCAGCTCGGCGCCAAACCCACCAACACGCCGTCGACGAAGCCCTCATCCATCAGCGCTCCCCGTGAGCCTGTCGCAAACTCTCCATTCGTCACATCGTCAGCAAGAGCGACCACTACCGAATCCCCCTTCGCCAGCGACGCCTCACGCAAAACACCTGTAGCCTCGAGTCTGGGTAACCCAGGTCTCGCTTCTGAGACCTGGGATAGAACCAGCACTACCGGCTCTCTGGCTCTCGCACCCGAGCCCATCGCACCTGCACCAAGCACCCGCCCGCAGCTCGTCGTCCCCCCAGTCGCTGTCGCGGAACCTATCGTCATCGTCGCCGACCCCATCATCACAGAACCCTCCATCGTCAACCCTCCCGCCGAAACTTTGTCATCTCGACCGGAGTCTGTCCCTTCTGCGGACATAGCAGAGAAACCTGCAGTTAGTTCTGCCAACACTCTCGACCTCACCGAACTCCAGCACACGCTCTCCTCTGCGCTGGCAGCCGTCAAAGGCCAAACCTCCGCCTCCGAGCAGATCGAAGACGCCACGCTCACCCTCAACGACAACACCCTAGAGATCCAGACGACCCTCTCGAAGACTATGCTTCCAGTCGTAATCAATGCGGAAGCCGAACGCATCCTCAAAACCACGCTGCGCTCTACCACCTTCGCACACCTCACGCTGAAGCTCATCCCCGGCGCACCAGCGGTCTCCGGTAAACCCAAGTCTCCACGTGCTGCCGCCTCTGGCTCCGCCGCTGACCTCGCGCAGAAACACCCCATCGTCCAGCAGGCCATACAACTCTTCTCCGCAGAGATCAGCAACATCATCGACCTCCGCGAAAAATAGTCTTTTCGTCTACCACTACTCTCTACGCTCTGTCTCTATGCAACGCTTCGCCGAACCCATGGCCCGACTCATCGACGAACTCCGTAAGCTTCCCGGAGTCGGCACCAAATCTGCGCAGCGCTACGCCTTCCACATCCTCCGCTCCTCTGACACCGACGCCAACGCGCTTGCAGCCGCCATTCACGCGCTCAAACAGCACCTCCGCCTCTGCTCGCTCTGCAACAACATCACCGACGTAGACCCCTGCCACTACTGCACGAACCCCACCCGCAACGAGCACCTCATCTGCATCGTCGAAGAACCTACTAATATCGCGGCCATCGAAAAGACCCGCAGCTACAACGGCCTCTACCACGTCATTCACGGCACGCTATCGCCGGTCAACGGCATCGGCCCCGACCAGCTTCGCCTCACCAACCTCTGGCCGCGCCTTGCCAAACTCACCGAGGACGCCACTGCAGAACTCATCCTCGCCGACTCTCCAACCGTCGAAGGCGAAGCCACCGCACGCTACCTCGCCGACGAAACCCACCGCCGCTTCTCCACTCTTCGCATCACCCGAATCGCCACCGGCGTCCCTGCCGGCTCTGACATCGAGTACGCCGATGAGGTCACCATGACTCGCGCCCTCGAAGGCCGCCGCACCCTCTAGCCTCCACGCACGATCAACCCTCCCCAAGGAAACGTCACCATGCAGCCCATGATGCCTCGCCTCGATCGCCGCCAGTTTCTCCGTCAGAGCTTCGCCTTCAGCGCCCTTGCCGTTACCGGAGCCGCCAAAGCACTCGCCCTCGCACCCAACGCCTCCGCACACCACATCCTTATGTTCGGCGACTGGGGCTGGCAGGACGACGTCGCCGGGCAGAGCAGCGTCGCCTCCGCCATGGTCAAGTACGCGCAGGCCCACAAGCTCCACACCGATGCTCTCTTCATGCTCGGCGACAGCTGGTACGGCCCGCTCACCGGCGGTATCGACAGCCCTCGCTGGCACGACCAGTTCGAGCAGATGTACCCCGCCAGCGTCTTTCCCGGCCCGGCCTACTCCATCATGGGCAACCACGACTACCAGCGCATGCCGCCCGAAGTAAACAAGCGCGACACTGAGCTCGCCTACTCACGTCGCGGCAACACGCGCTGGACGCAGCCCGCTCTCTGGTACACCTTCGACATGCCGCACATCAAGGTCATCGCGCTTGACTCCAACGTGCACGGCGGCCACGGCAACGACGCAGTCAACTTCACCCTCACAGAAGACGAGCAGGCAAAGCAGCTCGCATGGTTCGCTGCAGAACTCGACAAGCCCACCGACGCGCCCTTCACAGTCGTCATGGGCCATCACCCCATCTTCTCCAACGGCCCGCACGGCGATCACAAGATCCTCATCGCCGACTGGGAACCCCTGCTGCGCAAGCACAACATCCCGCTTTACCTGGCCGGCCACGACCACGACCTGCAGCACCTGGAGTTCGAAGGTCACCCTACCTCCTTTGTCTGCTCCGGCGCAGGCGGCGCGGATCTCTACGACCTCAAGATCCCCGAGGACAAGCGCGGCCCCTACGCCAAGAAGGTCTACGGCTTCACGCACATGGAAGCCACCACAAAAACCCTCACCCTGCGTCACATCGACGCCTCCGGTAACACCATCCACGCCTTCACCAAATCCCGGGACGGGAAAGTCACTCTCCTCACCTAGCCTATTTACTAGATCCAGCCTTATTCACCCTTTACCTCAAATTGGTACTATCTACAGACCATCATGACGACTACACCACTCTCTCCCGTTGAAGGCAAATCTATGAATGCACCCATTGTTTTCGTCAGTGGCAGCAAAGGCGGTGTCGGCAAGTCCATCACCACCATGGCTGTGCTCGACTACCTCTCCACCAAGCAGCAGATGCTCAAGCTCGTCGACGCCGACACCAGCAACCCCGACGTCTTCAAGTCCTACGGACGCGCCGTCGAATCCGAGCAGGTCGATCTCGACGATGTCGAAGGTTGGATTCAGCTCGTCAATACCGCAGAATCACCCTCCTTCAAGACCGTCGTCGTCAACACCCCCGCACGCAACAACGACGGCGTCCGCAAACACGGCACCGTCCTTCTCGACGCTCTCAAGGAACTCCAGCGCCCCCTCATTACCCTCTGGATCATCAACCGCCAGCGCGACTCCCTCGACCTGCTCAACGAGTACCTCGACCTCACTGCCAACCACGGCACCGTCCACGTCGTGCAGAACGGCTACTTCGGCGAAGCAAAAAAGTACGAGCTCTACAACAACAGCTCCATCAAAGACCGGGTCACGCAACAGAACGGCAAGACCCTCTTCCTGCCCGACCTCGCCGACCGTGTCACCGACGACCTCTACTCCAAACGCATCACTCTCGCCCAGGCCGGCGCCCAGATGAAGATTGGCGACCGCGTCGAACTGCAGCGCTGGCGCACCGCCGTCGCCGACATGTTGAACCCTCTCAGCCTTTAACTAGCAGCCTGTCTTTTTGTTTGTTATTCCCGAAGGGAATCTGCGTCTCGCTCGAATCAACACCACAACGCCAAGTTTCGCCACAACTCCCGTGGCGAAAACTTGGCGCCTTTCGTTGCGCCCTTTGCGGGAGCACCTTTTCCCTTGCTTTTACTCCAGAGCAGACACAACCCGCAGATCACCGCCCGTCATCTCCACCGGCAGCCCCATCTCCATCAAACCCAGCACCGTCGGCGAGATGTCCCTGAGCGACCCACCTTCACGCACACCAATCTTCTTACCCAGATCCGTCACCAGCACAAACGGCACCGGGTTCGTCGTATGCGCAGTATGCGGCCCACCGCTCACCGGATCGATCATCAGCTCCGCATTGCCATGGTCTGCCGTAATGATCCATGACGCCCCATGCTGCTTCACCGCCTGGTAAATCCGCGCCAGTTGTGCATCGACAGCCTCCACAGCTTTCACCGTCGGCTCAATCTTTCCCGAGTGACCCACCATGTCAGCATTAGCAAAGTTCACGATAATGACATCGAACGCCGTATCGTTGATCGAGCGGCAAACAACATCACCAATCCCCTCGCTCGACATCTCCGGCGCAAGATCATACGTCGCCACCTTCTTCGACTGCACCAGCTCGCGGTCCTCGCCAGCAAATGGCTTTTCGATACCTCCGTTGAAGAAGTACGTCACATGCGCATACTTCTCTGTCTCCGCCACACGCAGATTGCGCAGCTGAGCTTTTTCCATGAGGTTCGCCAGCAGGTTGTCCATGCTCTCCGGCGGAATCACCACCGGCAACTTGAACTTCGGGTCATACTGCGTCATCGACACATAGTGCAGCCCCTGCGGCACGCTCGCCATCGGAATCTCCGCCTCAAGCTCCGCAGCCTTCGGCAGGTCCATCCCCATCGCGGCGTTCAACCCACTCCGCCGCGCCAGCACGCGCGTCACCTGCCGCACACGGTCCGCACGATAGTTGAAGCAGATGACCGCATCCTCATCACGAATCGGCCCAACCGGCGTGCCCGCATCATCCACGCAGACAAACGGCTCGACAAACTCATCGGTGATCTCGTTGTGATAGCTCTCGCGCACCCGCGCAATCGCATCCACATACTTCACACCAGCGGTCTGCCCCGTCACCATCGCGTCGAACGCCTTGCGCTCTTTCTCCCAGCGATAGTCGCGGTCCATCGCAAAGTACCGCCCGCTCACACTCGCGAGCCGGCCCACACCATACTCCGTAAACTTCTGCTGCAATTCCTCCAGGTATCCCGCCCCACTTGTCGGCAGCGTATCGCGCCCATCCATAAACGCATGCACAAATACCCGCGTCAGCCCCTGCTGCGCAGCCATCTTCAGCAGCGCATACAGGTGCCGCACATGCGAGTGCACACCACCATCGCTCACTAGCCCGATCAGATGCAGCGCACGCTTATCGACAGCAGCATGACGCATCGCCGCCAGCAGCGTCGCATCTTCAAACAGCGAACCGGTCATGATCGCGGAATCGATCCGCGTCATATCCATCCGCACCACGCGCCCCGCACCCAGGTTCAGATGCCCCACCTCGGAGTTCCCCATCTGCCCATCTGGCAACCCCACAAAGTGCTCGCTCGCGCGAATCAGCGTGTTTGGATACTCCCGCAGCAGCATGTCATACGTAGGCTTCCGCGCCAGCGCAATCGCATTGGCAGCAGTCTCGGCCCGGTAACCCCAGCCGTCAAGAATGGTCAGGATGACCGGTCCGTTCTTTCGCATTCTCAATCCTTACGCGCAGTTGATCGAAAGCTTGCCGAGAAACTCCGCACCCTGCCCCAGCTCTTCCTCAATGCGCAGCAGCTGGTTGTACTTCGCGATGCGGTCCGTGCGCGAAGCTGAGCCCGTCTTGATCTGCCCCGCACCCGTGCCCACTGCGAGGTCCGCAATGAACGTGTCCTCGGTCTCACCGGAACGGTGCGAGATGATCGACGTGTAACCATTTCGACGCGCCAGCTCAATCGCATCCAGCGTCTCCGAGATCGTGCCGATCTGGTTCACCTTCACCAGGATCGAGTTGCCGACGTTCTCTTCAATGCCCTTCTGCAACCGCCGCGTGTTCGTCACGAAGAGGTCGTCGCCCACCAGCTGCGTCGTCTTGCCGATCTTCTCCGTCAGCAAGCGCCAGCCGTCCCAGTCGTCCTCAGCCAACCCGTCTTCAATCGAGATGATCGGATACTGCCGCACCCAGCTCTCCCAGTAGCTCGCCATCTGCTCACTGCTCTTCTCGCTCTTGTCGGACTTCTTGAAAACATATTTGCCTGATTTTTTATCGTAGAACTCGCTCGAAGCCGGATCCAGAGCAATCGCAATCTGCTCGCCGGCCTTGTAGCCAGCCAGCTCAATCGCCTCCAGGATCACCTCCAGAGCCTCAACGTTGCTCTTCAGCGACGGCGCAAATCCGCCCTCATCGCCCACCGCCGTATTGTAGCCCTTCTTCTTCAACACGCCCTTCAGTGTGTGGAACACCTCAGTTCCCCACCGCAGCGCATCGCTGAACGTCTCCGCGCCCACCGGCATCACCATGAACTCCTGAAAGTCCACGTTGTTGTCGGCATGAGCGCCGCCGTTCAGAATATTCATCATCGGTGTCGGCAGAATGCACGCATTCACGCCGCCGAGATACCGGTACAGCGGCAGCCCCAACGACTCCGCCGCAGCCCGCGCCGTCGCCATCGACACCGCCAGAATCGCATTCGCGCCCAGCTTGCCCTTGTTTTCCGTGCCATCCAGCGCGATCATCGTCGCGTCAATCAGCTTCTGATTGCTCGCATCCATCCCCGCCAGCTCCGGCGCAATGATGCTCTCGATATTGTCGACGGCCGTCAGCACGCCCTTGCCCAGGTAGTGACTTTTGTCGCCGTCGCGCAGCTCCACGGCCTCATGCTCACCGGTCGAAGCCCCACTCGGCACCGCTGCGCGCCCACGCACACCATCTTCCAGAACCACATCCGCTTCCACCGTCGGGTTGCCGCGGCTGTCCAGAATCTCCCGCGCGTGTATCGACACAATCTCAGTCATCGTCTGCCTCTGTCCTTCTTTTGATTTCCTGTTGGGCCGCGCAACCCTGTGCTGCAGCCGTTCATGCAACTTAGCGCGCCGGTCGACCGCAATCGGCCTCCCCGTCGCTCCAGCTATCGTCTCAATCAACTCAGCCATACAAATCCATTCCCACCGAAGACTCCATTCTAACAAAGCGAACGCACCTCACCGCGCTGCTTCCATCCCCACCCTGCCTAGCCAGTTCCCCTCCTGTATCTCTGCAATGGGCATCATTAGCCGCACACGAGTCCCCCTGCCCGGCCTGCTCACCAACTCCACCTGAGCCGCATCCCCATACAACACCTGCATCCGCTCCTTCACATTCTTCATCCCAATCCCCGACCCCTCGCGAACCACCCCGCTCACCGCGCTCGTCACCGGCCCACCCGGCTCCATGCCCACACCATCGTCCTCTACCTCCAGCACTAGCATCCCATCCACAATCCGGCTTCGCAGAGTCACCGTCCCGCCACCAATCCGCGGCTCCAGCCCATGCTTGATGCTGTTCTCAATCAGCGGCTGCAACACCATGCTCGGGACAACTACCGGCAGCGTATTCTCCGCAATATCCTTCACCACCTTCAACTTCGCCCCAAACCTCACCACCTCAATATCCAAGTAGTCATCCGTAAAAGCCAACTCCTCTTCCAGCGGCACAAACGCATCGCGGTCCCGCAACAGCGTCCGTAGAATATTCGCCAGCTTCACAATCATCTCGCGCGCCAGCTCCGGCTTGCTCCGCACCAGCGACGCAATCGAGTTCAGCGTGTTGAACAGAAAGTGGGGATTGATCTGCCGCTGCAGAGCATCCAGCCGTGCCTCCAGCAGCAGCCGGCTCTGTTCCTCCAGCTTGCGCTCAATCCGCACCGCATTCCAAATCTTCAGCGGAATGCCCACCACCACCGGCGCACACGCGCATATCAGCAGTTCCACGTACCAGTAGCTTGAGTACAGCGCAAAGTACCGGTGCGGATACCAGTGGCTCAACACACTCGCCGCAAACTGAGTCACCGTCAGCAGCATCAGCAGAAAAATCTGCCGGTCCAGGTGAGGATGCGTCACCGTCCGCATCACCCACCGGTACAGGCTAAGATCGATCAGCGGCGTAAATCCCCAGATGTCCTCCTCATCGGAAAACCGCTTGTACGCTCCAAAGATCAGCGCCACCACCAGGTTCACACCCAGCGCAAAGAACTCGCCATGCTTCACCGCCGGCAACGCCAGCAGCAGTCCACCGACCATCCCCCACCATGGCCCCAGCAGCAGACCTACAATCGCCGTCGCCTGGAATGAGATATCTGCAGCAAGAAAATTCTGCACGCGTACGCGGATCAGCACACCCGCCATCAACGGCAGGCATATCCAGGCAATTAGCTGCAGCGTCTCCCCTGCACTGCGCTCCTTCATCAGAAGAAGCCTCTTGAACCGATTCGCTCGCGCCAGCGAACTCGCCACCGCAGCCGCCACGCCCAACTCGACGAGCAGCGTAATCCATATCAGCTTGGAATCATTCGCATACACGCCTCTACTCTACGCGACTGAACGGGCTGTCCCAACCAACCCAAGAAGTGTCATCTCGACCGAAGCCGAACAGCCTCACCGTTCGGAGTAGTGGAGAGACCCGCTTCTCTGCCCAAACCTTGGGCCTCACCTTCACCCCATGAATCCTCTGCCTCTCCCGCGAATCTATAATCCTGTTATGGCTTTAGTAAGCGTTCGCCAGGTCGCCGATGCAGACTTCCCCACCCGCTGGGGACACTTTCGTATCCTCGGGTTCGAAGGCACCTTCAACCCCGTCGACCCCGGCCGGAAGCCCTGCGAATCCGCCGTGGCGCTCGTCATGGGCGACATCCACGCCCTCGACGCCGCTGTCAACCCAATCGCGCCGATCATCCGTATCCATTCTCAGTGTCTTACCGGAGACGTCTTTCACTCTCTCCGCTGCGACTGCCATGACCAGCTCCACCTCGCCCTCGGCCGTATCGCCGCCGAAGGCACCGGCATCCTGCTCTACGAGCAGCAGGAGGGCCGCGGCATCGGCCTCATGGCCAAACTCCGCGCCTACGAGCTCCAGGATCAGGGTCTCGACACCATCGAAGCCAACGAACAGCTCGGCTTCCGCGCCGACTACCGCGAGTTCGAACTCCCTGCCGCCATCCTCAAGCACCTAAAGGTCCCCGCCGTCCGCCTCATCACCAACAACCCCGAAAAGGTCTCCGCCCTCGAGGACGATGGCATCAAGGTCGTCGAACGCATCTCCGCTACCATCCCCACCGAGCCCACCTTCGAGCGCTACCTCCAGACCAAGCACGAAAAAATGGGCCACCTCGTCAGCTAGTCACGGTCTTCATATTTCAGATTTCACCTTCAACGCACCTCGCTAACCGCGCAAGAAGGAGACACATGCCCGACCTAGAACACCTCAAACACGCCCCTGCCGACCTCGGCCTCAACGACCTCATCGCTAGCCGCTGGTCGCCACGCGTCTACACCGACAAGCCCGTCTCCAACGAAGACCTGAAGAAAATCTTCACCGCCGCTTCCTGGGCCGCATCCTCCTCCAACGAGCAGCCGTGGCGCTTCATCATCGGCCACAAAGGCGACGACACCTACAACAAGATCTTCGACTGCCTCGTAGAGTTCAACCAGAGCTGGGCCAAGTCCGCACCCGTCCTCATCCTCACCCTCGCAAAGACCACCTTCACCAAAGATGGCAGCCCAAACAACGCATGGGCGCTCCACGACACAGGCGCCGCCTCCGCGAACATGTGCCTGCAGGCCATCGCGCTCGGCATCCACACCCACGGCATGGCTGGCTTCGACAAGGACAAGGTCCGCACCCACTTCAATCTCCCCGCCGAATACACCGAAGGCGCCATCTGGACTCTCGGCTACCTCGGCGATCCCGAAACCCTTCCCAAGCACCTCAAAAAGATGGAACTCGCCCCACGCACCCGCAAACCACTCTCCGAACTCGTCTTCACCGAATTCGGCACGCCCGCCAAACTCTAGCCGCACACAAGAGGCGCTTCAAACCACTGAAGCGCCTCACGACCGCCCGCCCTACTTCATCGAAATGCCTTCACCCGTCACCCAGTAACTCGCGCGCGCGGACACTTGAAACTCAGGATGACCAGCGATCAGAAGCTGCAACGAATGAAAACCGGACGTCTTCGACGTAGGACGAAAGCTCAGCGAGTACGTATTAGCGAAGTGATTCGCCAGAGCTGCAAGCTGCTCTTCGAGCTCCGCCTTCGATGCAAACGGCAACGCCTCACCTCCTGCCAGCGTCGCAATCGTCGCCGAGGTATCCTCACGCATAGCCTTCAACGCAACCCCAAGCGGCTCCCCAAGATTGAACGTATGCAATAACGGCGGCAGATTGGGCACGTACTGGTAGGGAGCGTTTTCATGGCGCGGCTTGGTGAACTGGTCCTTAAACCATGCTTTCTCCGGCGAGAAAGCGAGGCATTCGACCGTGATGTTGTTCTCGCCAAGACGCCGGATGACATCTTCAGCCTTCGCGTTGCTGTTTTCATCGCGCGTTTGACTGATGAGCAGGATGATGCGGCGGTACGTCGGTGGCTGGTTGCTCAGAAGATCAATCCCGTAATCGACAGCATCGAGAATAGCCGCGCCGCCATCGCCTTTACGTGGATGAACAAAGCCATCTTCAATGTCCGACACGCGTGGCGTGAAATCCCACGCATACTCTGGTTGGCTATCGAAGCTGAGCATAGCAACTCGGTACGGATGGTTAGCCGTGAGATACCACAGCATCGTACCAAGCTTCGCATAGGTGGGAAGCTGCTCGACGGCCGCCCCGCCCGTCTGCAGTAGAACCAACACCGACAGCGGTTGATGCTCAACATCTTCAAGCGTCACAGCTTGAGCAACGCCGTTATCGGTGAGCAGAAAGTCAGAGGCGCTCAACGTCGGGAGCGACTCCGCAGAAGGAGCACGCACCAGTGCGGGAACGATGACCAGATTGGTTGTCGTCGTGATGGAAGGCGACGCCTGCGTCTGCGCAGGAGACAAACTCTGGGACAGGCACTCCCCATGCGAGATAAACGCAACCAGCATCATCATTGCCATTTGCAGGACACTATGACTGCCGTGCGCGCTGGAAACATTCTGCACTAATTTATTGTAGGCTCTACGCTTCATAAGTTGGGCATACGAGTAGAATCCCGTTAGAGTCCATCGCAGGAACTTCCTCCAGCAAAGCCTCTCGCAGGTACTCGTCCTTGCCTCAAAACCTCAAGACACTCGACGCTACCTTCCCGCCACCAAGCTCCGCACGCAAGCGCATCTTGCTCGTCCTCGCGGCAGTCCTTCTCCTCGTCGCCCTCAGCGCGCGTAGGCTGCTCAGCGAGTGGGTGGATCTCCTCTGGTTCCGCTCGCTCGGCTATAGTCAGGTCTTCTGGCGTACCACTTTCCTTAGTTCAGCCGTCTTCGCTGTCTTCACTCTGCTCACCTTTGCTGTCCTCTTCGCGGCTTTCTCCGCGCTCCGCAGAGCCCACGCGAACGATCTCCCTCGCGTCCACAAGATATATCTCCAGGGCAGCCCGCTCAATCTCTCTATCGATCCAATACTCAGTAGCGCCTCCTGGATCATTGCCATCATCGGGGCCTTCATCAGCGGCACCTCGATGCTCAGTGCATGGCCCACCTTCGCGCTCTTCCTCTACGCGCCCCGTACCTCTGCCGTCACCGATCCGGTCTTCGGCCGTTCGCTCAGCTTCTTCCTCTTCACTCTGCCGCTTCTGAACCTGTTGCTTGACTGGCTGCTCACGCTGGCCTTCGTTATTGGCTTTGCGGCCATCTTCATGGCGCTGCTGGCCAGCAGCACACGCGCCGTGCAGGCACGCACCGAAGGTGCAGACATCCACCGTTACGCCCCCTCGCTCTGGCGAGGCCTCTCCTGGGCACTCGCCTTCCTCCTCCTCGTCCTCTCGGCAAACGTATATGTCTGCCGCTTCCAAAAGCTCCTCGACACTCACACTCTCTTTGACGGCGTAACCTATACCGACGCGCACATCCTCATCCCCGGCCTTCTGCTCGTCTCGCTCGCTCTCCTCGTCGGCGCCTCACTTGCTGCCCTGAACGCTATGCGCGCAGCCCGGGGCACAGCGATCGTCACCGCCGCAGCTCCAGCCGTGATCGTCTATATCGCGCTCTCGCTGGTCAGCTGGTACGTCACAAGCTTCATCGTCCGACCCAATCAGCTCGACCGCGAAACGCCCTACATCTCTCACAACATCCAGAACACCCGCGGAGCCTTTGGTCTCGACCACTTCGACCGTACGGAGTTCCCTGCCGAAACATCCGTCACCGCCGCCGACCCGGCCGAGAACCAGCCCACGCTGCAGAACATCCGCCTCTGGGACTGGCACGCGCTGCAGGACACCCTCCGCCAGGTTCAGGAGATACGCACCTACTACGACTTCCCCGATATCGATATCGACCGCTATAACCTCAACGGCACCACCCGCGAGGTCATGCTCGCCGGCCGCGAGCTCAACGTCGACAAGCTCCCCGATAGCAGCCGTAACTGGATCAACGAACGCCTCATCTACACTCACGGCTATGGTGTAACCATGAACCCCGTCAACGGCTTCACCGCCGAGGGCCTGCCCAACCTCCTGCTCAGCAACATGCCTGTCCAGAGCTCAGTCACCGGCCTCAACGTCTCCCGCCCTGAACTCTACTTCGGCGAACTCACGAACACCGATGTCTACGTCAAGACCCACCAGCAGGAGTTCGACTACCCACAGGGCCAGTCCAACAACCTCACGTCCTATCAAGGCACCGGCGGCCTCTCTATCGGCGGCGAGCTCCGCCGCATCCTCATCGCCATGGACCGTGGCGATCTCGGCAAGGTCCCTTTCTCAGACGACATCACTCCCGACAGCCAGCTACTCATGCGCCGTAACATCCGCGAGCGCGTCGCCACCCTCGCGCCGTTCCTCACATTCGACTCCGATCCCTACCTCGTCGTCGGCGACGATGGCCGTCTCTCCTGGATTCTCGACGCCTATACCACCTCCGACTCCTACCCCGACGCCACACACTACACGCTACCCGATGGCGCCTCCGTCAACTACATCCGAAACAGCGTCAAGGCCGTCATCGACGCCTACAACGGCACCACAACCTTCTACGTCTTCGACTCCACCGACCCTATTCTCGCCGCCTGGCAGCATATCTTTCCGGCCATCTTCCGCGACGCCTCCGCCCTCCCTCCTGACCTGCGTCGCCACATTCGCTATCCCGAAACTCTCTTCAGCCTTCAGGCGCAGGTTTACGCGCTCTACCATATGACCTTGCCAGGGGCCTTCTTCAACCGCGAAGACCTCTGGACCGTCGCCACCGAAACCACCAACCAGCCCAACTCCGACGGCTCTGGCCAGCAAGGCGTGCAACCCATGCAGCCTAACTTCGTCCTCATGAAGCTACCCGGCGAAACCAAGGCCGAGTTCGTCGAAATCCTTCCCTTCACCCCGGCCAACCGCAACAACCTCATCAGCTGGATAGCCGCCCGGTGCGATGACCCCCACTATGGCGCGGCCATCGTCTACGACTTCCCTAAGACTCGCCTCATCGACGGACCACAGCAGATCGAAGCCCGCATCGACCAAAACGCTCAGCTCTCTGGTCAGCTCACACTCTGGAACCAGCAGGGTTCCCACGTCCTCCGTGGCAGCCTGCTCGTCATCCCCTCCGGCAAGGCTCTCCTCTATGCCGAACCAATCTACCTGCAGGCACAGCAGAGCCCAATGCCCGAACTCCGCCTCGTCGTGCTCGCGCTACAGGATCGCCTCGCCTATGGCCCCGACTTCCAGAGCGCCCTCGCCGCGCTCTTCAACGGCCAGCCTTCTTCACTCAGCTCTTCGAACACATCAGGCGCATCCGACACGGATACCGGTACTCCATCGACAGCTCAATCCACGTCGTCGACACCCAAGGCCATTCCCTTCGCCAGCAGCACCCTCATCTCACAAGCCGCTCAGGACTTCGACGACTACCAGCACCTCACCGCGGCAGGCAAACTTACGCAGGCCGGCCAAAAGCTCGACGACATTAAACGCATCCTCGAGCAACTCAACCAGTACCCCAGCGCTCAGCCCCACTAGCCGGGCACATATGACTGGCAGGGATGATGTCCTTATCGCTCCAGCCTCTCCACAACCGCCTTCATCACGGCATCCACCACCGCCAGTTCTTCCGCAGTAAACCCCTGCCACAAGTTGCGGTCCATCGCCTGCGCAATCTCTCGCGCCTTCATCAGCAACCGTCGCCCTTTGCTCGTCAGTTCCGCCACCAATACTCGATAGCTCGCTTCACTCGGCCTGCGCCGCACCCACCCATGCTCCTCCATCATCGCTAGCATCGCCTGCCCCGACTGCGGCGTAACAGAGCACAGCCTCGCGATCTTCGATCCCGATATCTCTGCATTCTCAGCAATCGTCCACAGCATTCGCAGTTGCGACGTTGTAATCCCTAGCGGCTGCAACTCCTCATCCAGCAATACCCGGCACCCTTGCAGTACAGCCTTCATCCTGGAGATGCGCTCCAGGACCGGCCTCGCGATCGGCGTCGCCACGGATTGTTTCTTGTTTAAAGAATCCATATCAGCTTCCTGATATCTTATATCAGGAAGCTGACATACAGAAAATTGGCAAAGGCTTTTAGTAACGAACCGCATGGCCTACGACGCAAACTGGAAACCCAAGCATAATCCCTGGGCCATCGCCCTCACCGTCACCCTGGCCACCTTCATGGAGGTACTTGACACCTCCATCGCCAACGTCGCTCTCCCGCACATGGCCGGCTCGCTCGGTGCCTCGCAGGACGAAGCCACCTGGGTGCTCACCAGCTATCTCGTCGCTTCCGCAGTCATCCTCCCAATCTCAGGCTGGCTCTCCGACCGCTTCGGACGCAAACGCTTCTACATCACCTGCGTCATTATGTTCACGGCCTGCTCGCTGCTCTGCGGCCTCGCACCGACGCTTCCCTTCCTCGTCTTCGCCCGCGTGCTCCAGGGACTCGGCGGCGGCGGCCTCGCGCCATCGGAGCAGGCCATCCTCGCCGACACCTTCCCCGTAGAAAAGCGCGGCCAGGCCTTCGCCGTCTACGGCATGGCTGTCGTCGTCGCACCAGCCATCGGCCCCACGCTCGGTGGCTGGATCACCGACAACTTCAACTGGCACTGGATCTTCTTCATCAACATCCCCATTGGCCTCTTCTCCATCTGGCTCAGTTCTCGAATGGTGCAAGATCCTCCAGCACTCGTCGCCCGCCGCAAGGCATCCAAGGGCAAACGCGTCGACTTTACCGGCCTCGCTCTCGTCGCCTCCGGCGTCGGCGTCCTGGAGTTCTTCCTCGACAAGGGCCAGGAAAAGGACTGGTTCGGATCTCATGCCATCGTCGCCGCAGCCATCATCGCCGCCGTGCTGCTCGTCACCTTCGTCTTCTGGGAGTGGAACCACGAAGACCCCATCGTTGACCTCAAGCTCCTCAAGAACCGCAACTTCGGCACCGCCGTCTTTCTTCAGCTCGTTCTCGGCATGGTGCTCTTCGGTTCCACCGTGCTCATCCCGCAGTACCTGCAGACGCTCCTCGGCTTCACGGCGCAGCTCGCCGGCGAAGCGCTCTCACCCGCCGGCTTCGTTATGATGTTTATGATGTTCGTCGCCGGCCGTCTCATCGGCAAGATGGATCCGCGCGTCCTCGTCTGCATCGGCTACACCGTCACCGCCATCGGCCTTTACAACCTCACACGTCTCTCGCTCGACACCAGCTTTGCCACCATCACCGAGTGGCGCATGTTCCAGGTCATCGGCCTGCCTCTGGTCTTCATCCCCATCAGCACGCTTAACTACGTCGGCGTGCCCACCACCAAGATGAATCAGATCTCCAGCCTCTCCAACTTCGCTCGCAACCTTGGCGGCAGCGCCGGCACTGCCCTGCTCACAACCTTCCTAGCCCGCACTGCGCAGACCCACCAGATGCAACTTGCCACGCACACTGTCGCGGGCAGCATCGGCTACGACCGCTACATCGCCGGAATCAAGACCCTCGCACAGTCACAAGGCATGAGTGCCGCCCAGGGCACGCAGGTCGCCGTCGGCTACGCCTACCAGCAGATGCTCCGCCAGGCCAGCATGTTGAGCTACAAGAACGCCTTCGCCATCCTCTCCTGCGTCATCCTCTGCCTGACACCGTTGCCCTTCGTCATGCGTCTGCCCACCAAAGCAGCCAAGTCATCACCAGAGGCAGCAGCGCACTAAGTCTGGCGTAGGGATTAATCCACTCAGGCCGAGGTCGCATTACGAATGCGTATTACGTATCGAAAAGCGTGTTTCTACCAATACTGGCGTAGTGGAAAAGGGCTATACTTCTTGCGGCTCACCTTGTGCGCCATCTTCCTCGCGCAGATTTATCAACTAAGTCCTTACGGGTTGACGAGTTCTCTGCGAAAAATTCTCTGACTCGGCTGTGCCATCTCACTAAAGACAAGTTGGGGGTTGCTTGTCAGTCCTTGAGATTATGACACGCTATTCGAAATCGGGCCCCGACCTATGAGGGACGATATGACCTCAGCCCAACAACACAAACGTTTCCAGGTATCCAGGATCGTTCTGGCTACAGATCTCACCATCAAATCAGACGCCGCAACCGATTACACCAAATTTCTCGCTCGAAAATTTCATTCGGTCGTTCTGATCGTTCACATCATCGATAAGACGCTGCACAACGTAGTGGCGAGAGCTATAGGCCGGCCTACTACAGCGGGTTTGCGCACCGAAAGAATGAAAGACTTGTTGCAGGTCAAATCAAATATCTCGGGAGCGGGCATTCCAACCAGAGAGATATTGTATGAAGGTCATCCTGTAAGTTCAGTCCTGGTCATGCTGGCTCGGCAGCGCAAGGCAGACTTGATCGTAGTGGCTGCCAACCAGAAACTGGCGGAAGCAGAGTTGAGTACGCTGTCGGTGTTGGAAGACGTTCTACCTGCCTGCCAATGCCCGTTGATCGTGGTGGGTATGCGGAGGTATCGCGAACGGCGATTGCCCGAACTCTCCACTGTTATGTATATCGAGGCGGGATCAGGCACCAGCGACCTTTCAGCTTCTTCCTACAGCGCAGCATTCGCAGATCAAGCGGGAGCCACGTTGACTACGCTCAAGGTCGAAATCTTGGACGCGGTCTCGGAACGCTCAGATCGGATCAAGCCTGCGAGCTACCGTGATGCGATGATTCGAGGCATCGTTGATGTTACAGAAGAACGCAACGCGGACCTCATCATCTGTAGCCTCTCTAAGAAAAAGCACATTGCCCAGAAGGAGCGACTCTATCTTATTAGATATCTGATCATGCTCGCGCGGTGTCCTGTGATGATCCTATGTACCTAAGGCGCTGCGTACAAATAAAACGCGGGCCCCGAAGGACCCGCATAATGATGCAGATACAGCGTATGCAGACTTAGCTATTCAATGGCGCCGATCGAAGGCGGCACAGGTCGAACAACTCCGTTGATATCTGTAGGAGAAGCCTTTGTGCTTGTTCCTGCGCCAAGAGCGGGCGAAGTGGATTGAAGGCTGAAATCCGTTGTTGAGTTGAAGAGTGGGTTTGAGATCACCGGCCGGGAATCGAAGCTCGGCGCAGCTCCTGCACCGAACCATAGGTTGTTCGATCCGGTGACGGCTGTGGTGCCTGACTCGATGTAGGGCTCAGTGGCGTTTGGCTGCAAGCAGATGTTGTTGTTCAGCTGTATGCCTGCGCCGGCAGTCACAATCCCAAAGCATCCGTTCTGATTCCCAGTCGTGTAGCCACCTGCATCAACGATTGTGTTGTTGTAGAGGTACACGGTGCCGGATGTAGCTGCGGGAGGATCTGAGTTGATCGCAATGCCTGCTTCATTGGCTACGCCATAGGGGTTCGAAGCAATCGCGACATGCGAGATGACGTTGTTGTAAGCCTCAACGACTCCCAGCGAAGGATCTACCGAAGCCAGACCGATGCCATCGCAGTATCCGCCCGTGATCACGTTGTCGTGAACATGCAGATCAGACAAGTTGCCGCCCGAGCTCGCATGGAACATGATGCTGCGGCAGTAGCCCTTGAAGCCCTGGCCGACATTGTTCCACCCCACATCGGCATGGTTGACACCCGTTGAAAAGTAGACAGCGTGGTAGGTTTTATCGACGTTGCCGCCGGTGTTGTTGACCACGTTGCCATCGAACACCCAGGTATCTGCTGGCGTTTCTGTTTCACCTAGAACACAAGCCGTGTCGCCGATACCCGTAGGAGGTGCAGGACAGGAGAAGGTGTTGTTGATGATGCGTGCGTTGCCGGCTTCATCATCGATGGCGGAGGCCTGTCCGATGACCGAGAGATTCGCAATGGTCAGATACTTGCCCCAGCCGTGTATTCCATTCGAAACCGATGTGCTGCCGATATTGACAGTGCCGCCAGGATAACCAACGATGGCGAGCTGCTTGGTTGGCGAGGAGCCGCCGATGTCGGTCGACATCACAGCGCTGTAGCCGCGTCCGTCGTCCGTGTTAACCACCACGCCTGGCTCCAGGTAGATGACCGTGTTCTGAGCAGGCGAGCTGTTGTCGTTCGATGTGACGGAGTTGAACGCTGCCCGCCATGTCTTGAACGGAGCGCTGAAAGATCCCGTGTTCGAGTCCAGGCCAGAAGGCGATACGAACACGATCGTAGTCGGAGTCACAGTGAAAGGCACACCATTCGAGGCCAGGCCATTCACAGTAACTTGGATATTGCCGGTAGTCGCAGCGCTTCCAAGCTGTGTCACGATGACGCTATCGCTCCATGAGCAGAGGCTGCAGTTGGTTACCAGGTTTCCGCCCAGTTGGACGGTGCTGCTGCCCTGGCTGGCTCCAAAATGATCTCCGAAGATGCGGACGTAAACACCATTGCCGTTATCGCCGCCTGTTCCGGAGCCGACATTGAGGTCTGTGTAGTGGATATGCGGTGCACCCGCCGTCGAACTTCCTGTCGAACTTGACACAGCGTTGACTGTAATCGCCGCAACGGCAGAGGTCGTACCGCCTGCTCCAGTAGCTGTAAGGGTCGCCTGCGAGCTTGCGGTCGGGACCTCAGTCATCGAGCCGGAGGTTGCAACTGCAGCGCCATTGAGGGTCGCCGAAGTTGCGTTTGTCGTAGTCCAGGTCAGCGTAACGCTCTGACCTGCGCTCACCGTACTGGGAGAAGCACTCAGCGTTGCGGTTGGTGCGGCCGTTGTCTTTGAGTTGACTGTAATCGCCGCGACGGCAGAGGTCGAACCACCTGCACCCGTTGCCGTAAGAGTTACCTTCGAGGTTGCGGTGGGAACCTCAGTCATCGAGCCGGAGGTTGCAACTGCAGCGCCATTGAGGGTCGCCGAAGTTGCGTTTGTCGTAGTCCAGGTCAGCGTAACGCTCTGACCTGCGCTCACCGTACTGGGAGAAGCACTCAGCGTTGCGGTTGGTTTTCCTTGGTGGTGATTTCTATGAGACGATTGGGCCGGTGAGACTTGCATACCGATCGCGAGAACGGCAAGAAATACAGTATTTTTTTTCAAGGGAGCTCCGGAATCTCGACCTTCAGGCGCGGGGAGTCGGCCAATCCCCGGTTGGAGAATTGGACGCGCACACGCTGTCAGGCGCACGACCGCGCGGCACTGAAGCCGAGGATGCGCTTGAAGTAGAGATTGTGAGTGGGGAGGTTGCGCTTAGCTGCGGGGAAGATTCCAGACCTAAGCTCTCATTGCACGTGGTGAATAGTTCTCCCACGCCTTTGGGGGCTGTTTTGACCCTATCGTAAGGCGGTGGAGTGTGCAAACTTTTGCATACTCTATTGTGATTAAAATCACAGACAGCTCAAAACAGTATTCGTAAGTGTATGAAAAAAAGCGATGAGTCTTGGCGTAATCGATTCACGCTATCAACATCAATTTTGGCCGCATACGTGCCAACCTCTCGACTCCGCAGAACGCCAGAGGAGTATTTCCGAGTCGGCTTATGGGCGCTCTCTGTTAGGCCATAGCCGCGCCAAGGAGACGATCAGCTCTGCGTCGGGCGACACTCTCGTCATCGGATCACACATCCCTCTGTGGTCTCCTCATGGCGTTCATCGCGTATGGCCGAATATTCCTCAAGCCAATCTTGAACGGCGCCCTGCATCAAACTGCCCTTTGCAAACATTGGGGCCGAGAAGTAAAGATGCGAAGTTTGCACTGGAACATGATGCGAATCAGTTCTCCGTAGGCTTCGTGATGTGGTCGATTACAAGATTTGGCACAGGCTCGTGTACCCCTTCGAGTTTGAGCCCAAGCTGCTCCTGCACCGCGGTGAAGATCGACGGCCAACTGTCGGGATCGTGCGCGGACCACTCCCGGCCAAACTGAAGCGTGTAATTGTAGGTGCCGGTGAGACCGGTCTTGTCAACGACAGGCGCTTCTACCATCGAACTCAGGGCGCCAGTAATGGCGCGCACCGGGGAATTCGATCCGACAAACTCGAGGCCATGCTGCGATCCATGAGCCTGGACGTTGGCGGGAGGCGGCGGCGGGGGTGCCTCTCCATTCGCGGGAGGCGGCGGCGCGGGTACAGCCTGCATCTTCACGCCCCCTTTGGCCACAACCAGGTTGTAGATGGCGCTATTGCGAGTTTCGAGATGCGTCTTCAGGCCCAGGCGTTCAGTCAACAGCACGCGAATCGCGTTTCGCTTTTCCAGCCGGACCTCGTTGTCGGTGAGCTTGGCGAGCCACGCATCGGTGGCTTCGTCCGAACGGGCCTGAATGTCGTAGAACGTGTTCGTGGCCCAATCAGGCGCACCGACAACCGGGGCATCAAAGCCATAAGCTATCTGGAGAAGCGCTTTGATAGGCAGGTTCGTGGCTTCGAAACGGCTGGAGTGCGGCGGACTGGAGACCGACACGTGGAAGTTGGCGTCCGGCGGCGGTGCAAGGCGTATGGTGGCAACGTCAAAGGTGAGCTTGGGCGTATAGCCGGGTTCGTCCACGATAGGGGCCTGCGCGCGCGCGGAGAGACCAGACACTAAGGCGAGAACGGCCGCAAGCAGAATAATTTGTTGAGGAACGATACGGAGCATGGGCGTTGAACTCCTTGCGAAGATAATACGGCTGAATGAGCCGCCCGCTTCTAAACAAATAGATCAAACGATACTACCCGCTTCTCTCCCACAAAGCCTTCCCGTTGTTGCCCTCTCCTATACTTCCACGCCTACCCAACCGAAGCGCGTTTTCAGGACTGATAGATGCAGATCGACTTCGAAACGCGCTTTGGCCTGTTGGCAAAAGCTGAGTATGCCATTCGTTCTGCGCTCGCAGTTTTTCCAGAGTTTCTACGTTTATATGAAGGGATGACCTGAGCATGTGGACCTCTCCGTGGCCCCCGGCGATCCGGAAGCCTTGTCACCAGAGCACCTCCTCGGCTGCATGCAAGTCGTTGGCTGAGCGCGAGACGCAAGCGTGACGCCGAGGAAATTATGGAAATGGACTGTATGAGACTTCAAACCATTTGGTGGGCATCCGGGTTGAACTCTCCGGGCGTCGGCTCGGGATTATTCTGGCCTCGGCGAGTTGAGAGCATACCAGCGATAGTGTCGGTATATTGCTTTACGGTAGAACCCAGGTCATAGTCTTTATTGTTAAGATTCATCACGCCGGAGCCCATACTGACTGCTGTTCCCGCGACCTGCGCAATGCTCGGCGCATTCCCGGTAACACCCGCCAGTGACGCCACGGTACCACCAAACTTCAAAGTACTGCCGACAACCTGCCCTAGGCGCACCATCTGCTCTGGAGTAAGCGCCTTCCCCGCCGAGACAGCCTCATAGGCCTGCGTCAATGCATTGGCTCCTTCTGAAAGAGCCCAGGTTACGGAAGACGCCTTATTGGCCCCCGCGCTTCCGGTGGCACCCCCGATGACCCCAGTGACTCCGGAAGTTGTGTTTAAAACCCCTTTCATTAGATCGATCCCGGCGGATAAGAGCTGCTTCTGCTGTTGAGGACTGGAGTCTGAACTTAAGAGATTGCTGAATTCGACTCCCGCAGTTCCGGCTTGCCAAAGACCGCCCACTCCAAACAAGCTCTCACCAGCTATTCCAGTCTTGGTGCTGCCGGCTAAAGTCCCCGCTTCAGAAAGAACATTACTGACTTCACCCAGGGTCTTTCCGCTGAGCAGGTTGAAACTAGCTGCTCCCGAACGTCCACCTTCTTCCGTCTCAGGGAGTTCTTCAACCCGCATAGGTATTCGGCGCAGAGGTTCCAGATGTGTCGGTACGCGGCGCAGAGGCTCGAGCCGCCCGGAAGCCAGGGAAGAAGAGATTTGGGACGAGCCTGGCTTCAGCGCTCCCGAATTTTGCCCCCCTATTTGCGACGCGTTTTGCGAAACAGGCTGTCGATGGGTCGGTGACTCTTGAAGAGTAGAGCCAGACTGGCTCTTGTTCTCTCCGGCGAGCTCCGAAGGGAAGGCTGGCTGGCTTAAGGGGGTCGCGGTTCCTGTACCTGGATTTACTGCCGGCTTCGAAGCAAATGGAAGAGGACGCAGGTTTCCACCCGGATTCAAATTACCCGCCGAAGCCAAAGATGAACTTCCGAAATGATGCGACTGCGCCTTACTCATTGGAGGATATATGTGCATGCGCTGAAGATAGGCTCCTCCAGAATCCTGAGCGTTTTGTTGTACCGGGCCTGAAGAGAGAGGGATGGCCTGTTCCGCCATCTCTCCTGATGAACCTGTAACTTCCAGAGAACCATCCGAGGAGGTGACGGCCGCTACGGCATGGGCAACCTCTGCATTGGAAGGTTGTTCAGAATGGACAGGAGACAACTGCTGAGACGCGGTCTGGCTTACAGGCGCTCGGGATTGGGTCGAGTCTCCTTGTGCTGCCTGTTGATCTACTGGCAAATCCAGATCTGCATCCGAGTTTTTAAACTCGTTTCCGCTTAAACTATTCAATGACGTCATAGATATCTATGCCTTTTTGTCTCTCATACAGCAGACGAACTTCAGATAAACCTCAGAACTAATCTGGCACAGAGGTCATAAAAATGGCATAAAAGTCTGGCGAAGACTAATTCCAGGGGACCTTCGCGCTATGCGTTCTCGGGCCCATGGACGCGAGTGGTCACTAAACAACTAGCGGCTGAAACGCCGCGCCGCTAACGCAGAAGATGGAACTTTGCTTCGGGAAGGTTTAGATTCGCATAACTCATTTGATTGAGCTAGTAAACCATCTATGACAATACAAAATTATGTTTGAAAGTTCTCTGCTTGTACCCGAACCTCTGATGGAGGTATTCGTGAATCCGCTTCTTGTACGCGCACTCGAGGTCTATCACCTTCCGCTCTTTGACTTGATCGATCAGGCACATCAGGTGCATCGGCAATGGCATAATCCCGCCGACGTTCAACGCTGTGTGCTGCTTTCCATCAAGACGGGCGGCTGTCCAGAGGACTGCGGCTATTGCTCGCAATCAGCTCATCACGAAGCGAATGTGCCGCGCCAGCTTCTATTGACGCTGGAGGAAGTCCGGACTGCGACACGCCATGCGAAAGAACATGGAGCAAGCCGTCTCTGCATGGGAGCTGCCTGGAGATGCGCTCCCAACGGTGAGCCCTTCGAACGAGTGCTCAATATGGTTCGGGAGATCAAGTCATTCGGCCTGGAAGCATGTGCCACCCTGGGAATGCTGGATCAGGATCAGGCCAACCGATAGAAAGATGCAGGCCTCGACGCGTACAACCACAACCTGGATACAAGCCGCGAATTCTATGGACAGGTCATTACCACGTGGACATTCGACGATCGCCTAAGCACTATAGAAGCCGTGCGCAAAGCTGGGATCACAGTCTGCTGCGGCGGCATTCTCAGACTGGGAGAAAGCGAAATCGATCGCTGCCGGCTTCTAGCTGAGCTCGCCTCGATGCAGCCGCAACCGGAATCTGTTCCGATCAATCTTTTAGTTCCAATTGTAAGGAACGCCGCTCGGATCTGCCAAGCCCGTAAAGAGCACAGACTTGATACTGGTCATTGCCGTAGCGCGCGTACTCATGCCGCAGTCACGAGTACGCCTGTCCGCAGGCCGGCTTTCACTCAATCATGAAGCGCAGTTGCTCGCCTTCTTTGCGGAAGCGAACTCGATCTTTATCGGCGACAAGCTCCTGACCACCCCGAACGTTGCCGAGGATGACGATCAGCGCCTCCTGGCTGAGGTCGGCGCCTGATGCAGTCATCAGGTATTGCCTAATCGCCGATGCGCTCATCGCGGTCCGGGCTCGCACACAGATGTCGGCTTCTCATCACGAATCAAGCAGACCGGTAGAGATAGACTTTCGCTACTTCCTAACCACCCCACCGCTCCCACGGCGTCACACACCCCTCCCAACCCGCAGGCAGATTCGGAGCCTTATAGCTCGGGTCTTCCGCCAACTTGAGCTTCACTGTCTCATGCACCGTCGAGCCCTCAGGAATCTGCCGCCGCCGCCCAAGCGGAATCGTCCACTGCCGCTTCTCCGTCGTGAAGTTGTACACATGCTTCGGAATAAACTCCAGTGGCCACCAGTACCACTTTAGCGACTCATGCACCTTCTGGTTCGGGTCCGGCTCCACAGGCGGCTTCGTCGCGGACTGCCCCAGAATCTTCGCCACCTTCGCCGCATCCACCCGCAGCCCTAGCGAAACTGCCTCACACAGCATCCACTCCAGCGTAATCTGCGTCAGCCCGCTCTCCGGCGGCGCATACGACCCACCCACGTCGGAGTGCGTCCCCGCAAACCATACCTGCTTGATCGTCTGCCCCGGATACGCCGGGCCCCACAGGTTGTTGCGAAAGAAACACCGCCGCTCGTCGATCGAAACCGCATGGCGTCCGTTCTTCATCGCCGGGTTCCGCGCCGTGTACGGCAGCTTCAGCGGGTCCCATATCATACCCACCGAGCTCACCGTGTCCCACACCCCCACGCACTGAATCTCCACCGCGCGGCTGAAGCAACCTTTGAATCCCGCTGCCTCCGCAAAGTGCTGCTGCATGCCCGCAGCCTTGCGGCTCCTGCGCGCAAACATCTTTAGCACATACGGAATCAGCCCCTCATTCCCTGCCCGCAGCAACCCGAACATCTGCAGCATCGCCGAAACCGCGCGCACCGTGTACGCACCGCGACTGAACCCGAACAGGTAGATCTGGTCGCCGTCCTCATAGGCGTTCATCAGGAACCGGTACGCATCGCCCGCATACCCCAGCAGCCCCGCGCCAAATCCAAGCCCCAGCAGCATAGACCACGTCGCCTCAATCCAGTTCCGCGACGTCGCCGACCCCATCGTTCCCAACCCAGGATGGTAGTAGCAGACCTGCCCCTCATCCTGCATCAGCGCGTGATACAGATTCACTACGTTGGTATTGCGGTCGCCGTACTCACCGCCGGTCCCATCGCAGCAGATCACAATATTCTTGCCCATCGCCGCCTCCGTTCAAACGTCACTTCAAACAGACAGATCCGCGGCGCTCTCACGCCTCCACCTACACCCTAAAGAATCGATGCCAGAGAGCCTAACCCGTTCTTGACACCGGGTCTATACTTAAATCGGAGGACATCCCCTCGCCCGGCATATGTCGGGCGTTTGTGTCTTCGGGCCCACACTCGGCACAGAACCCCCTCAGCTCATTGGGTGGTTCCACCGCTAACCCCAATCCACTGCGGATTTTAGCCTCAAAAACGTGGGAGGGTGCGCCGCCTATTCATGGGCCATTCTCCGCTCTCTGAAATACTGTCTAACATAACTAAAATCGCAGGTAGAACATAACGTGATCAAGCCGCTCTTCGCCTCCGCAGTCGCCGTCCTTGCTCTCAGCGCATCCGCGCAGCAGCCCGCAGCCAAACCGCACCACAACGTCATCATCTTTGTGGCCGACGGCCTCCGCCGCAACTCCGTCACGCCGGAAGACATGCCGACGCTCTACCGCATCCGCACCGAGGGCGTCGACCTCCGCAACAGCCACTCGGTCTACCCGTCGGTCACCACCGCGAACGCCTCCTCCATCGCCACCGGCCACGGCCTCGGCGACACCGGCGACTACGGCAACGTCATCTACCCGGGCCGCTACCTAACAGACCCCTTCGCGCCCGCGCCCACCGACGGCATCGCGCCCTTCCTAGAAAACGACGGCGTCCTCGCCTCCATGAACGCCGACTTCAATGGCAATTACTTCGGCGAGACCACACTCCTCACCGCCGCGCACGATGCCGGCTACAGCGTCGCCGCTATCGGCAAGCTCGGGCCCACAGCCATTCAGCTGCTGCCCTTCGTCAAGCGCAACGAACTCGGCCAGATGGCCGTCCCAGACGCTCTGATCGTCGACGACTCCACAGGCCACGCCAACAGCGTCCCTCTGCCGCTCGACTTCGCCGAACGCCTCGCGCACTCCGGCTTGCCGACTGAAGCACCTCTCCGCACCAACGGCTACGCACCCGACTCGCAGTGGTCCAACGGCTTCGGCGGCGACGCCGCCACACCCGGCACGCTCGCCGCCAACCACGTGCAGGAGCAGTGGTTCGCCGACATCACCACCAAGCTCGTCCTCCCAGGCTTTGCCGAGGCCAACAAGCCCTTCGTCATCCTCTTCTGGTCACGCGACCCCGACGGCACGCAGCACAACCAGGGGGACAGCCTCCAGAAGCTAACCCCCGGCATCAACGGCGACTCGTCACGCCTCGCACTGCGCAATGCTGACCACTGCCTCGCGCAGCTCATCGAATGGCTCGACAAGCACCCCGGCATCAAGGCCAACACCGACATCGTCGTCACCTCCGACCACGGCTTCGCCACAGTCAGCCGCCGCGAGCTTGAAGCCGACGGCACCACCGTCGCCACGCCCTCCGCCGCGCTCACCTACGCGCCACAGGGCCACGACAAGCCCGAACCGAAATCGACGCTGCCCACCGGATTCCTCGGCATCGACCTCGCTCTCTTCACGCACCAAAAGCTCTTTGACACCGGCAAGCGCTCCACCACCGGCGACTCCGTCTACGCAGAGGTCCCGCTCAGCGGCGAAACCTCCGGCTACCCAAGCGACGGCAGTGCCCTCCTCGGTGAAACTGTGCACAAGCTCGACGGCTCCGACGCCCGCATCATCATCGAAGCCAACGGCGGCACAGACTTCCTCTACGTCCCCAGCAAAGACGCGCAGATCGTCGCCGACACCGTCGCCGCACTCTCTGACCTCGACTACATCTCCGGCATCTTTGTCGACGACACCTTCTGCCCCACCGCCACCAGCTGCCCCGGAGCGCTGCCGCTCACCAGCGTCGGCCTCAAAGGCTCTAGCAAGATTCCCAACCCCACCATCGCGGTCACCTTCAAGCACTTCTTCCTAAAGCCCGACGACAAACATCTGGATGCCATGCAGTACGGCATCCAGATCACCGACACCAACCTGCAGGAGGGCCAGGGCAACCACGGTGCTCTCGCCCGTGATCAGACCTGGAACAATATGGCCGCCATCGGGCCAGACTTCAAAAAGGGCTACGTCGACCCGGAACCGGTCGGCAACATTGACATCACACCCACCATCGCCGCGGTGCTCGGCATCAACATCACCGCCCATGGCGAACTCAAAGGCCGCGTCATAACCGAAGCCCTCTCGGACTCGAAGACCGCTCCCAAATCCGCCGCACCCGGCAAGACGCTCGTCAGCGCCCCCGCAGCCAACGGCCGCCGTACCATTCTCGACTATCAGGAACACGACGGAGTCCACTACTACGACCGCGCCTGCCTCATTAAAGCCGAAGGCGACTCCCCCACCTGCCCGGAGTAGCTCAAACCTCCCTTTGGTTTGTCATCCCCGAAGTGAATCTGCGTCTTGCTTGTGCAGGAGCGAGTGCACAACCTTCGCCGTCGTCACCATCTGCCCACTGTGCCGCTGCGTATGCTCGGCACAGTGGATCAGCAGCCCCGCAACCGTCGTTCGCAACATCTTCCGCCCCACGCCACGAGCTTCGCTGAAGCTCTCCGGCGCGATCGCACGCACACGCTCCATCGCAAGCACAACACCCTTGCGAAACTCGGTCAGCACCTCGCTCGCTGTACCGGTCTCATCCATCTCCCACGCGAGCACTCGCGACTGCTCTTCACTCAGCTGCTGCCCTTCGGCATAGGTCAGCAGCCGGTCCAGCGACCGCGCCATATGACGCAGCTGAAACGCCACTGGCGGCAATCCTGCCGGTCGCTGAAACATCGCCGCATCGTTCAGCGGAGCAGCCCAGCGCTCCGCATCCTCAGCCGCCAGCTCCAGTGCATGAAGCACCGCGCGCCGCACCGGCTCAACCTCGGTCATCGTCCCACGCAACCACGGCTCTACCATCAGCGCGCTCCCCCAACCGATTTGCAGTCCGCAACGCAGGCCCACACCGACAGCGTCGCAACGATCCTGTTCTCACCCGGCCGCACCCTCGGGTCCACCATCATCGACTGCTCCCGCACGTCGCGCAACACAAACACCTCTGACGACATCGGATCTAGTGAGCACTCACGCTCACCACCCGGCCGCCCAGCAACGCCGCAAGGCAGCGACAGAAAGTTCGCCGCCCGCACCACACCTTTGCCCGTCGAAAGCTGCTCTCGAGTCATCACACCAGCGAACACCGGCTGCGTCGCACTCAGCTTCACCCGCAGCCGCGTCGAGTGCATCGGCACATCAAACACGCGCCCCTGCGAAGGCCTCGTCGCGAAGCTCTCCTGGTCATACTGCTTCCACCCAAACTTTGGAGCCACACCGCTCGTCGCAGGCGCAGCATTCGTCTGCGACGATACAGTCGACTCAGACGAAGCAGGCATCGCACTCTGCACAGCAGCAGCCGGACTACTCACAATCGCACTCTCAGCCGGACGCGATCTCTTGCATCCAGCCATCACCACCAACAGTAATCCGACGATCGAGATACCCTTGTTCATCGCTCTTAGTCTACGACCACACCGCATCACAACCCCTTGCGCGCTCGAAACTCCCGCACCACATCGCCCACATCGCGATGCTGGCTTTCCACCGCCAGGTTCATCGCCCGCATATCATCGGCACTCACCTTGCCAGCCAACCTCTGCATCGCCACACCAATCTGCGGCCACCGCTGCAACGACTCCTCCCGCACCAGCGGTACAGCCTCATACGGTGGAAAGTAGTGCCGATCATCCTCCAGCGCCACAAAGTCCAGCGCCTTGATCGCCCCATCCGTCGAGTTCCCCGCGACAATGTCCACCTGCTTTGCCGCCAACGACCGATACAGCAACCCTAGCTCCATCGTCCGCGGCTCACCCGCAAACCGCAGCCCATACGCCGCACTCAACCCACGCAGTCCATCTGGCCGCTCCGCAAACTCATACCCAATACCCAATCGGAACTCTGGGTGCTCCACAGCCTGCCCTGAGCTCGTCGATCGGTCTCGCTTTTGAGACGTGAGTTTTGTCAGCTTCACTACATCACCAATCGTCTTCAGCCCAAACCGCCGCGCATCCTCACCGCGTACCACCATCGCAAACGTATCCTCGAACCCCAACCCCGGCCCCACACGCACATGGTAACGCTGCTCATACAACCGCGACACCGTCGCATCCACCCGCGCCGCATCGCGGTCAAGCGGCTGCTTCAGAATCGCCGTCAACGCCGTCCCTGTGTACTCCACATACCCATCAATCCTGTTCGATACCAACGCCTGCTGACACAGATAACTCCCCGCCAGCCAGAACCGCCTCTCCACCGGTCCACCACCGCTAGCCTCAATCTCCTGCGCCAGCAACTCCCCCAGCACCACCTGTTCCGTAAAATCCTTGGCCCCAATCACCACATGCGAAGACCGCGGCGGCGCACACGCTGTCACCGCGACAAGAACCCCAAGCACGAGGATTCTCAGTTGGCGTTGAAGACGTCCCATTGGCCTTCCTTACGAACAAGTAAAGTCCCCGAAATTAAATAACTCCCTGAGGTTAATATCTCCTCTGAATGTTTTCGAATAGCAGCCAAGCCCTCCGTCGACTCAGCTCCGGTGAAAAAGATCACATCGCGTGCCGGAGCGACCACCACTAAATCGCCATCAACACTTCTCGCGAGATCATTCCACAACCCATCGAACAGAAGCAGACTTGCCGTGTAATCCCCTCCCGCAGTTAGCAAATACCACGGCCCATCTCCGTGTTGTTCAGCAGGCGGCATTACTTTTCGCAAATTCTCTTTGGCTAATTCCTTGATTGCATCTTTCGCCACTCCCGCAGCCGCCACATCGCTTCGTTTTAGACTACGCATTCGTTCTGGCAAGTCTTCCGCATACACCACCCACAGATCGCCACAGAGGTGCTCGACACATGGCTCATGCTCTGACTTAAACATGGCCATGTATTGAGAGTCTTTGATCATGGCAACGATTCGTTCTGGAACAACGGGATCAGAGGGTTCATTCAGGCTCACGGCCAAGCCCAGATAGCGTTCCAGCATCATCTGCCGGTTCTCGGCATCTCGTGAATATTGAAGCCATGCATTGTCCATGTAGGTCGTAGACTCTTTGCCCTGCGGGCTTACGGCTCTAACAACAGACTCCCCGGTCATTTCCAATTGATGATTGGGCATCCGCTCTTGTAAGAGTTTGAAGTACAAAAGAAGGAACTCATCGCGGCTGCAGTTCCTCGTAAGTAACCGATCCATCGTTGAAGGCTCATGAGCTTGCGCCAAAGGAACCCTCGCAGCTTCGCCTATTTTCTTTCCAAAAGGCCAGAGCTTCATCTCCTCACCACCATCCTTTTCTCCGCCAACCCCAACACTCCATCCGCACAAAGCGCCAACAGCGCCGCCGGCACCGCTCCGGCCAATACCAGCCCGTTATCAACACTCGCCACTCCACGAAAGATCAGTTCACCCAATCCACCCGCACCAATCGCCGCCGCAATCGTCGCTACCCCGACACACGTCACTGTAGCCGTCCGCAATCCGGCGAGAATCACACTCGCAGCCATCGGCAGCTCCACCTTCGTTAGACGTTGCCAGCTCGTCATCCCCAGAGCATTCGCGACATCCACCAGCGCCGCATCCACACTCCTGATCCCCGCATACGTATTCCGCAGGATCGGCAACAGCGCATACCCTGTCAGCGCCACAATCGCCAGCCGAGCGGCTCTGTCGCCCAGAAACGGCACCGGCAGCAGTAGCCCAAACAGCGCCAGGCTTGGAATCGTCTGCAGCACATTCGCCACACCCAGCAACGGTCGCGCCCATCGCTCATGCCGAGTCAGCCACACCCCCAACGGCAGCGCAATCAACACCGCAAACAGCATCGCGTTCGCCGTCAGCCACACATGCTCAAACGTCAGCCGGGCAATCTGCGCCCCATACCGCTGCAGAAACTGCCTCATGACGCGCCATCCGTTCTGGATGCCCCATGTCTCGCTTCTGAAATATGGGTGGGAATCACCTCAACGCGATGTGTCGCCTCAATATAAGCCCTCACCGTCTCATTCTCCGACGCCCGCACCTCACTCGCAGCCATCTCCGCTACCACACGCCCCGCCTCCAGCAGCACCACACGATCAGCCAGGTACAGCGCCTCCTCAAGATCATGCGTCACGAGGATTGTCGTCGTCCCCACCCGTCGCAGCAACTCCCGCAGCATCGTCTGCATCTCTACACGTGTCAGAGGATCGAGCGCCCCAAACGGCTCATCCATCAGCAGCACCTCAGGCTCACTAGCCAGCGCACGAGCCAGCCCCACCCGCTGCCGTTGTCCGCCGCTCAGTTGCCACGGATACCGCCCCATCAGATCGCTCGGCAGCCCCACGAGCTCCAGCATCTCCGCAACTTTCGCCACAATCTCAGCTTTGGATCTCCCCGCCAGCTCCAGCGCCATCCCCACATTGCGCTCCACCGTCATCTGTGGAAATAGCCCTGTCTCCTGGATCACATACCCGATCCCCCGCCGCAACGCGATCACGTCCACCGCGCTTACATCGCGCCTACCCACCAGTACGCGCCCACTCGTCGGCCTCACCAGGGCGTTCACCGTGCGCAGCAGTGTCGTCTTACCACTACCGCTGCGTCCCAGCAGCGCCGTCGTAGTCCCAGCCTCAACCTTGAACGAAATATCCGTTAAAAGCCGACGACCGCCCTCGCCTCTCGGCGAACCGGTCTCGAAGCTCACCTGCGCGAACTCGACACCTTGGGCGGCCATCTGTCTCCATCAGAACTGGCTTCTAACCTTCTACGGCCTCGGGCTGTGTCTCACCAGTCGCTTCCGGCTCACCCGGTGTCGCTGCACCCTTCACCCGAACCACGGTGATCTTGTCGAAACCCTCTTTGAACGTCGGCGGCCTCAGCCTCTCCGACATCTTGTGCATCACCTCGTCGGTCACCTGACGATCCCGCTTCGAGTTTCGCTCCAGGCACACGGCCAGCGGCACATCGAAAAACACCGCCTGCACCTCGTACCCAAAACTCTTCGCCATCTTGATCCACTGCCGCCGCTCGTGCGGACTCAGATTCGTGGCATCCACATAGTTCCACGGCATCTTGGCGATCAGACGTGCCCGCAGAAGGCTGCGCAGCGTGCTGAATACCAGTCCCTGGTAGCGCTGCTCGGTAATATCGTCGAACAGAATATTCCGCAGCATATCGCTAGAAAGCGGCTGCACCCCCCGGCGCTTGTACCAGGTTGTCTTGCCCGAACCCGGCAGCCCAATCGTCAGCACCACATAACCGCGCGGCGACTTCGCCGAAACAGCCAGCGGCTCTGCCGGCGGCGTCGCAAGCGACTCCGGCTGCGTCTCGTGTACCACCTGCGGCTGAGGCGGCGTAACGGGCACCTCTGCCTCGACGGCTGGTGCCTCTACCGGTATCTCCGGCTGGGCCGCCGCTATCGGCTCCGGGTAGCTGGGCCTAAGCGGCGCCGGCTGGTTTGCAGGAATCTCCTGCCCAATCTTGCCCGTGGACTCCGATTCATTCGGTCCACGCTTTGAACGTCTTCTCATGAGTGTGCCGCGCAACCAATCGCGCATATAACGGTGTTGTAACACACCCGTCCCTGTGCCGCCAAAGTTGTGCATACTGGCTGCCACCTCCCTCCTATCGCAACTCGTCTCTTCTGCTCCATTTGGTATCCTTGATTGGATTAAGGAGAATCACCACAACATGGCAGTTAAGGTAGGCATCAACGGCTTCGGCCGCATTGGACGCAACGTCTTCCGCACCGCTTTGGGCAACCCCGACATCGAATTCGTAGCCGTCAACGACCTCACTACCCCCGCTACCCTCGCCCACCTCCTCAAGTACGACTCCATCCTCGGCAACCTCAAGAACGAGATCTCCGCCACCGAAGATTCCATTATCGTCGACGGCAAGGCCATCAAGGTCTTCGCCCAGCGCGACCCAGCCCAGCTCGACTGGGCCTCCGTCGGCGCCGAGATCGTCGTCGAGTCCACCGGCTTCTTCACCGATGCCACCAAGGCCAAAGCGCACCTCGGTGGAGCCCTCAGCGATGGGAAAACGACAGTCAAGAAAATCATCATCTCCGCCCCGGCCTCCAACGAGGACATCACCCTTGTCCTCGGCGTCAATGACGACAAGTACGATGCGGCCAAGCACAATGTGATTTCGAATGCGAGCTGCACTACGAATTGCCTGGCTCCGGTGGTGAAGGTGCTGCACGATACGTTTGGGATTGCGTCGGGCATTATGACGACGATCCACAGCTATACGAACGACCAGGTGATTCTGGATACTCCGCACAAGGATTTGCGGCGCGCGCGGGCGGCGGCGCTGAGCATGATTCCGAGCTCGACGGGTGCGGCCAAGGCGCTGCGGTTGGTGATTCCAGAGATGGACGGGAAGCTGGATGGTTTTTCTATGCGCGTGCCGACTCCGAATGTGTCGGTTGTCGACTTGACCTTTGTTAGCGAGAAGCCGATTGATGTGAAGAGCGTGAATGCGGCGCTGAAGGCAGCGAGTGAGGGGCCGCTGAAGGGGATTCTTGGGTATACCGAGGAAGAGCTGGTGTCGACTGACTTCCGCGGGAATCCGCTGTCGAGCATTGTCGATAGCAAGCTGACCAAGGTGATTGGGAATACCGGCAAGGTGATTAGCTGGTACGACAATGAGTGGGGCTATTCTAGCCGGGTTAAGGATTTGATTTTGTTCTTAGTGAAGAAAGGGCTGTAAGCAGGAGTTTCATTTCACTTAGGAGAATCTCGATGAAAGCTTCCTTTGGTTACTTCGATTCAAATCTTGGCGCGGCGGAGCTATCGCTGCGCCAACGGTGTTTTCGGGTGTGACCTTGTGGCGCTGGCGATTTACTCGGTCATACTTCCGCTGTATTACGTTCTACGCAAAACGGAAGAACCAAGCTAGATGGCGTCGACGTATTTGAAGGGGCGGAGGCCGGCGGACTTCCAGAAGTAGGCCAGGATGATGATGCTGGCTACGGCGGCGTAGGCGCACCAGAGGGAGGTGAAAGCGTAGCGTTTTACCGTCATGACCAGGAGCAGAAGCGCGAGGTTGACAGTGCCGAAAATGATCATGTCCTTGATGCGG
>CAJCIM010000013.1 GCA_903970395.1 Acidobacteriaceae bacterium
ACGCGCAGCCCTTGCGGACTGCGCGTCTGAAATGGGTGCAGCGGGATTAGCGACCGTAGTGCGAGACGGCCTTCTCTTGGAATGCGGCCCACTTTTCAGGCAGGTCGTCGGCGGCGTAGATGGCCGAGACCGGGCAGACGGGGACGCAGGCGCCGCAGTCGATGCACTCGACCGGGTCGATGAAGAGCTGCTCAGACTCGCCGTAGTTGCCCTCATCCTTCTTGGGGTGGATACAGTCCACGGGGCAAGCATCGACGCAAGCTGTGTCCTTGGTGCCGATGCAGGGTTCTGCGATTACGTATGCCATGTTTCCGGATCTCCTTCGAGTTGCCTCGCGCGGTAATGATGTCTCGGCACTGATTTTAGCAATAAAACAGGGCCAATCCCAGCGCAGATGTTATTCACAATTCGGACTGTTGCGGACGGAGTTTCAGCTCTTTGCCTCAGCGCGCCGCGCTGCAAACTCCGCTGGTGTTGGAATGCGTTCGAGGTTGCGACCGGCGAACATATCTGCGAAGAGGTGCTCCATCTCGGCGGCGATATGGCCGTTGGTGGCGAGGACCTCGCGGCTGTCCAGGGTGAACTTGCTGCCGTCGAAGTGCGTGATGCGGCCGCCGGCCTCTTCCACCAGCAGATAACCGGCGGAGGTGTCCCAGGAGTTGAGCTGGAACTCCCAGTAGCCCTCTAAACGCCCACAAGCCACATAAGCGAGGTCAATCGCCGCAGCGCCCGCACGGCGCACGCCGTGGCTGCGCAACGTGAACTCCTGGTAGAAGTGCACGTTCGGGCTCTCGTGGCGCTTCTGGCTGGGGAAGCCGGTGGCGATAAGTGACTCTTGCAGCAGCTTCGCGTTGGAGACGTGGATCGGCTTGCCGTTGAGGAAGGCACCCTCGCCACGCGCGGCGGAGAACATCTCATCGCGCAGAGGGTCGTAGATCACGCCGGCGACCATCTCGCCGTCTTCATCTGGCTTGAGGCCGGATGCGCGGCGTTCGCAACCCATGACGACGGCAAAGACCGGGAAGCCGTGCGCAAAGTTAGTGGTGCCGTCGAGCGGATCGACGTACCAGCGGTACTCGGCGTCGAGGCCGGAGCGTGTGCCCTCTTCGCCGTAGATGCCGTGCGTGGGAAGCGCCTCGCCGAGGCGGCTGACGATAAGCTTCTCGCTGGCGCGGTCGGCCTCGGTGACGATGTCGACATCACCCTTATACTCGGCGGAGACGCCGCGGTGATAGTAGTCGCGCAGAAGCGTACCGGCCTCGCGGGCGATGGACTCTGCGATAGCTAGAAATTCAGACATGGGTTCCTTTGCTTGGAGTTCTGGGGCGAGCTCTCCAGGGCCGAAGCCTCTTCATACTATGCCAAACGGATTTCAGCGGCCTGAAGGCACCTGCTCCCTCCCAAGTCAACGGCCAATGACGTCCAGCGCGGCCAGTCTAGACCGTCTCGCGCTGTGTGGTGCGGCGTTGTGAGGAGCCGGAGCCTTCGCTGATAGTGCGAATCTGCGTCTTGTAGATGAACAGGTTCGGCTTGCCCTCGCGGGTAAGGCGCACCATCATGTCGTCGAAGTACTCGATCCAGCCTTGCACAACCTCGCCGTCGCGCAGCTTTACGACGACGGGGACCTGGCGGTCACTGAGGCTCTTGAGGTAAAGAGCCTCCTGGCCGGTCTCACCCGTGGGTGGACCCTTCTGTTTTCTCTTGAATAGCGGCATATATCTTCTGTATCCCTACGTTGATTGTAAGTTAGACGGCCTGGCGGGGCTCGGCGATGCCTAATTTGCCTCATTCGCTCAGTTACATTATTCGCCGACGCGGTTGGCGTAGTAGGCGGTGCGGTAGCGCAGGGAGTACTTGGCGCGCAGCGCGGGGTCTTTCAGTTCGATGCGGATATGGCGTAGGCCGCTGAGGTCCGCGCCACGCTGAGGAGCGTAGTAGCCCACCGTGTACTGCGTGCGCAGGTCGTCGGAGACGTGCTGGAAGGCTGGCGCGAGGTCGTGTTTGTCCGATACGTAGTAGTACTTACCGCCGGTATCGTGAGCCATCTGGATCAGCGCGTGCTCGCCGCCTGTGTTGCGGCCCGCGTCGGCCATAATCGGCACGATGATGAGAGAGTAGACCATCGCTCCGGCACGCTCGGCCTGCTCCAGCGCAGCGTCGTAGCTGCCGTGATGGGTGGTGTTTTCGCCGTCGGTGATGAGCACCACCACGCGCCTTGAGCCGTCGAGCCGCGACTGCGTCATGCGCTGGCTGGCGAGGTAGATGGCATCGTAGAGCGCGGTGGCGTCGCCGCGCGGGACGTCGCTAATACCATTCTCGATGCGATGCAGATCGTTGGTGAAACTGACAAGCTCATCCACGTTGTCAGAGAACGCCATCACGTCGATGCGGTCCTGCTGGCGCAGGATGGTCTTGACGAAGGTCTTGGCGGCCTCGTGCTCCAGGTGGTCGTCGATGAAGACGCTCTCGCTGGCGTCGAGCGCGAGCACGATCTGCAGCGGCGTGGTGGCCTCGCGGTCGAAGACGGCGATCTTCTCAGACTTGTTGTCCTCGAAGATCTCGAAATCGTCCTGCGTGAGCCCAGCGACGGGTGCTCCGTGCTCGTCCACCACATTGACCGCAACGGGGACCAGGCGGCTTTCAACGTGGATGGTTGGCGCCTGCGGCAGCTGACGCTCAATCGGTGCGGGGGCCTGCTGCGCAAACGCCGCGGGCGAGATGGCGAGAGAGACGATCAGCAGCGAAGCGGTGGCCGATAGAGCGAACGTCATCGTGTGGTTCCGGTAGGATCTTGCGGGAACGGTTCGCCGTCGGCCCAGACGGCACCATCGGCAAATTGTTCCTTCTTCCAGATTGGGACGGTCTTTTTGAGGGTATCGATTACCCAGCGGCAGGAGTCAAACGCGACGCCGCGGTGTGCGGAAGCAACAGCGATCAGCACGCTGGTCTCGCCGACGACAAGCCGACCGAGTCGATGCACGATAGCAACCTCGCGTGCACCCTTGTGCTCGATGGCTTCGAGGCGAAGCAGTTGCATCTGGCGCAGGGCCATCTCTTCATAAGCCTCGTAGTTGAGATGCAGCGTCTGGCGTCCGCGGGTATTGTCGCGCACGATGCCGTCGAAGACGACGACCGCACCGTCAGGTCCAGCCTTAACAGATGCGAGAATCGCGGCTGCGTCGATGGGCTCGCGGACGAGCTGGACGAGCGGCGAGTCGGGGGTGGGATCAGCGCCGCCGCTGACCGGCGGCAGAATGGCAACCTCGTCGCCATCGTGCAGCATCGCAGTGGACGAGGCGTACTCCTGATTGACAGCAATAGCCGCGGAGCTGAGCGCAGCGTCTGTAAAGACGCCACTGGAGAGGAGATCGGCAATCAGCGAAGCCACCGACGAGCCGGCAGGAAGTTCGCGCCAGCTGCCGCCAGCAGGCAGGGCCGACTTCAGCGGCCCGAAGGTAAGCAGACGCACGCGCATAGGGGAGGACGCCACAGCTTATAAGAATACTTGAGGAAGCACGTGTATACTCGCCGGGAAACATGGGCTCCCGGAACGTCGTCTCTGACTACTCTTGCTGGAGGATGGAATGATCAAAGGATTTCGCGACTTCATTTTGCGCGGCAACGTGATGGATCTCGCCGTGGCTGTCATAATTGGCGCGGCATTTACGGCGATTGTCACTGCGCTGACAACCAACATCATTAATCCGCTGCTGGGTGCAGTCATCGGCAAGCCGAACTTCGACTATCTTGTGGGGCACGTCAATGGCGGCGAGATCAAGTACGGCACCTTTCTGACTGCCGTCATCAACTTTCTGCTGATTGCAGCGGTGGTGTACTTCCTTCTGGTGCTTCCAACGCAGTACCTGCTGAAGAAGTTCAACCCCCCAGCTGCCGAGGCACCGCCCACGACCAAGCCATGCCCGCAGTGCCTGGGCGACATTCCGCTGGCAGCGACACGCTGCAAGTTCTGCACCCAGCCTGTGTAGTCCATCCGCTCTGCCAGCGGCCCGTGCGTCTGCCTAAGTCATCGCGTACACTCCAAAGAAACATTGTCAAGGAGTCTTCTTCGATGATTCGAGCAAGCGCACGGGCCGTTCTGTCTTTCGCCACAGTTGCAGGTTTGGTGGGTGCAGCCGCCCACGCACAGAGCGCAAACAGGGTCTTCGGCTACACGGACTTTTCTCAGCAGGCCAAGTGGGACGCCGCTTTTATGGCCGTACCCGACGCGAAGCTCGCGGGGGAGCACCTGAAGACCCTGACTGCTGAGCCGCACTGGGCGAGTTCGCCGGAGGACTACAAGACCGCGCAGTATGTTGCCGAGAAGTTCAAGGCCGCCGGACTCCAGACCGAGATCGTTCCCTTCCGCGTGTGGCTGAATAAGCCGGTGAAGATTGAGATCACCGCCGTCGACGCGAAGGGCAAACAGCTCATGGCCGGGCCCACGCCGGAGCATGTCGATAAGGCTTACGGCGGCGATCCGCGCATACTGCCGGCGTTCAACGGCTCCTCGGCCTCTGGCGACGTAACCGCCGACGCGGTCTATGCGAATTACGGCACGGCAGAGGACTTCAAGAAGCTGAAGGACCTCGGCATCGATGTCAAAGGCAAGATCGTGCTGGTGCGCTACGGAGAGAACTTCCGCGGTGTGAAGGTGTACATCGCGCAGCAGTACGGCGCGGCGGGCGTAATCATCTATTCGGACCCGGCGGACGACGGGTACACGCGCGGTGATAAGTATCCACGCGGACCGATGCGGCCGGACAGCGCTGTGCAGCGCGGCAGTGTGCAGTATCTGCCGATCTATGCGGGAGATCCGTCGTCGCCGGGCGTGGGTGCGACGAACGATCTGCCGGACTCGGCGCGTGTGATGGACCCGGCGAAGATGAACCAGCCGTCGATCCCTGCGAACCCGCTGAGCTACAAGGATGCAGCGCCGATCCTCGATGCGCTGGAAGGCCCTGCGACACCGCACGACTGGCAGGGCGCGCTGCCGTTTACGTATCACCTGGGCGGCACTGGCGCGGTGAAGGTGCACATGCACCTGGAGCAGGACTACAAGCTGCGCACCATCTGGGACGTGATCGGCACCATTCCCGGCGAGGACAATGAGCACTGGGTGGTTGCGGGCAACCATCGCGATGCGTGGGTGTACGGCGCGGTTGACCCCAACAGCGGCACGGCGGCGATGCTGGAGGCCGTGCACGGGTTCGGCGCCCTGCTGAAGCAAGGATGGAAACCGAAGCGCACTATCGTTGTTGCGAGCTGGGATGCGGAGGAAGAGGGTCTTATCGGCTCAACCGAGTGGGTGGAGAGCCACATGGTGCAGCTAAGCCACGCAGTCGCCTACTTCAACACCGACGTCGGCGTCGCCGGGCCGGAGTTCACAGCAGCGGCGGTGCCTTCGTTGCAACAGTTCGTGCGCGAGGTCACGCGCCAGGTACCTAGTCCGAAGGGTGGCACGGTCTACGCGCAGTGGCTGAAAGATCAACAGGAGGCTCCACAGCGGCGCACGATGAAGACGCCCAATAACGATGAGGTGCGCGTGGGTACGCTCGGTTCGGGATCGGACTTTACGCCGTTCTTCCAACACGTCGGCGTGCCTTCGACGGACGTAGGTTCCGAGGGGCCGTACGGCGTCTACCACTCGGTCTTCGACAACTACAACTGGTTCATTCGCAACGCTGACCCGACCTTCGTGTACGAGCAGCAGATGGCGCGCGTCTTCGGGCTGGAGATTTTGCACATGGCCGACACCGATGTGCTGCCCTACGACTATCGCTTGTACGGCCGCGAGGTTGAGCGCTACGTGAACAACGCGAAGTTGCGCGCGGAGAATGCACACCTGTCTGCTGACTTCAGCGCCGCAGAGACTGCTGCAAAACGCTTCGCGGCGGCGGGACAGAGCATCTACAAGGCGCAGAGTGCACCGGCGGATGGCGCAAAACTGGCGGCAGTAAACAGCGCACTGCGGGATGCAGAGACGGCGCTGCTGACTCCGGACGGCCTGCCGCACCGTGCCTGGTACAAGCACACCATCTATGATCCGGGCGAGTTCACAGGCTATGCAGCCGTAGTGATTCCAGGCGTGAATGAGGGCATCGATGCGGATGACAATGCGCGTACAGAGGCGCAGTTGGCTGTGCTGGCAAGGCAGCTAAACGCGGCAGCGGCGGTGCTGGAAGACGCCGCAAAATGGTCGCAAACTGGCGAATAATCTATGCTGGCTAACGCGCGGCCTATGCTAGAGTCCTATGCAAGAGGGGCCTGCACAGGCCGCGCGAGGGTACATGAACGCTGAACCGATCCCGACTCGAGTTCTGCTGCAGAGCGCCACCACCGTGGAGCAACAGGGCACAGTCAACCGCTGGGTAACGGCATCTCTGGCGGTTCACGCCCTGGTGATAGCAGTGGTGCTCTTCCATCGCGCACCGAAGCTGGTTAAGGCCGAACGGCCGGGCGATGCCAACGGACACAACCTTCTGTTGACCTATACGCCGGGCAGCAGCGCTCCAGCAGCAACGCTCCAAGCCAAGGAGCAGCCGGCGCGCAAGCCGACGCCCCTGCCAGCGATTGCGGCCCCGGCGAAGATTGCGCCGACGCCCTCAACGCCATCCAAAGATGCTGGAACAGGCAACAGCAGTGGAGATGACGCGCTGGGTCAGGGTGACATCACGCTCGCGCTGGAGATGAACCACCCGTATCCGAAGCCGGACCTGAGCCACCTTCCCTCAGGAACGCGTGGCGATGTGGTAGTGGATGTGGTCATCGACGAGCAGGGACACATCGCGAAGTCGACACTGGCACGCGGCCTTGGCGACGGCATCGATGCGACGGTGCTGGCAACGATCCAGCAGTGGACATTCCAGCCTGCCACTCGCAACGGCAAACCGGTGCCGAGTGAGCAGGAGCTGCTGTTTCACTATGAAAGAGGTTGAAGCAGAGGATTAAAGCAGCAGAGGAGTAGAGATAGAAAGGGCGCCGATCGTTTCGGCGCCCTTCGCATTCGGTCTACTCTCTACTCACTACCTCAAAGCCATCTGCTCCATCACAATCTGCGTAAGGTCGTTCTTCTTCAGGCCGTGGACCTGCTCGTTGTACTCATCGACCTTGCTGGACCAGTTCATGGAGCAGAACTTGGGGCCGCACATGGAGCAGAACGCCGCTTCCTTGTAGTAGTCGTCGGGCAGCGTCTCATCGTGCATGCTGCGTGCGGTGTCGGGGTCGAGCGACAGCGCAAACTGTTTGTCCCAATCGAAGGTGTAGCGCGCGTGGGAGATCGCGTCATCGCGGTCGCGGGCGCCGGGCCGGTGCCGTGCAATGTCCGCAGCGTGAGCGGCGATCTTGTAGGCGATGATGCCGTCCTTTACGTCCTTCTCGTTGGGCAGTCCGAGGTGCTCTTTCGGCGTGACATAGCAGAGCATCGCCGCGCCATGCCAGCCAATCATCGCCGCGCCGATGGCCGACGTGATGTGGTCGTAGCCCGGCGCTATGTCCGTCACCAGCGGGCCAAGCACGTAGAATGGCGCACCGTCGCACAGCTCAACTTCTTTATCGACCTGCTCCTTGATCTTGTCCATCGGCACGTGGCCGGGGCCTTCGATCATCACCTGCACATCGTCCTTCCAAGCCTGGCGGGTGAGCTCGCCGAGCGTCTTCAACTCCGCAAACTGCGCTTCGTCGCTGGCATCGGCAACCGAGCCGGGACGCAGGCCGTCGCCGAGTGAGTAGCTGACGTCGTACTTCGCCATCAGCTTGGTGATGCGGTCGAAGTTCTCATAGAGGAAGTTCTGCTTGTGGTTCGAGGTCATCCACTGCGCGAGGATCGCGCCGCCACGAGAGACGATGCCGGTGATCCGCTTGGAGACCATCGGTACGTACTGAATGAGCACGCCAGCGTGGATGGTGAAGTAGTCGACGCCCTGCTGTGCCTGCTCCTCTAGAACCTCCATGTAGAGATCGATGTTGAGGTCTTCGACGCGCTTGACGCGACTCAGAGCCTCATACAGAGGGACTGTTCCAATCGGCACCGGCGAGTGGCGAATGATGGCCTCGCGAATCATTGGGATGTCGCCGCCGGTGGAGAGGTCCATGACGGTGTCCGCGCCGTAGTGGACGGCGGTGTGCAGCTTGCGCAGCTCTTCATCCACGTTCGACACCAGCGCGGAGTTGCCGATGTTGGCGTTGATCTTGCACAGCGACTCGACACCGATGGCCATCGGCTCCAACTCAGGATGATTGATATTCGCCGGGATAATCATGGTGCCCTTGGCGATCTCGCTGCGCACCAGCTCCGGGTTCAGCTTCTCCTTGTGCGCGACGTAGGCCATCTCCTCGGTGATCTTGCCGAGGCGGGCGAAGTGCATCTGGCTCATGTTCCAGTCGCCAGTGCGGGCGGCCTCAGCCTTGCGGTTTACGATCCAATCCTTGCGCGGCTGCGGGACGACGTAGTCGTTGCCGTGCGTGTGTGCGTGGCCGTTGCCATTCGTGCTCATAGGTCAAAATCCCCCGGGGAGCGGCGCGGTTATCGGTGCGCACGGGCTCCCACTGTTATCGAATGAGTATACGCCGCGCTTGATACGATATTCGTTGTGAGCACAGTTCCCTCCCCCGCAGTGACCCAGCCACTCCCGCTGGGCTTTCAATGGTCTTCAGTAACCGCCGGCATCAAGGCCAGCGGCAAGCCGGATGTCGCGCTCGCGGTATGCGAGGGCGGCGCGGCTGCAGCGGTGATGTATACGAGCAACCAGTTGGTCGCTGCGCCAATCCATGTAGGCCGCAGGCATCTGAAGGCCACCGGCAGCCGCGTAAAGGGTGTGCTGGTAAATGCGGGCAACGCCAACTGCGCGACCGGCGTTCCCGGCGAAGAGGCCTGCCAAAAGAGCTGCATCGCCATCGCCGACCAGCTTGGCTGCGTCTTCGATGAGATCTTTCCGTCGTC